>CAZGCW010000036.1:21484-23964 GCA_964524295.1 uncultured Pseudomonadales bacterium
CGGTAACCTCTATGTGGCGACAGCGAAGCAGCAGGTGTTTGGCGATGTTGGCATTGATATGATCGCGGGTCCTTCTGAGATTTTGATTGTTGCCGATGAAACCGCCAATATAGATTGGCTGGTGGCTGATATGCTGGCCCAGGCAGAACACGATGAAGTGGCTCAGGCGATTGTGGTATCTGCGTCCGCGCAGGTTCTTAAGAATATCAATGCTCGATTATCCGCTGTCATAGATCAGGCCCAGCGAGTCGATATTGTGAAGGCCTCTATTCGTAATCGTGCGTTACTGATTCATTCAGAGTCAGATGATCAGCTTGCTGCCATCGTCAATAGAATTGCCCCAGAGCACCTGGAATTGGCGGTCGATCAGCCTGAACAGTTATTGGAATCAATTGATTGCGCTGGTGCTGTATTTGTTGGCCAACACAGTCCAGAGGTGGTGGGAGATTATACCGCCGGGCCCAGCCATGTTTTGCCTACGGCAGGTACCGCAAGGTTCGCGTCGGTTCTTGGTGTAAATGATTTTCAAGTCAGAAGTTCCCTCATTCAGTGCTCCGCATCTGGCGTATTGGCGCTGGCTGAAGATGCGGCCATTCTTGCTGAACAAGAAGGGCTTTTCGCTCATGCTGAATCCGCACGCTTCAGGCTTCAGGGCTGAACTGAAACGGCTATGTCAGCAAGTTTGATAAAGCAATACAAGGAAGCCGTTAGCGCAGGTTATCTGCAGCAGGATCCCGCCCAATGGGAGGTGATAGGAAGGCTGCAGTTGTTAACAGATCAATTTCTGGCCTCGCAGACTCCGGTTTCCTTTTATCAGCGCTGGTTCGGTGGTCGGACCCAGGTGCCAGGAATTTACTTGTGGGGAGGTGTGGGTAGCGGCAAAACGGTGTTGATGGATATGTTTTTCGAGCAACTATCAACCAAGAAGAAAGTGCGATCTCATTTTTACCGTTTCATGCGCCGTATTCATGCTGAGTTGACACGGTTCCAGGGTATTTCTAATCCGCTGGATGAGGTGGCAGAAGCGTTGGCATCGCAGTACGACATTATTTGTTGCGATGAGTTCTTTGTCAGTGATATTACCGACGCAATGATACTTGCGGGTATTCTTGAAGGGCTTTTTAGTCGCGGAGTGGTTCTAGTGGCAACTTCGAATGTCGCTCCGAAAGATCTGTATCGGGATGGTCTGCAGCGCGGTAAGTTTTTGCCTGCGATTGCGCTGTTGGAGAAATTTAATACCGTGTTGAATCTCGAAAGCGGTATCGACTATCGGCTCAGGGCTTTGCAGAGCGCACCATTGTATTATTCACCATCGGGTTCTGATTCAGAGCAGTGTTTGACCGATGCGCTGCAGTCGTTGAATCCGGATAGTTTACTTGCCGGCGCCGATATTGAGGTTGAAGGCAGAGTGATAAAAACAAAATCATTAGCCACCGGTATCGTTTGGTTCGAGTTTTCTGAATTGTGCGATGGTCCTAGAAGTACCAGTGATTATATTGAGATATCCAAGCTGTTTCAGACGGTGCTGATCAGTAATGTGCCGGTTTTCAACTTAAAAATGGAAGATCAAGCCCGGCGATTTATTGGTTTGATCGATGAGTTTTATGATCGCAATGTGAAGTTGATACTATCAGCCGAGAAGCCCATTTCGAGCTTGTATCAGGGCAGTCGATTAGAGTTTGAATTCCGCCGAACTGAAAGTCGATTACAAGAGATGCAATCGACGGCCTATTTGAGTCGAGAGCATCGACCCTGAACCAAGGATTAGATTAGGATTTTGATTCTACTTGTTGGATTAGAGGCCTTGCTAAAAAAGGCCTGCTTGGTTAGAATTCGCGATCTCGAAATCTCCCGCTATCAAGCCGGATAAAGTAACAAGGCAAGAGCATGAAAACGATCAGTGCAAAAAAACAAACTGTCTCCAGAAAGTGGTACGTCATTGATGCGGAAGATAAAACATTGGGTCGCATGAGTACGGCAATTGCTAATCGGTTAAGAGGCAAGCATAAAGCCGAATTTACCCCGCATGTTGATACCGGCGATTACGTCATTGTTGTCAATGCAGAAAAAGTTAAAGTGACCGGTAATAAATTTACTGACAAGACCTATTACCACCACACTGGCTTCCCTGGGGGTATAAAATCTATTACCTTTGATAAGTTAATCGACAGGGCCCCGGAAAGGATTATAGAGTCAGCGGTTAAAGGTATGATGCCCTCAAACAAATTAAGCCGAGCGATGTTAACGAAGCTGAAAGTATATGCAGGTTCAACGCATCCGCATGAAGCTCAGCAACCACAAATATTGGAAATATAACGGATAACAGATGAATCAATACTACGGAACGGGTCGACGTAAAACCGCTAAGGCTCGGGTTTTTATGACGTCTGGCGATGGGGGAATAGAATTAAACAACAAGTCGTTGGATCAGTATTTTGGTAGTGAAACTGCTAGAATGGTCGTCAGGCAACCACTACAGT
>CAZGCW010000037.1:0-23043 GCA_964524295.1 uncultured Pseudomonadales bacterium
GGCCCCTGGACGGACCCGACCCGGAATCGAATCCAGGGTCTGTGGTAGCCTGACAACCGGGTGCTATACTAACCATATGGATGCGTCGAAAGCTAATGCAGATCAGGCTTCAACTGATGAACTATTAATATCTCTGGAATTAATGACTCGGCTCTATCAACGACCACAGTCAGCACAGAGCCTTGCCGCTGGGCTTCCCATGAACAACGGCAAAATGGACCAAGGCGTCTTCATTAGGTCCACTGAAAGAGCCGGATTCAAGGCTAGCATTCAAACAAGAACATTAAATGAAATTCCTGACCAGATACTCCCCTGCGTCCTATTACTATCCAAGCATCGTGCCTGCATTCTGGTAAGCCGTCACAAAACCGGATTAAAAATAATTTTCCCTGTTCAATCCGACACCGCGATTGACTGCAACCATGATGACATCAACCAGGCCTATTCTGGTCATTGTCTATTTTTCAAGGATGAGACTGGTGGAAATACTGACAATGAGCACACCTCTCCTAGGAACCATTGGTTTTTCAGCGCTATCTCAAAATCAAAAGGTCTTTACTTCGAAGTCATTCTCGCTTCGCTTCTGGTCAATTTGTTTGCCTTGGTAACCCCACTGTTTATTATGAATGTTTACGATCGGGTGGTGCCTAATAACGCCATAGATACCTTATGGGTGCTTGCTTCAGGCGTCGCCATCGTTCTTGTTTTCGACTTTCTAATGAAATCAATGCGCGGCTATTTTATCGATACAGCGGGAAAACGCGCTGATATCATGTTATCGGCAAACACCTTTGAAAAAGTCATGCACATGCGCGTAGCAGAGCGACCGGTAAAGGTGGGCAGTTTCTCCAATAATCTCCAGGAATTCGACCAGTTCAGAGAGTTTTTTACTTCAACCACGCTAATAACCATCATTGACCTGCCGTTTATTTTGCTCTTCATCACCCTTATCTATGGTATCGCAGGTAATTTAGCGCTGATTCCCCTCCTGATGATTCCAACTATCATCATCATCGGCCTGTTATTCCAAAATCGCCTACAAACGACCATACAGGATATTTTCACCGAATCCTCTCGTAAGACAGCTATGCTGATTGAAGCGCTCTATTCGCCCGAGGCAATTAAAGCGGCGCAGGCTGAAGGTGCTATGCAATCTCGCTGGGAATCACACAATAGTAAACTGGCGAAAATGGGCTTACGCTCTCGGCTACTTTCTTTAACAACGCTCAACTTAACGCAATTAGGCCAACAGCTGGCATCCATGGGTATGGTGATTGGCGGTGTGTACGCTATCAATGCAGGAGCGCTCTCGGTGGGCGGACTCATCGCCTGTACCATCCTGACGGGGCGATGTCTTGTTCCCATGACACAGGTTGCCAGCATTTTAACTCGCTACCACCACTCCATTGCGGCCTATCGAACCATTGATGCCATGATGGCCTTACCTGCAGAAAGAGAGCCGGGGCAGAAGTTCCTACATAGACCTGATTTGTCATCCGGCTGTGAGTTCCGGGAGGTTAGCTTCGCTTATCCAACACATGAAGCAAACGCATTGGATGGTATCTCCTTCAAAGTCGATCGAGGCGAAAAAATCGGCATTATCGGCCGCACAGGATCAGGAAAAAGCACCCTGCACCGACTGATGAGTAAGTTTTACCTACCTGGCTCAGGATCAATACTGATTGGTGGGACCGACATAAGGCAACTCGATCCTGCTGACTTGAGACGAAACATCAGCTATGTACCTCAGGATGTAACCTTAATGAGCGGTACAGTGAGAGACAATATTGCCTTCGGGACCTCTCTGGCTGCGGATTCCGATATCCTCAAAGCAGCCGAACTGGCAGGAATCGCTCATTATCTTAATGAACACCCACAAGGTTTCGACCTACAGGTTGGAGAGCGTGGTCAGCAGCTTTCCGGTGGACAACGACAGGGAATTGCCATTGCCCGAGCATTACTGAATCAGGCTCCTTTTGTTTTGCTCGATGAACCCAGTAATGCCATGGATAATGTGACAGAGCTGAACTTCGTCTCAGGACTAAAAAATCACATCAAGGATAAGACCCTATTGCTGGTGACACATCGTTCTTCAATGCTGGCTTTAGTTGACAGACTGATTGTCCTGAATGCAGGCAAGATTGTTCTTGATGGACCTAAAAAAGAGGTACTGGAGACACTATCCCGCGCTGGTAACAAACCATGAAACATCTACAGGATAGGGACTTCATGCCGGATAGGGTCGTTGCCGAGACAGAGGCTGCACCCCTGTTCACCCACGGGATTGTGTTACTCACTGCACTGTTTGTTGTCAGCTCGTTGGTATGGGCAAACTATGCCAGTTTGGAAGAAGTGGCCCGGGCACAAGGCAGAGTAATTTCCTCCAGCCAGATTCAAATCATTCAAAACCTTGAAGGCGGTATCATAGCCGAGGTGATGGTTTCCAATGGCGACCTCGTAATAAAAGGCCAACCGCTTATTCGCATTGATGACACTCGATTTGCATCGTCTTTCAACCAGAGTCAATCCTCTATCGATGCGCTCCAGTATCGGGCTGCTCGTCTGACCGCGGAATTGTCCGGGACAGACCTGGTGATGCCAAAGGATCTGAGTCGTGATCAGCTTGAACTGTTCAAGAATGAAGTCAGTCTCTACCAGACCCGAAAAATCCAACTACAAAGTGGGCTTGATATCCTCAAACAGCAGCTAAAACAACACATTCAAGCAAGGCAGGGTTTACTGAGTGAATATTCTAAATATAAAACCAACGCAGACCTTGCCAGCCAGGAACTCGAACTGACAACACCGGCCGTCAAAACGGGCGCAGTATCAAAAATCGAGCTACTCAGATTACAAAGAGCCGTCAACGAGGCTCAAGGACTCATGGAAGAAACCCGATTAAAACTGCCTTCTGCTGAGGCGGTAGTGGAAGAAGCTAATAAAAAAATAGACGAACGCCAGCAACAGTTTTTATCGGCGGCCCAGGAGGAATTTACCGGCGTGAAAGCAGAACTCAACCGCCTTACGTTTTCGAATGCTGCTTTGGAAGACAGGGTTGCACGAACCTCTGTTCGCTCACCCGTCGATGGTATTGTCAATCAGGTTCTCGTCAATACTATCGGTGCAGTCGTCCAGCCTGGAATGGATTTGGTTGAAATAGCGCCCAGTAACGACACCTTACTGGTCGACGCAAAAATTCGGCCGTCCGATATCGCCTTTATCAGACCAGGCCAAGCAGCCACTGTTAAACTCACCGCTTATGACTACTCAATTTATGGCGGACTAGATGCCGTTCTCGAGCGCATTAGTGCCGACACCATCATTGATGAAAGTGGAGAACATTTCTTTCAGATTCAGGTAAGAACAGAAAGAAATTATCTGGGTTCTAGTACTGACCCGCTACCCATCATACCAGGCATGACCGCCACAGTTGATATCATGACAGGAAGAAAAACGGTCATGGACTACCTTTTAAAACCGCTCAAACGGGCTCAAGCCAATGCCTTGAGAGAACGTTAGACAGACAGGCCATACCTAATAATCTGCGAGCTTAACGACCACTGAATCTGGGCCTACGCTTGGTCATGAAGGCCGTACGGCCTTCAATATAGTCTTCACTGTTGAAGCACTCATCGATCATTTCATCGATTGTTTCCAGGTCGCGGATGGATTCGTCCTTAACAACTTCATTTATGGCGGCTTTAGCAGCCTTCACCGTAAGCGGTGCATTAGCGGAGATTACCTGGGCATAACTGTTGACCGTTGATTCTAATTCAGCGTTGTCGACCACGAAGTTCACCAGCCCCATCTGCAGTGCCTCTTGCGCATCCAGGAAACGCGCAGACATCATAATGTCCTTCGCCCGGGAGGGACCTACGATACGGGTAAGCACATCCAGCCCTGCATAGTCATAACCCAAACCCAGTTTTGCTGCTGGAATAGCGAAAACGGAATCAGCGGTGGCAAATCTGATGTCCGCACTGAGTGCCGTCGCCAGACCACCGCCAATACAATACCCCTGAATCATCGCAATCAAGGGCTTATCTAGCTGACTCAACCAACGATTCGCATGCGCCGAAACCTTTCCGTATTCGAGCTTCTGCTGGGCATTAGATCTGTGTGCATCAAACTCCGAAATGTCCGCTCCAGACACAAATGCTTTGTCACCGGCACCTTTCATAACCACAACACGGACGCTTTCATCATACTGAAAAGCTTCCAATATAACGCCTAGCCCCCGCCACATTTCCAGGGAAATTGCATTCCTGCGGTCAGGATTGTTGAAGGTCACCCAGCCAACCCCATCTCGAACCTCAGCCACCATTTTTGTTGTTTCTAATTCCACGTGTATCACCTAAAAATCAATTTACTAAATTACCTCTGCCTTTCTTAGCGCTGATATTTCGCCTGCGGAAATTCCAGCCTCCAGCAGTATCTCATCTGTATGTTCTCCCAGTTCCGGGGCGGCACGCTCAAAGGAAGTCTCCTGTTCCGAGCTCGAGAAATTAATCGGCGAGCGGATAAGATCGATGTTACCAAGAATCGGATGGTTTGCCGTACGGGTCATATTCAGCGATTGAGCTTGTTCATCCTCAAAGGCCTGCCCGATATCATAGATCGGGCCACAGGGACAACCGACTTCATTTAGTTGGGTCACTAATTCTGCCACGGTCATTCGACGAGTTCGACTATTGATCTCTGCAGTCAAATCCGCTCGATACTGTATGCGCGCAGCTGCTTTCTTAAAACGCGGGTCTTCCAACAAGCCCTCCGCGCCAATAACCCGGCAGAGATTTGCGAACATCTTTTTGCTGCTCGCCGCCAGGTTCACCTGGCCGTCTTTCGCTTCAAAAACACCCATGGGCGAGTTAGTCGGGTGATGATTACCAGCACGTACCGGGATATCGCCTGACATTGTGTATCTCGCACCCTGGAAATCGAGCTTACAGAGCATCGATTCCAATAAACTGGTATGCACCCACTGACCCAGTCCCGTCTGCTCTCTCGCGATCAACGCTAAAAGAATACCCTGCCCCAGAAACATGCCCGCTGACGTATCGCTGATGGCGATACCCACTCGAGTAGGCTCACCACTGGCCTCCCCCGTAATGCTCATCAGCCCGCTCGTGCCCTGCACGATCTGATCCACTCCGGGCCTCTCACTATAAGGACCTGTCTGACCAAATCCAGAAATACTGCCGTAAATGAGACCAGGATTCACTTTCTTCAGTGAATCGTAGTCTATCTTCAGGCGGTGTTTAACATCGCGACGGAAGTTTTCCACGACCACATCGGCTTGTTTCACCAATTTTAGAAATACATTGAGTCCTTCCGGGGCTTTTAGATTCAGGCATAACCCACGCTTATTTCTATGCAGGTTTTGCGAATCGGGTGAATGCCTGGCACCGCTTAAATCCCCACCCACTGTCGTTGCTGGTGGCTCTATGCGAGTCACCTTGGCCCCCCAATCAGCAAGCAGTCTGACTGCAGTTGGACCGGCCCTGGCTAGCGTTAAGTCTAAAACCTTAATATGACTCAGCGGTTTCATCATTGTGTTAAGCGATCACTCCAGGATTATTCTGAGCTGACCGGCTATATCGCTGATTTTGGACTGAAGACGACGCGTATTGGTAGGTCCCATCCGAACCAACTGCTTCTGGGCTGGGCTTAACGACTCAAGTGTCGGATCGCTAAAGTGATACATCACCACCGGTCGCACAAGACCGATATCACCCTCTACAACCGGTGTCTCCAGTAACCTGCCAATGGCTTTAAACAAAACCGCATTGAAGCTACCATCATCGTTACCCAACTCGGTATAAGCTTCTTCCAACAATGGCTGAATCAACACATATAACTCAGCTACCATCTGACTATCGAGGGAATCAAAAATACCTACAAATACCGAATATCTTTCATAACTGCCTCTATCCATGAGATATCTGTCATTCGATAGTTTCAGGGCCTTAAACGAGCCGATAGGACCCAGCACTTGCACTGGTTCCTTGGTTACCTCACCATTGGCCACACCATTGGTAAAACCAACAAACTTACGAATCAGTTGGTCAACGGACACCCACCGGTTAATCCCTTCATGACGACTCAAACTGATCAAGCCATCCCTAATCAGGGCATCACTACTATTGAGCAATGGAAGAACAAATACCGGCTCTTCTGGTGCCTCAGCGATCACTTCCTGCTCTTCTGGCAGCAGCGGTGGCTCTGGGTCAACCAGAAGCTGAGGAGCCGATTCCTGTTCAGGTTCCATAATCGGTTCAGATTCTGGCTCAGGCACTACGGCGACGGCCTCTGGTTCAGGAATGGCTATCGGCTTGGCTTCAACGACCGGTTGGTCAGAAGAATCCGAAAAATAATAAACTGAAGCTCCTATCAGCACGATAAGCGCAAGACCCAGTGCGATTAGAATGGGTTTGTTGTCAGCCATTAATTCTTCCTAAAAGATAAAGTACCCTATTGTTGAACTTTAAAGCAGGCAAATACAAGTGCACCAGCGATAATCTAGCAAAATTTCCCAATCAATTGCCCTTTTATCCTTTCTCTTACAGAAAAATGAGGGTTGCATTTAAAGTTTCCATGCAGGAAAACAGCAAAAATTACCGCTTTCTAGGATATCAGAATGAGTCAATTAACAATCCAATCATTGAGCTAGGCCTACCCTGCTCCAGGCACGGTCTGAAACAAGGTTAATTAATTATTTTGATGAATTTCAACAAAGAACCAGTCCTTCCCTGTTGCCAGCGTCTGGTGCAGTTGAAGCAAGGCCTCAAATCTGCTTCAGTCAGGCTTTGATTCAAAAACCCGTAACCGAGCATAATTCGGCCTATCCACCACACCCTTTTCAGTGATCAATCCAGTAATAAGCGGGGCTGGGGTCACATCAAAGGCAGGATTAAAAACCGCCACATCAACCGGGGCACTTGGCTGGCCAAGAACCTGCCGAACTTCTTCCCCTGCGCGCTCTTCGATCTCAATTTGAGAACCTGTTCCTGTATTCAGATCGATGGTTGAACAGGGACAGGCAACATAAAAAGGGATATCGAAGTGTCTGCAAAGAATAGCCAGATTCAAAGTCCCTATTTTATTGGCGACATCACCATTAGCTGCAACTCGGTCAGCGCCAACAATGACCAGATCAACCTTGCCTAAGGCCATGACATGTGCAGCCATATTATCGGATATAAGGGTACAATCCACACCCTGACGGCCAAGCTCAAACGCCGTCAACCGGGAACCCTGCAACAGTGGTCGGGTCTCATCCACATAGACATGGACTGGCACGCCTCTCTGCCTTGCCACATAGATTGGCGCCAGGGCCGTGCCTAATTCCGACACCGCTAAAGAACCCGCATTACAATGAGTCAGCACCTGCGGATGCTGTTCTATCAGGTGCCAGGCATTTTCCCCAATCGCACGGCAGGCTTGTCGGTCTTCCTCATAAATCAAATCTGCAGCCTGCATCAGGACCGTAACCAGAAGCTGCCCCACCTGATCAGATTCTGGGCCAGACCGCCGGTGTTGCTGACCAAAAAATGATTCAGCATGATCCAGCATACGATCCACAGCCCAAGCTAAATTGACGGCTGTCGGGCGAGCAGCTTTAAGGTCAGATGCACGAGTTAACACTTGCTGTCGTAATCCTGATAAATCATCTGCAGATGATTCCAATCCCAGGGACAGGGCATAGGCCGCGGCGATACCGATCGCTGGTGCGCCCCGTACCGAAAGATTGCGTATCGCCTCGATTACCTCAATCACGGACCTGCACTCAAGATAGACTTCGCTACGAGGAAGCCGGGTTTGATCCAGAATCCTTAAAATACCGCCATCAAAAACGACACTTCTGGGTATTTCCATGCCTGAAATTAATCTCAGGAACTACGCAACTGGGCAACCATGTCCAGGCGCTGTTGTGTATCCACAAACCCAAAGGACCCACCTGTACGATCGGTAAAATCCCCATATCGCTGTTTCATCTCAGCCACAATGCCGTCTGGCTCGCCCATCACACCAAAGGCGTTCAGCATATCATCCGTAACAAGACCGGCCATATCCTGCCAGAGCCCCTGCTTCGACATAGCATTTAACTCCGGCTGCAAGTCACCCCAACCATGGACACCCAGCACCCCCTTGTAGGCCGGTGTCGACGCATAAAATGAAATACGCGCCCGAGCAGCTGCTTTTTCCGATTCGAAGCCGGCTTCGTCCTTTCCTGAGACAATAAAAGGACTATAAGTAATCTCAAAGTCTTCACGGACACGGCCTGATTTAGCCAATCCCCGCTCGACCGCCGGCAAGGTGACTTCTCGAATATACTTCTCATTACTAAATGGGTGAATTATCAAGCCATCAGCAACCTCTGCTGCAATCTCAGTCATGATGGGTCCCACAGCTGCCAATATCACTTTAGGCGCTCCAAACTCTTTATCCTGGGGCGTAAAAGCAGGCGTCATCAGCGTATGACTGTAATACTTACCTTCAAACCTGAGCGGCGCGCCTTCGTACCAACTTGCCCAGATAGCCTGCATCGCTTGAACTAGCTCTTTCATCTGCGCTGCAGGTGCCCCCCACGGCATGCTGAAGCGTTTGGTGATATGCGCTCTTATCTGTGAGCCAAGCCCCATAGTAAATCGGCCCTTGGAATAAGCATTCAGATCATGCCCGAGGTTCGCTAAAATCATTGGCGAGCGAGCAAAAGCGACAGCAATACCCGTGTGTAATTCAATATTCTCGCTATGCTCTGCAGCCAATAGCAATGGCATAAAAGGATCATGATTCATTTCTGCCGTTCCAACACCATCATAACCCTCAGCTTCAAGGGTTTTTATGTGTTGTGGTATTTTCTGCCAGTTTGGGGTTAGATGATTGTCAACTTTCATAAAAGATCCTATTTTCTATATCAATCGCAGCACCTTATCCTAATTAACCGACAATCGCATCTATTGTCATTGACAGACCATCACATCCAGGGCTGGCGGCTACGGATCGGATGAATTAAGACTCTGGGCTTGTCGTAATTCAATGGCTTTCTGCTCTGGCGAACCATCATTGAGAAACTGACCCGCCCCGGTTTCCATTCCCGCTAGAAATTTCTGTAACCCGGGTGCTCGCATCATGGGAAGAATCTGGATATGACAACGATAATCTCGGGTATCTGATTCAGATACCGGCGCTTGGTGTATCGTTAGAATATAAGGCTGGGGTTGCTTCCATACCTGATCCAGAGAGGTCAAAAGAAGTTTGAGGCCGCTCGCTAGAGACTTGATTTCAGTCCTCGAGCAATCACGGAGATCCCCCATATCCGACCTTGGCAGAAGGTACATCTCGTAAGGCAGTTTCGCGAAATAGGGTACAAATCCCAGCCAATGATCATCTGAGAACAAAACCCGACGACCATCTTCCTCCTCTGCCTGAATAATCTGTGCAAACAAATTCAAGTGCTGTTCCTGCCGGTATCGTTGAGTCGCGGCGAGTTCTCTAGCGATGGTATCGACGACAAAGGGCACGGCATAAATCTGGCAATGGGGATGCGGGTTTGAGACACCGACTATTTCACCCCGATTCTCGAAAATGAAAACGGTTTTAATCTGCTTGTTTTGATACAACAAACGACTCTGTTCAACCCAGTTCTCAATCACCGTTTCTATCTGAAGCTCAGACAATTGCCCCAGCGCTATCTGATGTTTGGGGTCGTAACACATGACTCGGCAAATGCCAGATGCTTTCGAGCTCTTGTAAAAACTAACCGGAGACTCAGGTTGCAGTGCCTGAAAATCAAAAGAAGGATGATCATTGTCAAACAGGAAAACACCATCATAATGTGGATTTATCGCGCCTGATATACGTCTGTTCCCAGGGCATAAATAACATGCTGAGTCATACTTCACAGCAGTTGCTTGGCTCGATTCTGTCCTAATGCCGGACCAGGGTCTCGCGCCTCTATGGCTGGAAATAGTAACCCACTGTTCTAATAACGGATGCCAGCGATTTTCCCAGACCATCGAATGCCTCATTACGGCGATAATTCGCTAACGTTTAGGTGCTGAACTGTTCCGTATCATCCGGATGCAATTCGTCAAGATAGTCACTGTGTTGCATGAGGGCGTAATGGTAAGCCTCTGTAAGGGCAAGCCAACTCGCCTTGATTATATCGACATTAACGCCAATGGTACCAAAGCTTTCACCTGCGAACTGATGCTCTAAAAAGACCCGCACTTTAGCAGCCGTCTCTTCTGTTGAGTTGACCACGCGGACCTTATAGTCGGTCAAATGTAAATCGAGTACAACTGGATATTCGGCTTGCAATGCTTTTCTTAAGGCCTGATTCAAAGCGTCAATGGGACCACTGCCTTCTGCTGCACACAGCATTTCTGTGTCTTTAATCCTAACTTTCACCGATGCTTCTATCGTTCCCGCCAATTCGGTATCGGCTTGCTCAGTAACAAGTTCATTACTGGGCGAGTAAATCCGGTAGAAGACCGTCTCAAAACAAGGGTGATACTTGCCAATGTGTCTACGCACTAACAAATCAAAGCTACCATCGGCATTTTCATACGAATAACCCGAGTGTTCTTTGTCCTGTACCTCCTCGAGTATACCTTGACTGACCTCTCTACCTTCGAGCTCAGGGTATCGATTAGCCAGCTTCGCTTTCAAGTTAGAACTGCCGGAAAGTTCACTGATTAATATCTTACGGCTATTACCAACTACCTCAGGGGCAATGTGTTCATAGGTTTCCGGATTACGCTGAACAGCAGAAACATGGACCCCCCCTTTATGCGCAAACGCTGAGCGTCCGACAAAAGGCTGGCCAGACGGCCCATCCATTGCCAGAACTTCCCAGACTTTTCTGGAAATCAACTGTAAGCCACTGATATGTCCCTGGGGCAGGCATTGGTAACCTAACTTCAACTCTAGATTGCTGATCACTGAGGTTAAATCGACATTACCACATCGTTCGCCAATGCCATTGATGGTGCCTTGGACTTGAACCGCGCCTGACGCAATGGCTTGGAGCGTATTAGCAACTGCCAAACCACCATCATTATGTACATGGATTCCAAGCTGGATATTAGGAATATTGGCGCGAACGGCCTCGACTGCGACTTTAACTTCACCGGGTAGGACACCCCCATTAGTATCACAAAGAATGATTCTCTCCGCACCCGCCTCGTGTGCAACCTGAAGCGAGGCTAAGGTATATCCAGGATCACTCTTAAAGCCATCAAAAAAATGTTCAGCATCATAAAATACTGGTTTTTTAGTCGTTTCAATAAGATAAGCAATCGACCCTTCTATCATCTCAAGATTTCTATCCGCCGCTATACGCAGCGCCTGCTCCACATGAAGATCCCAGGATTTACCAAAAATACACACTAAATCAGCATCGGACTCGACCAATTTAGCAAGGAACAAATCATCCTCCGGCAGGCTATCAGCCCGATGAGTGGACCCAAAAGCAGCCACTCTGGCATGATTCAAACCCATGTCTCTGGCGGCAGCAAAAAAATCATCGTCTTTGGGATTTGACCCAGGCCAACCTCCTTCCAGGAAATCAACACCTAAATGGTCTAGTGCACGGGCAATATCGAGCTTGTTATGCAAACTCAGATTAACCCCTTCGCCCTGGTTCCCATCCCGAAGCGTAGTGTCATATATTTCAATTTTTTTTGCGGCCATGGTTGTGCTTTCCTAGCCGTAACCCAGGCTTGATGCAACCTCGGACACGGCAGCGGTATTTTTTAGAAGTTCATCCAGCGGGTCATAGCTGGAAGATAAAAAGGCCTCCCGCACACTCTCTTTCATGGTGAAGTCAAAGGTCTGGTTAAGCAGACTGATTTGCAGAGTTTCAATGTCGAAAAACAACTCTTCCTGTGGATTTTCCGCAACCAACGCAACTAATTTAGAGCGCGCATCCTTCGCCATGATCAAGCAAGGTATACCCAGAGTGGTACAATTCCCATGAAATATTTCTGCGAAAGATTCGGCGATAACCGCTTTAAAACCAAATTTTTGAATCGCCTGGGGTGCATGCTCTCGGCTCGAACCACAACCAAAATTGGCATCAGATATCAATATCTCAGCGCCCTGAAACGCCGGCATATCAAGAACATGGCCTTTAGACTCGCCCGAATCATGATATCGCTCATCACAAAAAAGAGCCGGGCCTAACTCATCAAATGTGACACATTTTAAATACCGGGCAGGAATGATTCGGTCAGTATCAATATCATTACCCTGGACATAAACTCCGCGCCCAGCCATTTTCGTACGAGTGCTCATTGACCTGCTCCCAGATTGAATGTCGTCCTAACATCGCTGACTTGCCCTTCAATTGCAGCGGCAGCTACCATCGCCGGGCTCATCAGAATGGTCCTTCCCGTTGAGGATCCCTGCCTACCAATGAAATTTCGATTAGAGCTCGAAGCACAAACTTCATCTCCTACCAGCTTATCCGGATTCATCGCCAGGCACATGGAACAACCCGGCATCCGCCACTCAAAACCCGCAGCTTCGAATATCTCGTGCAATCCCAACCGCCTTGCTTCCACATCAACTTGCTCTGATCCGGGCACGGCAATAGCACGAACATGGTCAGCCACCCGGCGACCCTTGATATAACCTGCGACTTCTTCAAAGTCACTTAACCGGCCGTTGGTACAACTACCGAGAAACGCAACATCTATTCGCACACCATCGATTGGCTGATTTGCCTGCAGTTGCATATAGTCCAGCGCATCCGATATCAAATTCTTATCCAAGCCAGATGCTTCCTCCGGGTCCGGAACTAATTCCGTAACCGATATTGCCTGTCCTGGCGTCACTCCCCAGGTCACTGTGGGTTGAATAGAGCCGCCATCAATCACGACTTCATCATCAAAAACAGCATCCGCATCACTACCATAGGAAAGCCATTTTTCTGCAGCGGCTTCAAATTCTGCCCCTTCGGGAACTCGCTCACGGTTCCTTAAATAGTCTATGGTGACGTCATCAGGACAGATATAACCACAACGAGCGCCTCCTTCAATACTCATATTACAGATAGTCATGCGCTCTTCCATCGTCATTGACTCAATGACTTCTCCGGCATATTCGTAAGCATAACCAACACCGCCGTTGACGCCGAGTGTCCGGATGATATGGAGTATGACATCTTTTGCTGTGACGCCCGGAGACAGACTTCCGTCGACCCGAATCCGGCGCACTTTTAGCGGGTCCATAGCCAGCGTCTGACTGGCAAGCACATCCCTCACCTGACTGGTGCCAATTCCGAGTGCGATACAACCGAAAGCGCCATGGGTTGAAGTGTGACTATCACCACAACAGATGGTCATTCCTGGCTGGGTAAGACCTAGCTCAGGTCCAACCACATGGACGATACCCTGGCGTCCTGAATTTGGGGCAAAAAACTCAATTCCGTTACGACTGCAGGCTTCGCTCAATACAGTGATCATTTTTTCAGCCATTGCATCGGCTAACGGTCGAGTTTGGTCCGTGGTAGGAATGATATGATCAATCGTAGCAAAGGTACGTCCGGGATAAGCTACGCCCAGACCTTTATCATTCAGCATTCCGAAAGCCTGCGGACTCGTCACCTCGTGTATCAGATGCAAACCGATAAAGAGCTGGTACTGTCCACTATCGAGTTGACTAACCACATGGCTATCCCATATTTTTTGGTATAAATTCTTTCCCACAGCTTTTGGACCCTGATTTTTCGAAGCGGCAAGTTTAACATGAACTACCAAATATCCTAGGATCCTCAGGCATCATTCATGATCTGTCTTGGAGTTTTAGCCTGTTTATGACCAATTTGCACGATCCACCCCGCCAATTTGAGACAAAACGCCTGCTCATTAGGTCACTTGTACCTGATGACAACATTCTGATCTGTGCCGCTGTTCAGGCATCCCACCTAGAATTGTCGCGGTTTATGCCTTGGTGCCATGCGACCTACGGTTTAAAGGATGCGACCACCTGGGTCACCCAAGCCAGGGCGAAATGGCAACTTAAGGCGCACTTTACCTTTGCCATAGTAGAAAAATTATCAGGGCAATTAATCGGTAGTGTCGGTTTGAATGCAATCAACAAAAAAGACACAGCGAATCTCGGTTACTGGATCCATTCCGAGTATTGTGGTCGCGGTTATGCGACTGAATCGGCATCAGGTTTGTTGGCCTACAGTGAACAATATCTGCGCTTTAAGCGGCTTGAGATCGTCATGTCTACCCGTAATATGGCCAGTCGACAAGTTGCCATCAACCTGAAAGCCAAATTTGAAGGCACTACCCGCCACCATTCTGTCAGCACAGACGCAAATCATGACGCTTTCGTATATGCTCTTTATCCTGAGCAGGGAATAAACAAGGAAATCAACTATGAGTGAATCTAATGTCAGCAACAACGATGAAATGAACACTATACTAGCGCTGCAGAAAAAGGCACATATTAGCGCCGGCGCAGTCCCTGCAAAAGTGAGGATTGACCGACTGAACAGGGCTATTAGTGTACTCGAAAACAATTCTAGTCAGTTCTGTGAGGCCATGTCTGAGGATTTTGGTAATCGCAGTCTACAGCAATCCAAAATGACGGACATCGACGGCGCAATCACCCCTCTTAAGCATGCGATCAAACATCTTCACAACTGGATGAAACCGGAAAAGAGGCCAACCACATTTCCCTTTAATATTCTTGGCGGCAGAAGTCACATTGAATATCAACCGCTGGGGGTAGTGGGATGTATAAGCCCTTGGAACTTCCCAGTACAACTGACATTTTCTCCTCTTGCTGGTGTCTTCGGTGCAGGCAACCGAACCATGATTAAGCCATCCGAGTTCACCCCAATAACATCAGAACTAATGAAGACCACACTAGAGGCAGCCTTCGACAGGGATGAACTCGCCGTATTCACGGGTGGCTCTGAGGTTGGCAGCCGCTTTAGTGGCCTGGCCTTCGATCACCTCTTATTTACAGGTGCAACCGCAATCGCCCGGCACGTGATGCGCTCAGCTGCTGAAAACCTGGTGCCCGTCACTTTAGAACTAGGCGGAAAATCTCCCGTTATCGTCGGCCGAAGTGCCGATATTGAACTAGCCGCCAGAAATGTAATGACCGGCAAAACCATGAACGCCGGACAGATCTGTTTGGCACCAGACTATGTCATGCTCCCGGAAGAAAGCAGAGAAGAATTTGTGGCCGCTGCCCAAGCCACCATCGCTGACATGTATCCGAACATTAAGGATAACCCCGATTACACTTCAGTAGTCAACGACCGACATTTTAGTCGATTAAATAACTATGTTAATGATGCTGAAGAAAAGGGCGCTCAAGTGGTTGAGATCAACCCAGCAGAAGAAGATTTTTCGCAACAGGAAAATCATAAAATCCCACCTACCCTGATTATCGATCCGACAGATGACATGTTAGTCATGCAGGAAGAAATATTTGGACCGATTCTACCGATCAAATCTTATCAGACGGTTGATGAAACCATTGATTATGTCAATAGCCATGACCGCCCACTAGGTCTTTACTATTTTGGCAAAGATCGCAGTGAAGAAACCGGCGTGCTTGAAAAAACAACTTCAGGTGGCGTGACCGTTAATGATGTGGTCATGCATGTCGCCCAGGAAAACCTACCTTTTGGTGGGGTCGGCCCAAGTGGTATGGGTGCCTATCATGGGATTGAC
Source organism: uncultured Pseudomonadales bacterium (assembly GCA_964524295.1). GTDB lineage: Bacteria > Pseudomonadota > Gammaproteobacteria > Pseudomonadales > Azotimanducaceae > UBA9926. The sequence continues at coordinate 15,708 of CAZGCW010000037.1, forward strand.
GGATTCAAGACTTTTAGCCACACAAAATCAGTCTATCGACAGTCAAAAATCGTCTCAAAACTGGTAGCAAAAATGGGCCCACCCTACAAAAAAGCCAGTTAATTAATCTTTCCCAACCGGGGGACTACGGACTGCTAACAACCGCCTCCCCCCGGTGATACACCTGAGTTCAAAACGGATGGACCTTGACTGTATCAATCAGGGATCAACTACAAACGCAATTTTCTAACCGTGCAACCTCAATCCATTTGCAGGACAGCGACTATCTACCTTCTGGGTAGGCTGAAATCACCAAACCAATGCACGCTAACCAGGCCAACAAAACACCGTATTCCGCCAAAGCACTGATCGACGCAGATTCTATCCTCTGCAGTACTGTACTCAGCCCGCCATAAAAATCGGACGGTTAACGGCCGGTAAATTCAGGTTTTCGTTTTTCAATGAATGCCTGCACACCTTCCTTAAAGTCTTCGCTATGGAACATCCCGCCAAGATGGACCATTAAATGGTCAACCGCCGTATCATACGATTCTTCCAGCCCCATCCTCATCATGCGTTTCGTCGTCTGCACGGCCATGGGTGCATTGTCCGCTATTTCTTCTGCCCATTGCATTGCCGTTGTCATTAAATCTTCAGCGGGCACGATGGTGTTGACCAGACCTAACGACAAGCACTCTTCTGCACCCACCGTTCGCGCTCGATAATAGAGCTCTGCAGCTTTGGCCCAACCGACTAATCTGGGTAATAACCAAGTGCCGCCACTTTCAGGCACGACATTTCGCTTAGCGGTCACGGCTGCCATTTTGGCGGTATCGGCTGCGATACGAATATCACAAAGTAAAGCGACATCCATACCATAACCTGCCGCCGCGCCATTTAAGGCACATATAATCGGCGTATCAATATTCCACATGACATTAATTGGCGCATCCCGCAGATCAAATAATTGTCGTGGCGGACGATTACCCTCAGAGGACTGTTCACCGCCAATGTTGCCTTCGCCAACGCCGATTAAATCTAAACCGGCACAGAATCCCTTGCCCGCGCCAGTGAGAATAATACAGCGTATCTCAGGATCTTTATTGGCTTCAGTGACTTTAGCCGACAATTCTCCCAGCATATCCCGTGATATTGCATTCAAGCGTTTGGGACGGTTTAAGGTTAAAACAGCAATTCTGCCTCGCTGCTCTACCAGTAGCTCCTCTGTTGAAGAAGGTGTTAACGCCATAAATTTTACTCCTGCTATTTAATATGGATTGCATAGTGGTCAATGCATACACTCTCAGTCCATAATCTGACACACACGAAGTCACCGCGACTCTGATATCTTTCAGCTTGACCATGGCCATCAATGGTGTTTCATCGGTTACCAACTTTGGCTAAATGATCTCCAATACAAAACGCCTTAGGATTTGCCATTCAGCCTCGCTGAGTGAACTCATGTTGCCATGCTTGTCAGCACCGCGCAATCGGCACCGCCTGCTGGGACTGCACTGGCCGCAGCGTGATTCTAAACAGGGTGATCTCTCTGACTGTACCGACTGCAGGCCTGGCGATAAACACCATCGTCATTGAATTGCAGACACACATCATTTCGAAGCTTTATCGCCAGATGATTAGGAATGTCCCCAATGATCTTAACCCAGCACAGCCGCTAACTGAATATGACGCCAAGAAGGGCCTGCATTAGCTCCTATTAAGGAATGTCACAAAGATCATCGGCGATATTAACGACTTAGGGCAATTCGACCCTGAATACTTGCATCATCCAATCCCATATCTTCAACTAGCCTGACCATTTTCGGCCTTTGTGCCAGCCGCGGGAAGTCCTCAAGCGCTCCCCTGAGATGCCAGCGCAACCAGAAGTCTTTTTCCTGTTGTGCTTGAATTAACCATTTTACTGCCTCTTCTAAGCGGCCCAAGGCAGCAAAACTAAGGCCAATGGTCGTGGCCGAAAGCGATTTTTCGCTCGCTTGTTTTTCCAGCATTTCTTCCAGCATCAAATTGGCTAAATCCCTATCACCGTTCAAGAGATGGGCCTGAAGCAGGTAATAAGGAAGAAACCCGTTCTGCCAACCAATAAAATCAATCGATTGCTCTGCAATTTTTCGGAGCTTGACCCCATCTCCATTTCGATAATATACATCGGCAAGGACAGATGAAATAAGAAAATCAGCACCATCAAACGGACCGACCTTTGCTATGTAGGCGAGCGCTTTTTCAGGGTTTCCTGCCCTACTCTCTAACATAGCCAACGGTTGCAACAGGAGCACCGACTCCGGATCATCCTCTAACGCGGTCAAAAGCGGCTGGCGCGCTTCCAGGTGTCTGGATTGAGGCCACAGATAATCATTATGGAAAGTATAAAGCGCTAAATCTGTATCACCCCCGTTTTCGAGTGCTTGCTTATATAGCGGAAAAGCCTTATCAAGGTTTCGATACATGAAAGCCTTGATCAATGTAGCCGGGACATTATCTGGCTCCTTCAGCAGAGCCAGTTCTGTCGATACAGCCGACGCCGCTCGAAAGTCTGCATAAGAGGTATAAATGCTGGCATATCCCAACGTGAAGCCAAGATACCCATGCGCCATTGCAAAGCCAGGGTCAATTTCAATCGCCTCTTGAAACAATTGCATCGCACGTAAGAAATTATCTTGTGTTGGAATATTAAAATAATAACGTCCCTCTAGACTCAGACTATAGGCCTGGGGACTATTGGTACCAATGTCGACTACAGGATCATCATCGAGCGAAAGTGGGCCTTTTAACGCCGCAACCAATGATCGGGCAATATCCTCCTCTATGGCAAAGATATCATCAAATTCCCGATCATAAACCTTGGACCATATCTGATAACCCGTTTTAACATCACTGAGTTGGACCGAAACGCGCAGTTTATCTCCCAGTAGCCGGATGCTTCCCTCTAACGTCTGCGCGACCCCTAACCGCTCGCCAATTTCCCCTATCTCGAGGTTTTTATTTTGTACCGCAAATGAAGACGTTCGCGATGCAACCTTAAGACCATCCAGTTTCGCCAATGAGTTCAGCACTGATTCGGCGATCCCATTACCAAGATATTGATTGTCAGCACCTTCACTGAAATCAAGAAAAGGCAGCACTGCTAGTGAAGCTTCTGTCTCGGCCTCTAGCGCAACCGTAACCGGATCTGAGCTCAAACTATCGCCATCGGTAAAATATTCCAGAGTACTCAGGCCAATCACAATCACCAGACCCAAAACAATCAGGTAGTCTGAAAAAACGGTCGGCACCACTTCCTTGGGATCATTAGGACGATTGTCGATCCTGATCCCATCCGGAGTCACCTCAAAGGCCCAGGCAATAATTAAGGCAATGGGAAAACACAACACAACCAGCACTGTGAACGTTTTAGCGATCCAGCCCGGCGCTTCGAACATCGGTAAAAATATGGATAGCATTTCAATGAATACCCATGCTGCAGCCACATAGACACCGCCTATTCTGAGAACATGTCTGCGGCGCATTTCATGCCATATATTGTTCATTCCGTTGCCCTTCGTCTCAAAGCGATCCATCGAGGCATATCAGAACGCCCTGCTCACTAACATTAATGCTAACCTTGGTACTAATCGTCATTATGTTTATTTTTTTACTTCCTGCCTCTTTTCCTTTGTATTCTTCTGTGAAGCAAAACAAATTAACCACCAGACCTAGTATTGTAAAGATTTGAACAAATTTCGGTTAAATCGTCTAAATATGCTATTCGCAACGCCCTTGAGCGTCAATGCTAAACTAACCAATTAATGATCTAGCAAAGAAATTGTGTAATTATGCCTAGGCCACGAATCAAGAATAGTTTTGGAAAATCCGCAGAATGATGATAATAAATAAGTTGGTCCTATGGTTTTTTGCGCTCAGTATCTTACTGTTAGTTACCCTTGACTCGTTATTCCGACGCATCCGCATGTCGCATGAAAATGGCTTGGTTTGTAAGGCAAGAATCCGCATCCTTGATCACCTTACGATCCCACCCAGTGATTTCTTCGAGCCAGGTAAAGAATTTGCCTGCAGGCTCCGCCATGCCTCAGTGTCTTTCGAAGACGATGCGAGGCTGGTCGTTCGCAGTGCCTCATTGAAATTTGACGACTCAGATCAGGATTCACCTTTAGACATTATGATGAATACGGGTACCGGTGGCCCATTTGCCCATGCCTGGCACTTCCTGAAGTTTTTTATTGCCACAGTTCGTGGTAGGGAGCAACACCTTGAACCCTATCTCGATGAAAATCCAGATATAGCCAAAGGAATAACCGAGTCAATCTGCTATCCAGACACCTTCGCCTTGCTTAATTATCATAGTAAGACTGCATTGGGCTATCGAGATATTACCGGCAAGGATTGGTATATCAAATTCAAACTGGCGCCATGGGATCGACTTCCGGACCGAGGCCGACCCACTGAACAGGAACTAGAACACTTCTGGCTGCAAGATACCAAACCGGGTGAAGCCCGCTCTCGAAATTTCCTCAAAGACGAGTATCGCCGAAGAATTAAACTCGAACCTGTTAAATATCATTTGCAGGCCCAGTTTCACGAAGTCATAGAAAACGAGGATCGAGAAATCCTTAACTGTGCTATCCCATGGGATGAGGAAAGTCATCCCTGGCTAGATTTGGCTGAAGTTGAAGTCAATGCGGTTATGCCAACAGAAGCAGGTAACCATACCTCTTATGATATCTGTAATCACCCACCCTGTATGTCTATCCCGACTGCCAAGTCGATATTCGATCCTGCCTCGATTAACTACCTGCGAGCCAAAGACAACAGAGCAAAAAGAGCGCGAATTTTTGGCTACAAACTATGGGGACAGCGTGACCGTCTCGTAGATGACCGGAATCCATTTTCAAGTTCCACACCACCGATTGTATTACCTCAAAATGACACCCCGGATGCTGCTGCAATGCGTGCTGACCAACTCATATCCAAGCAGATCGAATATCAATATGCGCCGTTCGACGGAACGCCGCCTCATGTTAAAAAACTTCCTAAGGGTGAAGACTTCACCAAACAAGAATCCTCTGACATGATTAAGGATATCGCAATTGCAATACTAAATGCCTGCGCCTCCTATCTCATTACGTTTTACCATAAACTGTTCCGAAGTAGAAAAACCCTGGCGGCTTTTGATCGCTATTACCCGTTATGGAAGGTACCCAAGGTTTCTAATCGATTCTCAACAGATCTGGAATTTGGCAGACAACGGCTCAATGGCGTCAATCCCGTTTTATTAAAAAAGTGCACGAATTTACCTGAAAAATTTCCCGTTACTGATGCCATTGTGGATGGGCTACTCGCAAAAGGAGATTCCCTGGCCAGTGCGGCAGCCGGCGCCAGACTCTATCTGCTGGATCATGAAAAGATCGGTAACATCAAGGTAAAGAACGGTTATCTTGCAGTACCAATCAGCCTATTTTATGTCAATACTGATGGCCAAATGCTACCAATTGCCATTCAGCTTGAACAGACACCCGGACCCGAAGTTCCCATCTTTACCCCCAAAGATCCATTCTGGCTGTGGACCACCGTCAAAGCCTATGTGCAGTCTGCTGACGCTACTTACCACGAGGTCGCTTCCCACCTGCTTCGAACTCACTTTGTCATGGAAACCTTTGTGGTCGCCATGCATAGGCAACTACATGAGCGTCATCCGATACATCAACTACTGGCTCCTCACTTTCACTCTACTTTGGCTATCAATCATTCCGCGCGCTTCGTCATGCTGGCAGAGAAGAAACTGATCGACCAAACGCTGGCCTTAGGGGCTAAGGGCAGCAAAGAATTACTTTGCAGAGAGTATTCAAATTGGGATTTTTCTTTAACGAATTTCGAAAAAGACCTCGCTGATCGTGGCGTCGACAACGAAGCGACCCTTCCCTATTACTTCTACCGAGATGACGGCTTGCTGTTATGGCGAGCCATTGGCAAACATGTCAGTGCTGTTGTTGATTACTGGTATGCTGATGATGATGCCATCTGCACGGATACAGAATTACAGGCCTGGCTGGAAGAGCTCGTTTCACCGGATATCGGAAGAGTACGAGGCTTGCCCGAAGATGGAAAAATTTCCAATCGCGAAAATATCAAGAAAGTATTAAAAAGTATCATCTTCACTTGTACGGCCGAACATGCCAGTGTTAATAATGGGCAATATGAAATGTTTGGCTACCCCCCTAATGTCCCGGGTTCAATGTATCAACCCTGGCCAACAAACAAACATGACCCACTATCAGAAATGGACTTTGTTTCCCGCCTTCCAAACCACCTCAAATGTATAGAGCAACTCTCCATGGTGCACCTTTTGAGCAAACCTGCCCGATGGATGATGGGCACATTTGAAATGCCCTATTTTCATGGAAACAGAGAAATGTGGCGCCACACCAGTGAGTTTCGACAGGAGTTGGATAGAATTAGCGAGATCATCAACAAACGAAACCGAGGCCTCGAGTATCCCTACAACTACCTCAATCCACAGCAGATCAGCGAGAGTATTATGACCTGAACAGTCACAGGTTTATTTCCTTGAACTGAGCCAACGGGCAATCGTCAGTGCTCAGCCTAACTTGACTGAGTTGCATTTATGCCTGTTTAGGGCTATTTAAAATGTGGTTTAGTGCCATTCAAATGCGGACTCGTAACTCGAACAGATATCGTCCTGCTGCACGACGAAAGCCTCTTGCACCATTGTGTCCATATCAACAACTCGATTCATCGGGTTCCACCAAACCCATGTCCCGCAGACCACCAATACCAAACCAATCAGTCCAATGCTAATACTAATATAGGAAAACGATTTTTCTCTTGAGGCCAGTGCAATGCCATTGAAGGTGATAGCAAGACTAAGCACGGTAACACCGATGGCAAAAAAGTGGTGCGCATAATTGGCTTGTCCTGCATACACATCATCTGCTTTTATTTTGAGTCTTTTATTATTCACCCTATCCAAATGCTTACGGCGCTTATCACGATCTTTGTTATTAATTTCAGCCTTATCAGCGTCAGCGATATTACCGTTTACAGCTAATAATTCTTGTTTCATGCACAATAATGAGAATGCAAGTAAATGTTCCTCAAGTTGTTCCTGATGCTCTATTAAACGCAATCGTTCTTCAACCATCGAGTTTGCACTGATGCCCGCTAACAGGCCGCTGACTGATGCCAGAAACGCCATTACCATTGTAAAGATTGCGGCTGTTTGAAACCAATCCGGTTTATCCGGATGTTCTACCACTTTATCGTTTATCACCTCATGAACCGGGTTCACGGTTCACTTGCATCCTGTCCCATAACGTTTTAGCCC
>CAZGCW010000038.1:0-22547 GCA_964524295.1 uncultured Pseudomonadales bacterium
TAGACCGGATCTGGATATAGCCAGGTTCATTTCCGGGGAGTGTCTGAACTGCTCCTGCTGTGCAGGCTCCATGATGTTATTAGCAAGCTCCTCAATTTCTCCAGGGGCCATCCTGACATCCGAAAGTTTTCTCAATGTCCCGAAGAATTTTGCGCTGGGAGGCGCCCCGGTTGAGTAATAGAGGTCAGACCCTTCTTCTTCGACAACTATCTTGAGACAATCTTCAAAGGCCACTTGCACCATAATAGATCCTTTTGGCAATAGAGTGATTACCGTCTACACCGGTAGGAAAGGACCGATGTCATTAGGGATAATGAATAGTCTTGCCCAGTTGGTCAACCAAACTTAGCTGATTTTCGCGGGCTGCTTCGGTATAGCCAATTTGCTGAGCTTGGATACCAAAGGTGTTTGCAATGTCGATCACCTCATCCACTCTGGTTTGAGGGACATAGAGTTCCATCCGATGGCCCATGTTAAATACGGTGTACATTTCTTTCATGTTGGTGCCGGATGCCTGCTGAATGGCGTTAAAAATAGCAGGAACCGGCATAAGGTTGTTTTTGATGAAATGGATGTTTTGACCGAACCGCAGGCATTTAGTCTGAGCACCGCCAGAACAGTGTACGATACCTTTGATTTCATGCTTCATAACATTGAGCAGTTTCAGAATGATTGGCGCATAGCTGCGTGTGGGGCTAAGCAAGGCTTGTCCCACGGTTAGTTCCGAACCCGGTAAATCCTGCTCGAGCCGATAAGGGCCACAGTAAGTTAGGGTTTCGGGCAGGCTTGAGTCAAACGACTCTGGGTAGGTTTCAGCGTAGTAGTGACTGAGCATGTCATGTCGCGCACTGGTCAGGCCGTTGCTGCCGATGCCGCTGTTTTCGGTCTGTTCGTAAATCGATTGGCCAAAGGAAGACAGGCCGACAATTGCCAGTCCTGGGGTTAGTTGGTTCTCTATGATATCTGACTTTCGAGCAATACTGACGGCGCAGGAATCGACTAAAACAGTCCCTGTCAGGTCGCCTACATCGGCTGTTTCACCGCCACCAGGATAAATCTGAACCCCCTGATCACGTAGTTCCTGCATAAATTTTTCGCCACCTTCGATTAGTGCTCGAATAACTTCTCCTGGGCAATTTGTTGCATGTCTGTTAATGGTGTTGGACAGAAGGATTCGTCCAGTCGCGCCAATACAAAGAAGGTCATCGAGATTCATAACGATGCTGTCCTGGGCAATCCCTTCGAAGATGCTGGCATCGTTGGTTTCTTTGTAATGAAGATAGGCAATGACCGATTTTGTTCCGCTGCCATCGGCGTGAATCACATTGCACTTGGATGGGTCACCACTGAGATAGTCTTCAGTAATTTTACAAAATGCGCCGGGGAACAGGCCGGGGTCGAGTTTGTCAACAACCGAATGAACTTCTGTTTTCTCAGCGCTAACGCCTCTGGCCTGATAACGGTTGGTCTGAGTTGAGTCTTCTCCTTGTCCTCCAGGCTCTTGCATAGTCGTTTTACAAACGGTGTAACCGGACCGGTCTTTGGCTTCTATGAGTCCTTTGGATTCCAGCAATTTTAATGCTTTTACAACCGTATTACTTGCCAGGTCCGCATTTTCAGCCAGTTTCCTGATACTGGGCAGAGCTTCACCGGGTTCGAGAGCCTGGGTATTAATGGCAAAGTGTATCTGGTCGGCGATTTGCAGGTAAGCCGGCTTGCTGGATTCATTATCGATCTTGATCATATTCGGGCGAACTCTATTTGTATCATAGATATGATACAGATATATAAAAATGAATCAAACTGTCGATTGATTCATCACATCCTTTATAATGCACGCCTTTAAGAGAGCAAGCCTTTTGAAAACGCCTTTAGTTACCATCGTGGATTATGATGCAGGAAATATCCGTAGTGTTCAGCGTGCCTGTTCGGCAGTGGGAATGAAAGCCCGTGTGAGCGCTGACCCGGAGGAACTGTTAGCGGCTGACCGGTTGATTTTTCCAGGTGTTGGCACCGCTGAATCGGCGATGCAGATATTACGCCAAAGAGGCCTGGATGAGGCACTTCAGCAGTACTTCAACCTGGGTAAACCTTTATTGGGTATTTGTCTTGGTCTGCAGGTTGTCCTGGACACCACCGAGGAAGGTCAGGAAACCTGTCTGGGTATTATTCCGGGAGGCTGTCACAAGTTTCAGTTCGCAGATCCAGCATTAAAAGTACCGCAGATGGGTTGGAACCAGGTCGAGTTGAAACAGCACCATCCTATGTTTGACAATATCCAGTCTGGGGATGAGTTTTATTTTGTGCATTCCTATTATGCCCAGCCGAGTCACACTGAAAATGTGCTTGCCGAGACGATCTATGGTGATATTGCGTTTGCCAGTGTGATCGGTAAGCAGAATCTGTTTGCGACCCAGTTTCATCTGGAAAAAAGCGGGCGATTGGGCTTGGCGCTGTTGTCTTCTTTTGCCAAATGGGATGGCTCTGAATGTTAAGTAAGCGAGTGGTAGCCTGTCTCGATGTTCGTGAGGGAAACCTGGCAAAAAGTGTTCGTTTCATTGATACACAGGACATCGGTGATCCTGTCAGTAAGGCCAAAGAGTATTATGACGATGGACTTGATGAACTGGTTTTTTATGACATTACGGCGTCGAGCGATAATAGGAATATTATGCTCGATGTTGTTCAGGCGGTTGCGGAGCAGATCTTTATACCCTTCTCTGTCGGTGGGGGTATTCGTACCGTCGATGACGCAAACCGGTTGCTCGGGGCCGGGGCGGAGAAAATAAACGTCAATTCCGCAGCCGTAACCAGGCCTGCACTCATTTCAGAATGTGCTCTGGCAATGGGTAGCCAGAACACGGTTCTGTCCATGGATGTAAAAAGGGTCGGGGCCAATACGGCCTGTCCCAGCGGTTTTGAGGTTGTTATTAATGGTGGACGTAAGCCGATGGGGTTGGACGCTATCCAGTGGGCGAAGCAGGGAGTGTCCCTGGGTGCGGGTGAATTGGTGATTAACTCCATCGATGCAGATGGCACCAGGGAAGGCTATGATATAGATTTAACTCGCCAGATAGCCGAGGCGGTGGCAGTTCCAGTGGTTGCCTCCGGTGGTGCGGGAAATCCCGATCATTTAGTTGAAGTGCTTACAGAAGGTAAGGCGGATGCTGCTCTGGTCGCATCTATGGTTCATTATGGAGATTACACAGTAAGCGGTTTGAAGGCTTACTTGCATCAGTGCGGCGTGAAAGTGCGATTACGTTTTTGATTAGGAGGAAGCTAACTTGGACAGCAAAACCGAAGATCTTGAAATTCGAATTGCCTTTCAGGAGGAGTTACTGAACAAGCTTGATCACGCGGTCGGTGAACAGCAGCAACAATTGTTGAAGATACAGGCACAAATTGGTCTGTTGGTTGAGCACATTAAGTTGCTGGATGATGGTCAGGCTAATTCTGAAATTGAATTACCGCCACATTATTAACAGGCAAAACCGGCTCCTGAATTTGAGTAATTTGAGCAAGATGTTTCAGCAACAGTTTCAGTAACAATTTCAGTATAAAAGAGGTTTGTGGTATGAAGGCGATAACCATAGGTGAAGATGCTAGTTTAAATTGGAGCAGTGTTCCTGATCCTGAATTGAATTCGGGTGAAGTGCTCATAGAAATTGCTGCCTCGGCTATCAATCGGGCTGATTTAATGCAGCGCCGTGGTCTGTACCCGCCGCCTGCGGGGGCTTCTCCTATTATGGGCCTGGAATGTGCTGGAACCGTGGTCCGGGTTTCAGATGGGGTTCGCCGTTTTAAAGCGGGAGATGCTGTTTGTGCTTTATTGGCCGGGGGAGGATATGCAGAGAAAGTGGCCGTTGATCAAGGCAGTGTTTTGCCGGTACCTGCTGGTTTGACCCTGCCAGAAGCCGCTTCTCTGCCGGAAGTTTATGCGACAGCCTGGTTAAATTTATTCACCGAGGCAGGACTCAAGCCGGGTGAAAAGGTTATTCTGCATGCGGGTGCCAGCGGCGTGGGTACTGCCGCTATACAGCTTTGCAAGGCCTTCGGATCGCCAAGTTTTGTTACGGCGGGTAATGATGAAAAGCTTGCTGTCTGCCAGGTGCTTGGAGCGACTGAGGGCTTCAATCGGCATAATGGGTCATTTTTACAAGCGGCCAAGCAGTTTTCTGGTGCAGGTGGAGTTGATGTCATTCTTGATACAGTAGGGGGGGCTTATCTCCAGGACAATTTGGAAGCGTTGGGTTTGTATGGGCGTTTAGTGCTGATTGGCCTCATGGGCGGAAGTAGCACGGAAATCAATTTAGGTCAGTTAATGGTCAAAAGGTTGCGGGTGATTGGCTCAACTCTACGCGCTAGAAGTTTGTTAGAAAAAACCGCGATCATTGGGGATTTGCAGGAGAAGGTCTGGCCGAAAATCGCCTCGGGAGAGATAAAACCAGTGATTGATAAGGTGTACCCTTTGCAGGATGTTGCTGAAGCTCAGGACTGGGTCGCTTCTGATAAGACGATTGGCAAAGTGGTGCTTATAAATAGTTAGGCACAGAAAAGCTGTACCACTGGACGATACCGCTGCATTTATGAGGTTTTAAGCCGGGTGCAGTGCACCTGGAAGGGTCTTAGACCTCGGCTACATCCTCTGCTTGAAAGCCTTTATCCGTTTCTGAAATAACGAACTCGACTTTAGCCCCTTGTTTTAGAGTACGAAACCCTTCGCCTCTTATTGAACGAAAATGGACAAAAACATCCTCTCCAGATTCTCGCTCAATAAAGCCAAAACCCTTTGAATCGTTGAACCACTTAACCGTCCCCGTTTGTCTGTCAGACATGCCAGTACCTCTTGTTGTTGCTCTAGCTTTTGTTAAAACTAGCTTGCCAACTGCTATTAATGCATATCAGCATAGGCTTATACAAGTAGTTTTCTTAATGTTTTCTTTATCTATATTAGCTTTTCGAGTTTATAAGTCACTGATTCTGTTCTTTTGTAGCGTCAGTTCTTTGAGGGCTTGCTCGAAATCGGCGAGTTTTAATTTTTCTTTACCAACGACGTCTTCGGGCGCTTTGTTGATGAAGTTCGGGTTTTCCAGTTTGCCAGAGCTTCTTTTTATGTCGTTTGCCAGGCGGTCCAGTTCCTTAGCCAGTCTTTGCAGTTCTGCATCTTTGTCGATCAGGCCTGCTAGTGGAACGAGCAATTGCATTTCTCCAATTAGTTGGATGTTGGCTACCGGCAGGGTTTCGCCTGCCGTGAGCCAGGTGATGGATTCAGGCCTGGCAATGGCGCTGAGGAGTTCGGTGTAGGCATCTAAGCGCCTTTTGTCCTCAGCAGAGCCATTGTAAAAAATGAGCGGGATAGGGCGAGCAGGGGAAATGTCCATTTCTCCGCGCGTATTACGAACAGCCCCAATGACGTCTTTGAGCCAGGTTATATCGTCGTTTACCTGGGTATTCGCTGCCTCATCCTGGTGCCCAGGTTGTGGATAGGGCGCTAACATGATGGTCTCATGCTGGCGCATTTCAGTCGGAATTTTCTGCCAAATTTCTTCGGTGATGAAGGGCATGAATGGGTGAGTCAGTCTCAATATCTTTTCCAGGGTGGCCAGAAGTTGAATCCGGGCCGCGGTTTTTTGTTGTTCAGAGGATTTGTCAGATAGCAGTGTTGCTTTGCAGAGTTCCAGATACCAATCGCAGAATTCATCCCAAATGAACTCATAGATTGCTTTTGCTGCTAAATCAAACCGATAAGTTTCCATAGCCTGGTTAACGGCACCGGCCGCTTGGTCGAACCTGATTTGGACCCATCTATCGGCAATTGAGTCGTGACGGGGTCCGTTCAAGTCGTGGTCTTGGGTATTCATAAACACAAAATTTGCAGCATTCCACAGTTTATTGCAGAAGTTTCTATAGCCTTCTACTCTTTTCAGATCGAAGCGCATTGAACGCGTGCGAGTGGCTATGGCGTAAAATGTGAAGCGCAATGCATCTGTACCGTAGGCTGAGATCCCTTCTGGAAACTCTTTACGGGTCGACTTTTCTATTTTTTCTTTGACTCTTTCCTGTAGAAGGTTGCTGCAGCGTTTTAACACCAGTTGTTCAGAAGATATACCATCTATGATATCCATTGGATCGAGCCCATTCCCCTTTGATTTGGACATTTTCTGTCCTTCAGAATCAACCACTAACCCGTGGATATAGACTTTTTTGAAGGGAACTTCCTGCATAAATCGTAGCGACATCATAATCATTCTTGAAACCCAGAACGAAATGATGTCATGACCTGTCACCATGATGTCCGTGGAATGGAATGTGTCCAGCGCTTCCGTCTGGTCAGGCCAGCCGAGTGTTGAAAAAGTCCATAGCGAAGAAGAAAACCAGGTATCCAGAACATCTTCGTCCTGGGTTAATTGAATGTCGGGCTCTAACCCCGCGGCTTCCCTGACGGCTTCTTCGCTGGTGCCGACGTAAATATGACCCGTCGCGTCATACCAGGCCGGAATTCGATGTCCCCACCACTGCTGCCTTGAAATACACCAGTCTCGAATATCTCGCATCCAGGCGAAGTATATGTTTTCGGCTTGTTTAGGGATAAATTCAATTTCACCTGATTCCACTGCTTTAATGGCGGGTTCGGCCAGCGGTTTTATTTTTACGAACCATTGATCGCTTAACAACGGTTCAACGGGGACTCCGGATTTTTCACCTCTGGGGACCATCATCTTGTGATCTTCGGTTTTGACCAGGAGGCTAAGTTCCTGCATTGCCTCTATGATGGCTTTACGAGCGTCAAATCGGTCCATCCCGGCATAAGGTTCGGGCGTATTGCTATTTAAGGAAGCATCCGTGTTCATAATGTTGATCACGGGCAACTGGTGCCGCTGGCCAACTTCATAGTCATTGAAATCATGTGCAGGGGTGATTTTTACACAACCACTGCCAAAGTCCTGGTCCACATAGTGATCACCTATAATAGGAATAACTCGATCGGTCAGGGGTAGCACGATATTCTGGCCGATGAGATGCTGGTAGCGAATATCATCAGGGTGCACCGCGACGGCAGTATCTCCCAGCATGGTCTCCGGTCTTGTTGTCGCGACGACCAGAAACTCATCTTGATGATGCTCCAGCGGGTATTTGAAATGCCAGAGGTGGCCGTTTTCTTCCTCCGACACGACTTCAAGGTCAGAGATGGATGTTTCCAGAACTGGATCCCAGTTAACCAGGCGTTTACCCCGGTATATCAGGCCATCCTCGTATAGGCGGATGAATACCTCTAAAACAGCTCGAGACAGGCCTTCATCCAGCGTGAATCGTTCGGTCTGCCAGTTGAGTGAGGCGCCCATACGACGTAGCTGGGTCGAGATGGTTCCTTCAGATTCTTCTTTCCACTTCCAGGCTCGGTCGACGAAAGCCTCCCTGCCAATATCCATGGGTTTTAAGTTTTCCCTTGCCAGTTGTTCACTGACGATTAGCTGGGTTGAAATGCCCGCATGATCGGTACCCATCTGCCAGTGGGTTTTATCGCCAAGCATGCGTTGTCGCCTGATAATTGAATCGACCAGACTATGTTGAAAAGCATGCCCCATATGTAGTGTGCCCGTGACATTGGGGGGGGGTATGGCGATTGAAAATGCCTGGCCATCGCCCTGTGGCGCAAAGTAGCCAGCGGCTTCCCAGCGTTTGTACCAGGCGCCTTCAACAGTTTTGGGATCGTACTTTTCCATGGTGGGGGTCATATTCGTTAAAAAGTGCGAGTATACCAGCGCTTAGTCGTTGTCGTCGTCGGTTGTGGGCAAATCGAATGAATTTGTTTCTGAAAGGCAGGCTGAGAGCTCTCTGAGCTGTGCTATGAGATCGGCATTCAACTTACTGACGACGGTCTGGGCATATTGGTCGACCAGTTTATTAATCGTGTCTTCAAGCTCTTCTTGTTCCTGGGAGCTTTTTTGAATTGAGTTATAAACATCTGAGAACAGATCCAGTGTATCTGGGTCATAATGGGGATCTTCTAAAGAATCCGCTGAAATTACTTTTTTTGCAGTGGCCTTGGATCGGTTTGCCCCTTGCCGTGGATTAGTTGTTTTGCCTTTGCTGTCACCTCCATGCTGGACCAGTAAATCGACGACATCTTTAAGCAATGGAATCTGTGTTGATTCTACCTTGCCAGGATGCTTGGCCGGGTTTGTATCATGGGCGTCTTTTTTGTTCATTGCGCGGTCATCTTATGGTAATTCAGAGGGTATCCCCGCTCCTTGTAAAAACGAAAGTTTACTCTGGCCTGATCGCGGCTGGCCTCTGATTGAGGCACGATTTCGGCAACACGTTCAAATCGACTGAAAAAGTCTGGTACCTGTCCAGCAATATTGATGAGGACATCTTGATGGTCTTCAGGTTCGGTTAGGTAGCCAATTTTTATGGGTGCATCAGTCTCGCTTGTAGATTGACAGTGGGGTATGAACCGTTCCGGCCGAAAGGTCCAGAGTAGATCATCCAGTGCTGAGCAATCCTGTTCGTTTTGTACATGGATATAGATCTGGTGACCTTTTCTGTAGACCTTGTCAATGAGTCGGCAGGCAAATACCATCGGGTCCTCATCCGATTCTATTTGATAAAAATCTACTCGGGTCAAGATGTCTTGCCCTCTTGGGTGAGAAGATATTGCAGTAGCAGGCTGACGGGTCTGCCGGTTGAGCCTTTATTCAGTCCGGCCCACTTGAATCCGCTACCGGCGATGTCTAGGTGTGCCCAGCGATATTTTTTTGAGAATCGAGCCAGGAAACAAGCCGCGGTGATGCTGCCTGCCTCGCGGCCACCAATATTCTGCATGTCTGCAAAAGCGCTGTTGATCTGGCTTTGATAATCCTCCCAGATTGGCAGGCGCCAGGCTCGGTCATGGGTATAGTCACCTGCCGCCATGATCTCCTGTGCCAGCTCGTCATCATTTGAAAAAACGGCCGTTGCGTGACTACCCAGAGCGACCACACAAGCGCCCGTCAGAGTGGCAATATCGATGACCGAAGCGGGATTAAATTTATCAGCATAAGTAAGCGCATCGCAAAGAACTAACCGGCCTTCGGCATCGGTATTGAGTATTTCAACGGTTTGCCCTGACATCGTTGTGACGATATCTCCGGGTTTTGAAGCGTCACCGGATGGCATGTTTTCTGCCGCAGCCATAATGCCCACGACATTCATTTTTGGGTTTAGTTCGGCAATGGCCTGCATGGTTCCAAATACACTGGCGGCGCCACACATATCGTAGATCATTTCCCACATACCGGATCCGGGTTTTAAGCTGATTCCACCTGTATCGAAGGTGATACCTTTACCAATGATAACGTGCGGTTTTTGGCTGGGTTTAGCACCTCGGTAATTCATGATGATCATCTTGCCGGGTTCTGCGCTTCCTTTACTAACGGAAAGGAAGGCACCCATACCCAGTTTTTCCATTTGTTTTTCATTGAGGACTTGGGTTGTCATGGAGGTGTAGTCTTTTGCCAATTGCTTGGCTGCGTCAGCAAGGAAGGTCGGCGTACACACATTTGATGGCGCATTGCCGAGGTCTTTAGCCGCCCTTTTTCCTTTACTGAGTGCTAATCCTTCGAGCAGGCCTTGTTTGCATGAGTTCAGGCTTGCTCTATTCGCAAGCAACTCAACCTGTTCAAGTTTGAGACGGTCATCAGGTTTTGGTTTGGCGCCTTTCATCACCAGGTACTGGTAAGTTGCGTCCTCAAATTGTTCAACGGTTTTGGTTGCTGTCCAAGCTGGGTCTCGCCCTTCTACCGGCGTTTCAGTTAAACAGCACAGTGCTTTTCGGATATTCAGCCCTTTTAGTTGCAGAATGGCTGCTTTGGCAATAGCCAGGTAGTCCTCGGGCTTAACCGCGCCGGCTTTGCCCAGTCCCACCATCAGGACCCTGGGCGCTTTAATGCCATCCAGGTCCTGTAACAGCATGGTTTGGGCCTTTTTACCTTTAAAGTCCTGCCTCTTTATAATGGCCTCGATTCGACCTTGGGTAGCAGTGTTAACCGCTTCTGCTGCGGCTGACAGAGAACCATCTTCAAAGATTCCTATAATGAGCGCATGGGCTCTGCTTTTAGCGACCTGTGCGCTTGAGGTGGTGTAACGCATGAATATCCTCGAATGAATTAAGACAACCACATGATACAACGATTATACTCGTTTGGATAAAGGAACTGTTGAAACCAGGCAATGATCTTATTTCGTTATTTTTGTAAAGAAGTATTCGCCTCCATGACGGTGATCACCATCGTTGTCATGGTCATTGCGGTGGGCTCCCGCTTTAGTGGTTATTTATCCGATGCGGCATCGGGACGTATCAGTAGAGAAATTGTCTGGTTGCTTTTGATGTATCGCCTGCCAGGAATTATTGAATTGATCCTGCCGATTAGTTTTTTCCTGGCCATCATGCTGGCCTACGGTCGTTTGTACGCTGACAATGAAATGGTGGTCCTCAAAAGCAGTGGCTTTGGAGACAAACGTATACTTGGCTACACGCTGATTCAAGGCCTTTTGGTGATGCTGTTGACAGGGTCTCTTTCACTCTGGTTGAAGCCCCTAGGTGAGCAGGGTATGGATAGGCTTCGGAGCGGCCAAAAAACGCTGACTGAATTTGACATGTTATCTCCGGGCCGTTTTCAGATGCTGAATTCTGGACGCAGGGTAACCTATGTCGAGGATATTCTCGATAATCAGGAACTCAAGGAAATATTTATATCCGAAATGCAAATAGCAGAAACAGGTGACAAGAAAGAGACCATTACCATGATGGCGGCCAGTGGAGAAACCAGCATTGATGCAAAAGGGAATCGCTTTCTGGTATTGAAGGAGGGACGTCGGTATGGTTTTGCCTTTGATAGCCCCGAATTTCAGGTTATTGATTATGAAGAATTCGGCCAGTTGCTTGAGAAGGAACAAGCTCAAGACCAAGCGGTGTTGCCGCGTGCAAGATCGAGCCAGGTATTATTGGAGTCCTCGTTGGCGGATTTAGCCAGCAGTCAGGAAAGTGCAGAATTACAGTGGCGTATGGCCCTGATAATTATGATCCCGGTTCTGGTCTTAATCGCGGTGCCACTAAGTAAGGTTGAACCCAGGGAGGGTCGTTTTGCCCGGTTCGTACCTGGTATGGTGCTTTGCTTTTTGTATCTACTATCGCTTTCATCCAGTCGTTCGGCAATTTCAGATGGTTTGTTGGCGCCGTTCCCTGGTTTGTTTATGGTGCACCTGCTATTTCTTGTTATCGCTTTAACTTTGTTTTTCTGGCAGGAAATCCTGTTGTTTTTTGAACCATCACGACCCAGGCCAGCTCAGCCATGATTACCCGGATAGATCGCTATATAGCGGGAACCGTCTTGGTTACTATTTTGCTGACAGCATTGGGGTTGGTGTCCCTGTTGGTCTTGTTTACGACGATTGAACAAATCGATCACCTGAAGAACAGCTATACCGTACTCGCTGTATTTCGTTTCGTTGTATTGAGTATTCCCCGGTTGTTTTATGAAACGCTTCCTTTCGCCGTGCTTATCGGCGGCCTAGCTGGTTTGGGAAGCCTGGCGGGCTCGAGTCAGTTAGTGGTCATGCGCGCAGCGGGGATATCCATCTGGAGAATCGTCAGAAGCGTGGTTCAGGTTGCTCTTTTGATTGCCCTATTCGGATTAGTCATTGGTGAGTACTTGCTGCCGGAAGCCGAGAGATTGGCCCGTCTGGGTAGGGAAAGTGCCTTAGCCGATGGTAAGGATATTACACCTCACAATGGTATCTGGATGCGCCAGGAACAGGCCTTTATGCACATTGAGCAGTTACAGGGAAAGTCAATTACTGGATTGAAATGGTTTTATTTTGATGAACATCGACAGTTGATTAAAGCCAAGTCTGCAGCCAGGGCGGTATTCCAGGAGGTGCCGGATGGCGATGATTACTGGCTGCTTGAGGATGTGTCCGAAACTGTGTTCTCAGATCTGCAGGGCCGGGCTCGGGGAAGTGAGTCCCAGATGTGGTTAACATCACTCACGCCGACTCGCCTTAGTAACGAAATACTGGTCCAACCAGAAAGGATGTCTATTAAGGCCCTTATTGACAGAATCACCTTTCTTAATGAACAGAGTCTCGATGCCAGTGCGTTTGAATTGGGGTTCTGGGCTAAAGTTCTGCAACCTTTGGTCATTATCAGCTTGTTACTGATCGCCATCTCCTTTGTATTCGGTCCGCTTCGAGAGTCATCGATGAGTTTTCGGGTATTTACTGGTTTGTTATTTGGGATTGGATTTAAATTTGTCCAGGACCTACTCGCGCCGGCCAGCCTGGTCTATGGCTTCCATCCATTTGTGGCGATCATCTTGCCCGTCATCATTTGCGGCGCTATAGCGAGTGTGCAATTGCATAGAGCGCGTTAGAAGGCGACAGATTCAGCTATTTTTGGGCAGGTGTACCACTCGCGTATCAGTCGCCAGGTCGTGCAGTGATAGACGATTTGAATTAACCAGCATCCAGAGGAACCCAATGCCAAGGGAACATACCGAGAGAGTAGCAAAAATATACCGGGTGCAGGCGGTTTTTACTGGCACTGGGTTTCCCTGTTCAGTGATGAGGTGAATCCTCCAAGCCTGCATCCCCAGCGTTTGGCCGCGCTTGCACCAGAAATAAATGTAAAAGGCACCCAATTGCAGATATAAAAATAGTTGGAATGCCAGGCCTTGCAGAACGGCACCATTGGTTACCAGGGCGATCAGTAGGATACTGCTGATCATCCAGATGGCGAGGATGAGAAAACCATCGTACATTAAAGCCGCAATTCTTCTCAGAAGACCGGCATTGGCCGCGTTGATTTTTTGTTGTCGAGAGGGTCCTGTCATTTGTTTAATTCTGAATCATGAAGCTGGCATCACATTCGGAAATGAGCAGGTCTGTTGAGCGTATACGCATTTCAGCTGATAGCATCGCCAAGGCCCCTCTTTGCTTGGTGCACCAGCTTCTTACGGACACCGTTTCCCCTGTGGGCAGCGAAGTTTTGAAACGGATGTCGCATTTCGCTGTTACCGCTTTCATGCCTTTTAAATACAGCCAGTTGGCCATTACGTCATCGAGCACACTGAAAATAATGCCGCCGTGGGTGATACCATCATAGCCACAGTGCCACTCTGAAGGGGTAAAGGTGCTGACGCATTCGTTGTTCTGTAGTTTGAATTTGAGCTGTAGGCCAGTGGCATTGCCGGGACCACAGACGAAACAGCGATTGGCATCGGTTCTAAGAGATTCCATAAAGTGCAGTCTCCGGTTATGGGGATGGGTAATTGGGGCGTTATATTCATTGGATTATCCCGCATTAAAAGTGCGGCAGGCAAACCTAGCTAATCATTTAAACAGGTGCGTCAGCTTGAACCGATGTCTGGTTAGGCCCTGATCTGTGGGCTGTTACTGGCTTTGCGAGCCTCCTTCAATTCCTTTCCGGCCAGTCGGCTCATGAAAGCAATATCGGCTCCCAAGCTAACAAAATTAAAACCCAGGTCCAGATAACGAAGTGAGTACTCCAATGAAAGCGTATGTATGCCTGCCGCCACTTTGTTTTTCTGGCAGGCAGCTAATATTTTTTTAACTGCGACGAGGTGGTCCGGGTGGTTGTTGTCTCCCGTCGGCGCCATATTCAGCGCATAGGCGAGATCTGAGGGGCCGATATAGGCTGCATCAACACCGGGCGTTGAAAGAATATCATCCAGGTTTTCCAGAGCCTCGGCGGTTTCAATCATGACGATACACGCCATATGGTCATTGGCCTGCTCGATGTATCCATCGCCGCCGTACAAGCGGGCTCTTATAGGGCCGAGCGAGCGCATACCCACCGGCGGATAGCGACACGCAGCAACGGCGCGTTCGGCTTCCTCTTGATTATTCACCAGTGGTACGATCACACCATAAGCGCCGGCATCGAGAACCTTCATGATTTCGTAAGGTTCGTTCCATGGGACTCTGACAAAAGGCATGGTTGAAGTCGTGGAAATCGCCGGTAGCAGCCTTTTGATGTCATTGAAATCTAGTAGGCCATGCTGCATATCCAGGCATAGCCAGTCGAATCCGAGATGAGCCATGGTTTCAGCGCTGTGGATTGAATCAATGGACAACCAGCCGCCGATAGTTTGTTGATTGTTCCGCCAGGCATTAAGGACATGATTCTCTCGCATTAGGAGCTCCAGTTAGGTGAGCGATACAGGGTAATAATTAAGTCATGGTTGAGTCAACGCCTTGATGATCTGTTCCCTTGTTTGGTCTTTTAAATCACTCAGGTCGTCAGAGGTCAGATTATGGGTGGCAATCGGTGGATGAATCTGCATACTGACCCGGCCTGGTTTCCAGTTAAGTGTTCCGTTTGGGACCAGATTGCCGGTATTGTGGAGGCTCATCGGTAATATGGGAATACCCAATTCGATGGCCAGCCTGAATGCACCCTTTTTAAATGGCAAGACAGTTTCATCGTCTGATCGAGTCCCTTCCGGGAAAAATACGATGCACATGCCCTCATTTATTTTCTGGGCTGCCTGGTTAATGCTGCTAATCGCCGATTGAGGATTTGACCGGTCAATTAGGATGTGTCCCATTGCCTTGCATGCGGCACCGAGGATGGGTACGGAACCTAATTCTTTTTTCATCACCCACTTGAACTCAACAGGAGAAAATCCATAAATCAGATAGATATCGATTAAGCTCTGGTGGTTGGCTGCGATGATGTAGGACTGACCTTCCTGGATATAATCAAGGCCGCTAATGTCAGCCTTGATCAGACAACAGCGGAGATTAATGCGGGCCCATCGTGTCGCCAGCAGACTGGACCCCTGGTCAGCCATGCCGAGGAAAGATAGAAGTATTAGAATTGGACCCAGAATTAACGTAGAAATCAGCAGTACAGGGTAAATGACAAGCCATTTGTAAGCAGTTGAAATGCCATCAATCATGAGTCAGCTCCTGGCTCTCGCCTGCAGAATCGAATAAAGGCTTATTAAACAAGAGACGAATTGGCGGATACAGGTATTTCGCCGGCAACCGTCGTTCGCAGCATTTCCCTGCGATGACCCTTGTAGTCGGAAGTGGCGCAATGTTGGGTGCAACGATTATCCCAGATGGTCAGCGTTCCCGGTTGCCATGATACCCGAGTGGTCAGTGTCGGATTAATGGCTATTTGGTTCAGGTAGTCGAGTAAAGGCTTGCTTTCAGCCTCAGTCATGGCCTCAAAGCGGATGCTATAGGTTGGATTAATCCATAGAGCATTGCGGCCCGTCACAGGATGCTGACGTACAACGGGATGCACCTGCTCTTTGGGTTGCTGCTCATCGTTGTGGATTTCCATGTTTTCGAGATGATCTCTCAGAGTGGCCTGGGGCCCGTATGAGCGAATGGCACTGTGCACACAGTTCAAGTCCAATAACAGTTTCTGCAGGGCGGGTGACAGCATTTCGTAGGCTGTGTACAGGTTGGAGTACAGTGTGTCACCTCCGACAGGGGGTACATCGACAGCATACAGCAAGGTTCTGCTTGGAGGGCAGTCCTGGAAGGTGAAATCAGTATGCCAACCGGCCCCAAAGCTATGCGGAGATTGCTCGTTAGCCTCTTTGATGATGGGAACCACATCCGGCCAATCCGTCAATCCAGTCAGGTAGGGGGTCACACCGACACCTCCCAGACGCTTGGTTAGCGCATAGAGGGAGTCCGGGCCCATTTCTTGTTCCCTGATTGCGAGTACCAGATACTCATGGAACGCTTGCTCTAGCAAGTCGAATTCAGTATCACTCAGGCGGTTAACATCAATGCCGGAGACTTCAGCACCCAGATGACCGGAAATAGGTTTTACTGTTAGGTTTGCCATGGGTTCAACGGATTTGGGAAGTGTGCTTAATCAGGAGTATAAATTGGCAACGGTTGTTTAGGAAACCTAAATTATTAGGCCGGTCCTGTGCCCAGAGGAGTCAGCCATTACTTTTACAGGCGGAGGGTGTCAACCAGGTGGTGGGGTTTTTGTATGGTAGTGAGTTTAAGGTAAAATTATTCATTGCCGAGATTCATTAATTAACAGGGGGATATCTTGTCTGAGCAGAAAACAATCTTTTCACGGATTATTGATAACGAGATTCCGACAGAAAAAATATATGAAGATGATCTGGCCATTGTCATAGAAGACATTCAGCCCCAGGCGCCTACGCATTTGCTTGTGATCCCCAAAGAGCCAATCCCGCGGCTCGTGGACGCAACTCAGGAACAGACCCTGCTGTTGGGCCATCTATTACTGGTGGTAGGTAAGGTAACCCGGAAGCTCGGCCTGGATGATGCTTTTCGATTGGTTATCAACAATGGTGAAGGTGCGGGACAGACTGTTTTTCACCTGCACCTGCATATTCTTGCACAGACCACATTCGGAGAGTCAACGACAGGAAAGCCATTGGGTTAATACCCTGTTCGCCGAACCTGTTTCATTAGTTAATTGGTCAGCGTTATGAGTATTGAAGTAGATTATATTGTGGTTGGAGCCGGTTCAGCGGGATGTGTCATGGCACGACGTTTAGCCGAGCAGCACTCCGTCCTGTTAATAGAGGCAGGATCGAAGGCCTGGAACTGGGATTTTCGTCTTCATATGCCAGCAGCCCTTTCTGAGGTGCTGGGTACCGATCGATATAACTGGTTTTACCATTCAGAACCCGAGCCACACCTGAATCAAAGGCGAATGTATTGCCCTAGAGGTAAGGTGCTTGGCGGTTCATCAGCCATTAACGGTATGATTTTTGTCCGTGGCAATCAGGTTGACTACCAGCGTTGGGCAACCCGCTCAGGATTGGCAAACTGGTCCTATCAGGATTGCCTGCCTTATTTTAAAAAATCAGAAACCATCCTTGGTCAGGATCCCCAATTCAGAGGAGATTCGGGGCCGCTGAAACTGACTAGGGGAGACGTTTCAAATCCGTTGTTCGGGGCCTGGCTTGCGGCCGGGGTTGAAATGGGGCATAGCCAGACCGATGACTTTAATGGTGCTCAACAGGAAGGGTTTGGGCTTTTTGATCGAACTATTTTGGGGGGGAAAAGGCAAAGCGCAGCCATTGCCTATCTCAGTCATGCAAAAGCCAATCGGCGCCATGAGCATGATAAGGGTATGGTCGTCCTGACTCGCTCTTGGGTTCGGAATATCCTGTTTGAGCAGGACCAGGCAGTCGGAGTTAACTTCAGACAACAGGGAGAAGTTCGGCAGGCCCGGGCAAGAAAAGAAGTTTTACTCTGTGGTGGTGCGATTAACAGCCCGCAATTATTAATGTTATCGGGTATTGGTGCGGCTGATGAGCTTCGTGACCAGGCCATTGATTGTCAGTTTGAATTGCCAGGGGTGGGGAAAAACCTTCAGGACCACCTTGAGGTTTATGTTCAGTACAGCTTGAAAAAACCAGTCTCACTCTACCCGATGAGCAAATGGTATAGGAAACCCTGGCTGGGACTGCAATGGTATCTTAATCAGTCTGGGGCTGCAGCCAGTAACCATTTTCACACGGGTGCATTTCTATGTAGTGGATTAGATCATGGTTATCCTGATTTACAGTTCCATTTTCTGCCCATTGCCATGGATTATGACGGCAAAAATCAATTCCAGGGTCACGGTGTTCAGGTCCATGTTGGACCCATGAAACCCACTAGTCGAGGTGCGGTATCGCTTCGTTCGAATAACCCTGAAGAACCACCCAGTATTCAGTTTAATTACCATGCGACGGAGCTGGATAAGTCCGTTATGTTCAAGGGTATAGCCAAGGCGAGGGAGATTATGGCTCAGCCGGCATTTGCGCCTTTTATCGATAGAGAAATTCGCCCCGGCTCGAGTGATCTGGACGCGTTTGTCAGGCAATTTGGGGAAAGTGCGTACCATCCGAGTGGGACCTGTCGTATGGGTAACGATGAAATGGCCGTGGTTGATGAGGCGGGCCGTGTCAGAGGTGTGCGAGGGTTACGCGTTGTCGATGCGTCTATCATGCCAGAGATTACCAATGGTAATTTAAATGCGGTTGTGATCATGATGGCAGAGAAGATAAGCCATGAGATTCTAAATGGTGATCGATCCGGTTAAAGTAATGCCAACCAGAACGTTTTGATGAATTTATGTCCGAATTCCTAGATATGACATTGTTGCAGCCTCTCGTGCCTACGTTGGTAACACTGGTAGCGGGGATTTTGGTGCTGGTTTGCTGGAATCATTTTTTCATCAGGGGAAGAAGAAACAGCCCTGACAATTGGAAGTTTGCTTATCAATTAATCCAGTTCTTACTGGCGGTGGTGCTCCTAATATCAGTGATCATTGCCAGCCCGCTCGCCGAAGGAACTCGCAATCAAGTGCTGGCCTTGATAGGTATTGTGATATCGGGTGTGGTGGCGTTTTCTTCCACTGTCTTTGTGACCAATTTTATGGCTGCATTGATGCTAAGAGTGACTAAGCCGTTTAAGGTGGGTGACTTTATTACGGTCGGTAACTATATCGGCAAGGTGTCCGAAAAAGGCTTGTTCGATACTGAAATCCAATCTGAAAACCGGGAATTGGTGGCCATTCCCAATGCCACCTTTCTGAGTAATGCCGTTGTTGTATCGCAGAGCTCTGGCAGCATGGTTTATACGACGCTTTCTCTGGGATATGAAGTTTCTCACAATCAGGTGAGACCGTTGATGTTGCAGGCGGCAGAGCTGTCAGGGTTAACCGACCCGTTCGTGCATATCACTCAACTCGGCGACTTTGCGGTCACCTATAAGGTCAGCGGATTGTTAAATGACGTTCAATTGATCCTCACAGCAAAGTCGCTTTTGAACCAAAATATATTGGATGTTCTGCATCGATCGGGAATCGAAATCGTGTCTCCCAGTATCGCCAGGCATATACAGCAGAGCGAAAGCATCCGGCTAATTCCAGGTATGCTTCCTATGCAGGAGTCTGAAAACCGGGTTCAGGCTGAAGAGATTGTGTTTGATAAGGCCATAGAAGCCAAAGAGCTGATGGCTGCACGGAAATTAATACTGCGGCGCCTGGATGAAAAGAAACAGGAAAGTTCTGGTGATGCTGAGATATTGGCAGCAGAGTTAAAGTTAATTGAGGACCGACTGGCAGCATTGCAAACCTAGCGCGGTTATCAGAAGCTTGCAGTAGCCACTCTAAGCGGTGAGGTTTTAATGAGTTCGACTGATATTACGGTTTCTGTATTTGGCATGAGTTGCTCAAACTGTGAGCGAAAGGTCGAAAGCCGTATAGATCAACTGGCTGGGGTGTCTTGGAGTAAAGCAGACTTCGAGGCGAACACACTGAGCGTCAAAGGCACGGCGTCACTTGATGCGATACAGGAA
This sequence comes from uncultured Pseudomonadales bacterium, assembly GCA_964524295.1. Lineage (GTDB taxonomy): Bacteria > Pseudomonadota > Gammaproteobacteria > Pseudomonadales > Azotimanducaceae > UBA9926. The sequence goes on from CAZGCW010000038.1 coordinate 19,363, forward strand.
CAGATTCTTGATCTCGGCTACCAGCTAGACCAGGAAGTTCAGGCTCCGGAAGAACCCAAGTCAGAGGTTTTGGCCTACGGAGATGTCCCTGGATATAATTTGGCCGTCAGCGGCATGAGTTGTGCGAGTTGCGTGCGATCCGTTGAAAGCGCCTTGATGGCTTCTCCGGGTGTTGTTCAGGCCATCGTTAATTATGCTGGAGAAACGGCCTTTGTAAGGACTCATGGGGAACTGGAAAGTGTGTTAGCGTCGCTCAAGAAAGCAGGATACCCAGGGCGCCTGCAGAGCGATGACCTTAATGAACAGGAACAGAGGGTAAAGTCAGATTTTTTTCTAGCGGTCAGCAAATCAGCGCTTGCGCTCACAGCGGGCATGGTTTTTATGTTCGATATGGTGGTGCCCATACTGCCCCCCCTGGCTGACCAATCATCTTGGCTGCTTATCGCAGCGCTGGTTCTGCTCATGATCTGGATGAGTGGTGGCCATTTCTATCGTGGCGCACTGAATTCAATTAAACATGGCACAAGCACCATGGATACGTTGATTTCCTTAGGAACGGGTAGCGCCTGGTTGTATTCAACGGTTTTGATCGTTGCCGCCGATTGGTTCCCGTCGGCAGCGCAATTTCACTACTTTGAATCTGCGCTCTTTATCATAGGCTTTGTCAATTTGGGTAAGGCTTTTGAACAGAATGCGCGTGGCAAAGCGTCGCTGGCCGTGAATCAATTACTACGCCTTAAACCTAAATTAGCACAACGTGTACTGCTTTCAGGCGGAGTTGAAACGATCCCTGTTGAGCGTGTGGCGCTGGGTGACACTCTGCGGGTTACAACGGGTGAATCTGTTCCGCTGGACGGGGTGGTTTCCTCAGGAAGGGGGGAAGCTAATCTTGCCATGTTGACAGGTGAATTTGCGCTCGAACCGGTGGGTACAGGTGATCGCGTCACTGGTGGTTCCTTGCTGGAAGCAGGCTCTGTCGATGTCTGTGTTGAACGCATCGGGGAGCAGACTACGTTGGCTAAAATGATTGAACTGGTAAGGCAGGCGCAGAATAGCAAGCCCCCGATTGCTGCGCTGGTGGATGAAATTGCCGCCCGGTTCGTGCCAGTGGTTGTTGCCCTGGCTTGCCTTACGGTTCTAGTCTGGTGGCAGTTAGCAGAAGCTGCGCTGTTGCCATACGCCTTCATCAATGGCATTAGCGTATTGATTATTGCCTGTCCCTGCGCCCTTGGGTTGGCAATTCCCATGTCCATTATGGTGGGTGTGGGTCGTGCCGCGAAACTGGGAATACTGCTTCAGGACAGTTCAGCTCTGCAACTTGCAGGCAAAGTCGATGTTGTGGTGGTGGATAAAACCGGAACGCTGACAGCAGGCATGCCGGAGGTCGATAACATCGATTATGAATCCGGTTTTGGCCTGGCCGATTTAACAGTGTGTCATGGCTTGGCGGTTCATTCTCAGCATCCTTTGGCAAAGGCTATCAGTAGACATTGCCTTGCAGTTGGATCTACCGCAGTCACAGTCAACCAAGTGAACACGGAGGTTGGCAGGGGTGTGACTGGTGTGTGTGGGTCAACTCGGGTTGCCATGGGGAGTCTGCAATTTCTGCAGGAATTAGGTATGCAGACGACGGGCGTACTTTCAACGCGTGCTTCAGGGCCCATGGTTTATTGGGGTAGCGGTGAAAAAATAATGGGGGTTGTACATCTGCAAGATGCACTCAGGGAATCGACCCGAGATGCGCTTGTCGGTCTGCAGGCCAGTGGTTTACGCGTGATTATGCTGACGGGTGATCACGAGGCTGCGGCACAGCGAATTGCGCAGCAACTGCAGCTAGATGAGTTCCACTTTGCCATGACACCCGAGGGGAAATTTGCATTCCTGCAGGCTTTACAACAAAAGGGGAGCAAAGTTGCCATGGTGGGTGATGGGATAAACGATGCCGCAGCATTGTCCGTGGCCGACGTCAGTTTTGCTATGGGGCAGGGAACAGAGGTTTCCATTCAGGCTGCTGATGTGACCTTGTTGAACAATAACCTCGGTAGTGTGATGCAGTTACATCAGCTTTCCACACAGGTGGTCAGTAATATGTGGCAGAATCTTAGCCTGGCGTTTGGTTACAATATTTTACTGATACCCGTTGCTGCCGGAGCACTGTTTCCTGTTTATGGCATTATGATTCATCCCGCATTGGCAGGTTTTGCCATGGCCCTCTCTTCAGTCTCGGTGGTTCTCAATGCGCTCCGCTTGAGTCGCCGACCTGCGTAGTCTAGATACCCTCAGTACGGCCACCGCTATCCTGCTGGGTGCTTGTTTGGATTCGTAGTGGCGCTACCTGATTCCCTATAAAAAAATATCAGGGCAAAAAACCTGAACAGGCCATGAACCATTTTGCTATAGGGCATGATGATAAAGAAGCCGAACACAAAACCCAGATGAATCACAAGTAGAGCAGGCATAGCAGTGGTCTCCCTGAGTGCCAGTAGGGCCAGGCCAGTTAGCGCGATCAGCCATAAACTAGCAGTGAGCGTTAGATCCAGTTGCAGTAGATCCAGTTGCCTGGATCGGGGTTGGTCCAATTTTAGATAGATGAAGCCGCTGGTCCCTGCTAAGAGCATTAGCCCACCCAGCGTGCCTATGATCACGGGCGGGCTGAGGTAGGGGTAAGGTGCTTGAATACCGAGAATATAGTGATAAGCCGTCGCTGTGCAGGTCGAGATAAAACAAAGCAGGAAGCCCCATAGGGTCAATTGGTGGTAAATGCGTTTTAAAGGTGATGGCAGGTCGTTTTCGCCTGGACAACCGACACTGTTTTCCCTGGATAGATGAGTTAATGCCAGACTGGCTCGAATGGCTTTGCCGAGTGGTTCCCGGTTATTGGGAAAGCCGGCTTTGATCGTGATGGTTAGCCAATAACGTCTGATTGCAAGGGTCATGGCGATGCCGCTGTAGATAAACGTCAGGCCAGCAAAGGTGACCATGACTGAATGGCTGATGACATCATAGAAATTGCCGGGCGCAGTGGGTTTGCTGGCTCCGGTTGACAGGTCGCTGATGTACATGAGCAGTGCCAGGCATAACCCGGTTATTAAGCTGAACCAGACGGGGTTGCGCTGGAACAATTTACCCGCCTGTTGCGGCCAGGCATAACGGGCATAATTTTCTGTACGGAGCAGACTCAGTGC
>CAZGCW010000039.1:0-22539 GCA_964524295.1 uncultured Pseudomonadales bacterium
CGGGGGCAGTTGTTCCGTTGCATGGGGGGCAGTGGGTGTAGCTCTCATTCTTTCAGAAACTGCCATTGACCGGTATAAATTTTCCAGCCTTTATAGGGGAACCAGATAGGAATTCTGCAACATACCGTATAACGCGATGCACAAAAGCCCTTGAGCCAGAAGGCTCACTGCCATGACCCAGGATGGCGTGTTCTGGAACCAGCTTACTTGGCCAATAGAAATGATCAAAATGCAACTGATGGTGATGACAAACCGGCTCGTTGATTTTTGCATTCCTGACTCCTTACTCAACTGCTATGTCAGATAGGTTCGTTGTGGTTGCTGGCTTATCGGTCTCTTGGGTCGATTAGGAGGGTGATTCAATAAGTCAGACACCTGAGTAACGTTCTTAACTAGATATTAACAGCATGATTTAATTGCTTGTCTTTATTATTTCACTAGTTTTAGGGTCGTGGATAGCGATTATGCTGTAATTCTACAAATATCTACATTTGCCACAAGCCAGTTTACCTACCTCCTCCCCTACCTCTCCCTCTCCCTCTCCCTCTCCCTCTCCCTCTGCGTATATCCCTCTGCATATATCTGGGCAGAATTAGGTTAGTTCCAGTTGCTACTATAAGTACAGGTTCTGTTGCCCTATCATGTGTAAGATTTTGAACGCCTGAAACAATGAATCAACCATGAAAGAATATCCTACGATAGAAGACTGTGTTGGGGACACGCCCTTGGTGCGGCTGCAACGGTTGCCTGATACATCCTCTAATACCGTATTAGCAAAATTAGAAGGTAACAATCCTGCTGGATCAGTGAAGGATAGACCCGCCCTTAGTATGATCAGTGGCGCTGAATCTACCGGTAAAATTTCCCCAGGAGATACCCTGATAGAAGCGACTAGCGGTAATACAGGCATTGCCCTGGCTATGGCCGCAGCGATAAAAGGTTATCCCATAAAGCTGATTATGCCGGACCATATGAGTGAAGAAAGAAAAGCAGCCATGCGTGCCTATGGGGCTGAATTGATACTGGTTTCCTCTCAGGATGGAATGGAAGGTGCTCGAGATCTGGCTCTGGCAATGGAGCAAAAAGGACAGGGCATTGTCCTTGATCAGTTTTCAAATTTGGATAATCCCCTGTCACACTATCGGAGTACCGGGCCGGAGATATTCAGGCAGACTGAAGGTGAAGTTTCTCATTTCATCAGTTCCATGGGGACAACGGGTACGATCATGGGTGTGTCAAAGTATTTCAAGGAGGTTAAACCGGAAATAGAAATTATCGGGTTGCAACCCTTTGATGGCCAATCAATTCCAGGCATCCGGCGTTGGCCTGAGGCCTATTTGCCAAGTATTTTTGAAAAAGAAGCGGTCGACCGGGTCATCGACATAGACCAGACTGAAGCAGAAGATGTTATGCGCCGTTTGGCGCGTGAAGAAGGTATCTTTGCTGGTGTTTCCTCAGGCGGTGCCATAGCTGCGGCGTTACAGCTAAATCGAGAGGTTGAAAACGCCACGATTGTCGCGATCGTTTGCGACCGGGGTGATCGCTATCTTTCGACTGGGGTCTACACAGATCCATTGGTTTAGGCGCTCGTATAGAGGATGAACAGTCAGGACAGTTCTGGAGAGCGGTCCCAAAGGAATTTGAAAAAGCGTATGGCTCGTAAAAAACAACCTTTTCACACGAAATTAGAGTCCTTGAGTATGCAGGGTTACGCCCTGGATGGTGAGCAGAAATGCGGTGTTTATGGTGCCCTGGTAGGCGAACAAGTGGTTGCCGTGCCGTTTCGAAAAAAAAAGAAAGTCTGGCTGTGTCGGGCGGAACAAATTCAGTCACTGAGTCCCGACCGAGTTGAGCCCAACTGTCGGTATGCGGATATGTGTGGCGGGTGCTCATGGCAGCACTTAAGCCGGCAGGGTCAACTGGATCTGAAAGAATCCTGGCTTAGAGCGTTGTTTTCGCATTTGAAACCGAAACAATGGCAGGAACCCTTGTTTGGAGAAGGTTCAGGTTATCGGAGCAAGGCAAGGCTGGGTGTCCGGTTTGTAGCGAAAAGAGAGAAGACACTGGTGGGCTTCAGAGAAACAGCAAATTCTTTCATAGCGGATGTGTCGAGGTGCGATATTCTTGTTCCGCCATTGGGAGATTTACTTGAACCACTGTCTCAGTTGATAGATGGTTTTGCTGAGCCTTCGATGATTCCTCAGATCGAGGTCGCGGCTGGAGACGGACGTGCAGCGTTGGTGATTCGGCATTTAAGTGACTTAGCTGAAGATGATTTGACTGCGCTGGCGGCGTTTGCTGAGCAGTACCACGTGCTTATCTTTCTACAACCAGGCGGGACGGATTCGGTTAGATTTTATGCTCCGGAGGGTGAGGAAAGCTTGCTCAGCTATTCGTTATCTGATCAGGGGCTGAAATTTCTCTTCCATCCCCTTGAATTTACCCAGGTAAACCAGTCTATTAACCAGGCAATGGTCAATCAAGCTCTGGCTTTGTTAAAAGCCGATGCAGGTGATCGGATATTAGATGCCTTTTGTGGCATCGGTAATTTCAGCTTGGCTGTAGCCCAGCAGGTTGCTTCTGTAACGGGTTTGGAAGGCGCTGAATCCAGCGTTGCAAGAGCAAGGCAGAATGCAGCGCTCAATCATGTGGATAACGTTGTATTTGAGGCGTGTGATTTGTATGGCACACAACTGCCACATTTCGTAGATGGCGGTTATAATAAAGTCCTTTTGGATCCACCAAGATCAGGCGCTGAGGGTTTCTGTAAGTCACTTGCAGACAGTGACATAGAAACAGTAGTCTACGTATCCTGCAATCCAAAGACACTGGTTCGAGATAGTGAAATTCTGGTCTCCGGTGGGTTTGAGTTTGATAGTATTGGAATGATTGATATGTTCCCACACACAACCCATCTTGAAACCATTACATTATTCAGTAGGTAGAAGGCAGCTTGGTTAAAGTCAAACAACATCAACCGATCTTTTCAGAAAATGGAGTCGATCTTGATCAGTGGTTAGCGCTACTGGCAAAGCGATGTCCTCTCGTTTCGGTGGACCGGTTGCAGGAAGCCTGTGAATTATCAGAGCAGGCAGAGAAAAAGGCCTTGCAGACAACCGGAGCCTGGGCGCCCGGTAGGAGCAGTTATTTAACCGGCTTGGAAATGACGGATATTCTTGCAGAGTTGCAGGTAGATGAAGATGGGTTGATTGCAGCCATTATCTATCGAGCTGTGCGAGAGAACCAGATCACCGCAAAACATGTTCGCAAACAGTTTGGTGATGCGGTGGCAGATTTGGTTGAAGGCGTCTTGAAGATGGTTGCCATCAGCAATATCCAGATCGGTAAATCGGAAGTGGTCTTAGGCAAGGATACCGACCAGATTGACCAGGCCAAGCGCATGCTGGTTTCGTTGGTTGACGATATTCGTGTTGCGCTTATCAAGCTGGCAGAGCGGACCTGTACCATTCGCCAGGCGAATAAGAATGAGCGGGGCAAACAGATAAAACTGGCTAAGGAAATAAGTGAAATCTACGCGCCATTAGCCCACAGGCTCGGTATTGGTCATTTGAAGTGGGAGTTGGAAGACCTTGCTTTTCGTTATCTGGAACCACTCCAATATAAGCGAATTGCCGGTCTGTTAGATGAGAAACGAGTGGTCAGGGATCAGTATATCGATGAGGTGATAGTTGAGCTCGATGACAAGCTGAAACAGGTGGGTATTACTGCTGAATTGGAAGGTAGAGCCAAGCACATCTGCAGTATCTGGCGAAAAATGAATCGAAAAGGGATCAATTTTTCTGAAGTATATGATGTCAGGGCCATTCGTGTGCGAGTAAAGAATACCGATGAGTGTTATCGGGTGTTGGGAATGGTTCACAATCTCTGGCGGAATATTCCCAATGAATTTGATGATTATGTCGCCAATCCTAAAGAAAATGGTTATCAGTCACTCCACACAGCATTAATCGGTCCTGATGGTAAAGTGCTGGAAGTACAGATAAGAACCGACGAGATGCATCGAGAGGCTGAGTATGGCGTCTGTGCTCACTGGCAGTATAAGGGGGTGGTTGCAAAGGATCGTAGCGCCAAGTACGAAAGGCGCATGGAATGGCTTAGGCAGATTCTCGAGTGGCAGGACGAGGTGCGAGGATTGCCGGGAACGGCTAATGAGATTTTGGCTAATGTTAGTCTTGATAGAATTTATTTGTTTACCCCTGATGGGCATGTAGTTGATATGCCGCCTGATGCCACCGCTGTGGATTTTGCTTATCGCGTTCATACCGAAATAGGTCATAAATGCCGTGGTGCGAAAGTCAATGGCAAGATGGTTAATTTGGATCATAAGTTGAAGTCCGGTGATCATGTACAGATCATTACCGGCGATGAAATTGCTCCCAGGCGGGAGTGGTTGCATGCGCATCTTGGATACGTAACCACCTCCAGGGCAAGGACTAAGATTCAGTCCTGGTTTGGACATCGGGCGAAAATACGGAATGTGGAGGACGGTCGAAAAATTCTCCTGGCGGAATTGCAACAATTGGGAATAGAGCACTTTGATAACACACCGCTTCTCCGCGAGTTTAATTGTACAGATACAGATGAGTTTTTTTATGCTCTGGCAGTAGGAGAAATTCAGTTGACTGATGTGGTCGAGTTGATCGTGTCCGAATCTGAAATAGCGCTGGCATCGCCTGCAGTTCCTTCGGAGTTGCCGGAACAGAAACAAGAGAAGGCGCGGGAACAGAAAGCCCAATATCAACAGAACGATCGTCAGGAACCTGCACAGCCGATGGCGCTGATTATCGGTATGGGTGACCGCGATCATCGCAACCTGTTGTAACCCGGTATTAGGTGATTCTATTGCCGGTATCATGGATGATGCCGGTGTTGTTGGTGTTCATCTTCATGATTGTATCCAGGTCTTGAATGCGGATGTCTATGGTCGTTTGATGAGACTGAACTGGCGTGAAGATATAGAAGCAGCATTTCCGGTTACCATCGATGTGGATTCGTACGATCGACCTGGATTGTTGTTTGACATTACTAGGATTTTCTTCGATGAGTTGATCAATGTCATTATGATGAACTCTGTTACTGATAAAGTACGGCATACCGTTAATATTAAAGTGACGATAGAAGTAGCATCGTTGGAAAGACTTATACGGGCGCTGGAACTCATCCAGCAGCTACCGAATGTCATATCCGCCAGACGTTCGACTCAGCCGTAAAACAATCACAAGTGAACCATAGATCGATTTTGAATAAGGGAAAGATATGAAGATGATTCTTTTGGGCGCGCCTGGCGTTGGTAAGGGCACCCAAGCGCAGTTTATTACTGAAAAGTATGGGCTACCTCAGATTTCAACGGGGGATATGTTGCGAGAAGCCATCAAGGCAGGTAGCCCGTTAGGTAAGAAAGTAAAGTCGGTTATGGATAATGGTGAGTTGGTAACCGATGAGATAATCATTGCACTTGTAAAAGAGCGGATTCAGTCGCCCGATTGTCAGAATGGCTTTCTGTTTGATGGCTTTCCCAGAACCATTCCTCAAGCAAAAGCGCTACTGGAGGAACATATCCATATAGATTGTGTCATTGAAATACGGGTCGATAGTGAAGAGATTATCGCAAGACTGGGTGGGCGTCGGGTTCATCCTGGTTCGGGTCGTGTTTATCACATCAGATTTAACCCACCTCAGGTTGAAGGTTTAGATGACGTCACGGCTGAGCCTTTAATTTTGCGGGATGATGATCAGGAAGAAACAGTCCGCGAACGGCTGCGTGTCTATGATAATCAGACAGCGCCCCTGGTCGATTTTTATAGTCAATTGGCTGATCAAAATGAGGATACCTGCTATGCGGTAATCTCAGGGTCCGGGCCGACCGGTGAGATTAAGGAAAGAATTTTTTCGGTTGTCGATGATATACAGAGTTGATTTGCTACTAAGGGACCGGTTGGGTCCATTGGAAGCGTTGTCAAAACAAGTTTGAACAACAAAAAAAAGGTTGTGTAAATACTTGTTTTTTTTCTAAACTTGACCCCAGGGATTCAAATGATGGAATGTGTGTTGAGAGAGAATTAGCGGTATCTGCCGGGGAGAAGCAAGGCCTGGTCAGTCTGTGTCCAGGCAATGGGATTTTATTCCAGAATTGAATCAAGGACGCCAAACTAAGCCCTCGTCGAGGGCTTAGTTTGTTATGAGCGCGAGGTTAAAGATCAGCGGTTCGATTTATGTTTTTGAATGCGTCAGTCTGTTCTGACCAGGTGAGCGTTAACAAATTGAGGCTTTTCAGCCACTGCTGAACTGACCGATTATTGTCGTTAAGGAAGGCCTGGATAGAATTCAGAGCGCTGGTTTTACAAACGAATAAACCGCATTGTAGCGCCTGGTGATCACGAAAGACGGCAGCAGACTTTTTTTCAGCGTGGTTAAGCAGTTGTCTTGTTAATTGCGTTATCATTTTTGCGGTGACATAAGGCATATCGCAAGACATGACAATTGTGTAGGGTGTTTCAATATGAGGTGCGCAGGATACAAGGCCTGCTAGCGGGCCGGGGTAGTCGGCAAGAATGTCAGCATACACGGGTAGGTCCATCGCTTTATATTCGGCCTGATTGCGATTGGCGCTGATAAGCACCTGTTGGCTTTGCGTTTTAGCTACAGCGAGGGAATAGCGGATGAGCGGTTGCCCTTTGTAATGGGTAAGTCCTTTGTCACGGCCGCCCATTCTCGAGGCCCTGCCGCCAGCGAGTATTACGGTGGTATATAAGTTCACGTCCATCACAGGGCTGTAGACCAGAAGTTAACCCAGTAAGGATAGAGACCTGATTGCAGAAGTAAAGTGGTGTAGATAGTGTCAGATCTTGCCGACAGATATTTTTCAGTCACGGGTCTGCTGTGCAGTCGACTTGATTCGTTTTCCTATCGACACAGTCAGTTTCAGTTGGCGCGGGTGATTGATGGTTTAATCAACGATCATGAAAATGGGCTGTTAGAGGCAGCAGCGGGTACCGGAAAGACGCTTGCTTATCTGATTCCGCTCCTGGAGAAGGGAGGGAGAACCATTATTTCTACGGGAACTCGCGCGCTTCAGGACCAGCTTTTTGCAAAGGACCTCCCACTGGCTATAAGCCTTTCCGGTATTCGCAGGCAAGTCGCTATTCTTAAAGGCCGGTCGAACTACCTCTGTCCTTATCGACTCAACAAAAATATAAGGGAGGAAAATCACTTTAAGAATCCGGCCCTGGTGTCTGACCTCAAAGAGATACAAGCCTGGGCGATGCAGACAAAGACGGGTGATCTTAATGAGCTTGCTGATTTTTCTGGTCAGGCTGCTCTATCGTCCATGGTCACCAGTACCAGGGCAAATTGCCTGGGTCGACGCTGTGCCCAGTACCCCAGTTGCCCTGTGTATCGCGCTCGAGACACAGCCATGGAAGCAGACATAGTGGTGGTAAATCACCATATACTCTGGGCGGACCTGGCCTTGAAGGATGATCAATTGGGCCAGTTACTGCCTCAAGCGAACCATGTCATTGTTGATGAGGCGCATCAGGTGCCAGATGTGGCCAGACGTTTTTTTGGTAATAGCCAGAGTAGTTCGCAGTTGATTGATCTGGCTGGACAACTCCAGCAGGAATTAATTTCTCTCGGGGGAGATGATCCTGAGCTGGACTCGGTTATTACCTGGATGTTGCGGTCTATTCGAGTCTTAAGTGACCAATTTCAATTTACAGGAAGGCACTTGAAACTGGCAGAATGGATCACCGGCCCAGGCGGTGAATTCATCGATGAACTTGAGGCAGCAGTGGCTCAATGTTTAAACGTACTGGTAGGGAGGCTGGATAGATCATCTGTATTTCGACAGTGCTATGCTTCAGCCAGCGACATTTCCGATCATTTAATGATGATTTCCTCCAATAAGTCTTTATCAGAGTCCGCTGCCCATTGGCTTGAGTTTGATGAAAACGGTTTTCAGTTTAATAGTATGCCGGGTAATTTAGGAGAAGTTCTCGCGACTTGTTACCAGAATTCGCCGGCTCATTGGCTTTTCGTTTCGGCAACGCTTTCGGTTGATGGGTCTTTTACATTTATAAAAGATGCCTTGGGCCTGGGGCGAATTAAGGAATATCAATTCGATAGCCCGTTTGATTTTACAAAACAGGCTGCGGGTTTCATCCCGGCTAACCTGCCAGCCGTTAACTCGCCAGAACATTGTCACGCTTTGATGAAAGAGATTGCGCCTATGCTGTCCAGAAAGGCATTATTGTTATTTACTTCCTTCCGCGCGCTTGCCACCGCGAAGAAGTACCTTGAAAATTTACAGTTGCCGCTTTTGCTGGTGCAGGGCGAAGACGCCAAGAGCAGTTTGATTGACCAGTTTATGCGATCTGAACAAGCTGTGTTGGTGGCAACACAGAGCTTTTGGGAAGGCGTTGATTTCGCTGGGGCAAATGTAGGCTGCCTGCTCATTGATAAACTCCCTTTTGATAGCCCAGCAGACCCCAGAGTTGAGGCGCTGGCCAGTACCTACTCTGCCAGAGGGAAAAATTCGTTTCTGGATTTGCTCCTGCCAAGATGTGCGGTCAACTTGTGTCAGGGCTTTGGACGATTGATTCGACTTGAGACGGATAGGGGCTTGTTTATACTCGGTGACAGCAGGATAGTTGACCAGCCTTACGGTCAGGCTTTGATCAACAGCCTGCCATCGATAGAATGGACGCAGGACAAAGAGACCGCCATGAGGTTTTTTGAAGAAACATGAATTTACTCGCTATTGATACATCGGCCTCGAGTATGTCGTTAGGGTTGCGCACAGCTTCCGGAGATGTTTACAGGGTAATTGATTCGGGGATGAAGCATTCCAGGGATATACTGCCTAATATTCTGTCTATTCTGGCAGAGTCCGGAATTGCCCTGAACCAATTGGATGCACTGACCTTTGCCCAGGGACCTGGGTCATTTACTGGCTTGAGAATAGCGGTAGGCGTTGTTCAAGGCATTGCCTATGGGTTATCTATCCCGGTTGTACCTATTTCTAATCTGGCTGCGATTGCCAGGAAACTGGGCAGGGAAAAGGGCTGTAGTCAAGTCGTGGTTGCTTTGACGGCTCGAGAACAGGAAGTTTATATGGGTGCTTATACGAATTGTACCGGTTCCTACCCGGAATTGATTGGTGAGGAGGTCGTGGCAGATCAGGACAATTCCCCAGGGTTACCGCCAGGTATATGGCATGGTGCTGGTGATAATCAATCGTTCTTTGCTAACTTGGCCAGCTCAAATGAGCTGCATTTCGAAACGCTCTCTGAGGTGGCGCAGCCAACGCCGCTTGATCTGTTGGATATGGCGGCTCATCGAATGAGCAATCTGGACTCGGTAGATGCTTTGAATGCCAGGCCTGAGTATGTAAGACATCAGGTAGCGAGCCCCCCGAACAAGTGAGTCAATATCGTATTGAGAAGATAGATGATCGATTGTCCCTGGTGGATTGCTGGAATGCTGTTTCGCCATTAGCCGTTGATTTCGGGTCTTCCAGTATGCGCTATCGCCTGGAGCATGTTTCTGCCAAGAACGAAATGCTGATTAAGGCAGTGGGGGCTAACCGAACGCATACCATCTTGGATATGACGGCGGGTCTCGGTAAAGATGCTTTTATACTAGCCGCGTTTGGTTGTGAAGTTTATCTTAAAGAACGTTCAAAAGTTCTCTATTTAATGATTCAGGATGGCTTGCGGCGCGCGAGTCAGGATCCTGACCTTCAGCCTATCATTGCCAGGATGCACCTGTTATATGGCGATTCGTGTCAGGGGTTTGATGGAGGTCCGCATTTTGATGCCGCCGTGATAGACCCGATGTTCCCTGCCAAGAAAAAATCTGCTTTGGCTAGTGGTGAAATGCAGATGCTGCAATCCTATATTGGAGGCAATGTGTCTCCAGAAAAATTGTTGTTAAAGGCCTTTGATATGGGCATACCACGGATCGCAGTGAAACGCGCTTTACGTGATACGACGCCCTATTCTGATCGCTCAGTTGTCTACTCATTGAAGGGGCGAAGTAGTCGATTCGATGTTTTTATGCAGCAAGGTGTTTGAGCAGCTAGCGACAGTTGCGATGATATCCGGTGACAGTATGTTGGCCAAACTCTGTTGCAGCAAACGGACCTTAGGCCCGGGTGTGGAATGCTTAGAATCTAACCAGTCCTGCTGAACCAACTGCTTCAGAAAGGTGCTAAACGGGACGATGTTGATCGTGTCCATGGGCACATTATTAAGGGTCTCGAACACAGTCTGGTAAATGCTCAAGGCCGCGTTTGCCGTACTGACCCCACTGGTAAGCTTTGATTCCAGTAAGTAGCAAACAATATAGTAACGAATCAGGAAGGGGCTGACGGCATCGGCCAGGTCAGAAAAGCCCAGGTATACGTCCACAGGTTGCTGACCAACCGTGAGCTGGTTCTGTTGACGGGAAAGTAATTGCTCGGACTCCAAAATAGATAAAAATGGATCAACTTCAGCACGCGTCATCGCTGGCGAATTGTCGATCAGCATTTCATTGCTCACAAAAGGAAGAATCAGGTTTAGGTCATCGACTAAAGCTGGGTATTCGATGCCATTTCGATGTCGGAGAATACGCGCGGTCAGACTCGGGATTACGAATAAATGGATAATATTGTTGTAGTAGTACCGCAACATGATGTGATTGGCCGGATCCGTCTTTATCGTCGTGCCAGCATCTGAGGTCGACTTCCATAACCCTGATATGCGAATCGCATTTTCGATAATGTCCCGGGGTGGTTGTGATAATAGAGCGGTTTTTAGCTGGCGGGTACTGACTTTGAGCAGGAAGGCTAGTTGAGCTTCAAGCCTGCCAATTTCAATGGCATTCCTCTGCGTACACAGTAGAGCAAAAGCGGTGAGGTTGACGGTGTTAAGAACCGCTGCATCATTGATTCGCTGGCTTAACTCATGGGCCAAACTGATACTGGTTTGCCGATGCTGTTCTTCTGGATGGTGTGTCTGCCACTCCGGCTGGTGTTTGTCCAGATAGGCACGCAGGTTTAAAGGCGCTCCAAAGCTGACAGCAACCTGGCCGAAATCCTGTTTTAGTCGTTTTAGGGTGGTTATCAGTCCACGCAGGGTTTCCTTGTTTTTTTCTCTGCCGGCAAGTTCTCCTATATAACTATTAATCTCCATCACCTTTTCATAGCTGAAGTAAACAGGCATAAAAGTGAGTTCTTTGCTGTTATCTTTGTAATAGGCATTCAGGGTCATGCTGATCATACCGATCCTTGGGCTAAGCATGCTGCCTGTTCGGCTCCTGCCGCCTTCTATGAAGTATTCGATAGAATGACCTTTGCTGAGCATTAGATACAGATACTCGTCAAAAACAGCTTTGTATAGTAGATCTTCCTTAAAAGTACGTCGCATAAAGAAAGCACCGGCTCGTCGAAGCAAGGAACCGACCAGAGGCAGATTGAGATTAATACCTGCCGCTATATGAGGCGGTGTCAGGCCATTGTGATATAAGACATAGGATAGGAGTAGGTAATCAATATGACTGCGGTGACAGGGCACATAGACAACTTCAGAGGCAGGCGCAGCTGTTTTAGCTCGATCAAGGTTATAGAGCTCTATCCCTTCATAGATTTTGTGCCATAACCAGGATAACAATACTTCGAAAAATCGAATAACCCGATAGGACTGGTCCGAGGCTATTTCGTGGGCATATTTCCGGGCTCTTTTTGCTGTCTCGGTTTGAGGTTCCTGTTCTATTACCGAGGTATCAACGATGGCCGCCTTGACTCGGTCACTCGCTGCGATGGTTTTTAAGAGCGTTCTTCGATGAGAAAGATCGGGCCCCAATATGGCCTGTCGTTGCTGGGTAAAGTGGGTTCTCAGTCTGCGATGCAGATGTCGGGCCGATAACGCTGGATTATCTTGGGCACGGATAACTGAATGCAGGTCTATAGGCTGTCCAAATTCGACTAAAAGGTGTTTTGGTACCAGCAATAACGCCAGGATTTTTCTGATACGGGAGGTGGCTGACCAGTTATCTGAGAGCATTAGCTTCAGCCAGGATTTTTCCTTATCGGGTTGATGCCCCCAAAATAGGGAGACTGGAACCACTTTGATGGAATGGCTTTGTTGCCTTTGTCTTAATAGTAATCTTTGTAGTCTGGGGCTGAAGTTCTTGGCAGTTTTACGTCCGGTTATACCGATTGTATGCCGCAAAAAGAAAAAAGATCTTGCTTCAGGCACGGTCCCCATGGCTGACCTGGGCAGCGGCAAGTGGCCTTGTTCACAGGCTATCTCTGTCACCATGAGGTCTGCAATGGATTGATAGTCCATGACATAGCAGATAGTCTCATTGGTTTGAAGATTGAGTTGCTGGACAGAGTTTCGGATGAAGGTAGGCGATAACCAGAATTTTAAAAGCGATTTGGTGAGATTAAATTGGTGCTCTTTGAATCGACTATAAAGAGCCATCGAAGAGTTCTAATATATTTTCAGACGTGGCGCCCGTACCTTCGATTTCAATTTGGTAGACCCGGTTATATTTCCGTTCTGAAACCGTCGCTATATCTTCTTTTGTCGCTAAAACAGTGGGCCTCAGGAAAACCAGCAAGTTTTGCTTTTGGGTACTGGAGGTTCGACTCCTGAACAGCATTCCCAGTACAGGGATACTGCCCAGTAATGGCACCCTGGACTCACCATTGGTTTCCTTATCGCGCATGAGGCCACCCAGTATAATCACTTCTTCATTGTCGACTAGAATGGTTGTATCGATGGTTCTTTTGTTGGTGATCAGGTCGGCAGCTGCCTCTGAACCGATGTCCGTCAGGCTGGAAGCATCAACCTCGGATACTTCCTGATGAATAGCCAGCCGAACCAGGTTGTCGTTGTTGATGTGCGGCGTAACCTGTAGCGTCAGGCCAACATCTTCTCTCTGAATGGTGGTGAACGGGTTGGTAGTTCCCTGGCTACCGGAGACGGTAGAGCCTGTCCTGAATGGCACATTCTGGCCCACTACGATTTTTGCCTCTTCGTTATCCATGGTTGTGATACTGGGCGTAGACAACAGATTGACATCACTATTGGCCGCCAGAGCCTTAACGATGAAAGCAAAGCTGGGGCCTGTCGTACTGACCCTTCCGCCAGCGATAAGCGGAGAGTCGCCCAGCGATGTCATTGGCGCCGTGTCTGTTGCCAGGCCCTGAAGAACCTGAGCGAGCGTGCCACCCGGCGCTGTCAAGCCTATCGGGGTGTTCCCGCTCGTGTTATCCCCGATGGCGAGTTCACTACCAAGCTGGCGGCTAAAGTCGGTGGTGACCTCTACGATAGCGGCTTCTATCAGTACCTGCATGCGCCGGACATCGAGGCTGTCAACGATATCCATCATATCAATCATGGTCGCTGGATCCGCCCGGATGATCAGCGCATTGATTGCCTCGTCAGCCTGGACGCTGACTTCAACCATAGCGGAGGATTCGCTGTCGGTCGTGTTGCTGGCAATATTCGTCAGGATTTCAGCTAATTTTGTGGCATCAGCATGAGCCAAACGAATGACTTTGATGGTTCCTGAGCGATTTGCCGGGACATCTAGTTGACTGACCAGCGCCTTGACCTTAGCCAGAGTATATCGCTCCCCCTTAAGAACGAGGCTGTTGGTTCTTTCACTGGCTACGATGGTAATACGATTGGGACCCTTGGCACTTTTGCCAATTTGTTCCGGAGCCAGTTGTTCAAGCAAAGTGACAATGTCTTCAACCCAGGCTTCTTTCAGGTCGACAATGGCCACTTCCAGGTTGTCGGCGACATCGACCCGATTGATGATCTCCACCAACCGGCTGATATTGGAGGCGTGATCGCTGATGATAAGGACATTCGGATTAATCAGTCCGGCAATGTGCCCGTATTGCGGGATTAAAGGTCTGAGTACTTTCACCATTTCCTGAGAGGCCGTATTGCGTATCGGGATGACCCGCGTTACTAATTCCTGGGAAATCAGGACGTCAATGAAATCGTTGGGATTACCACTTTGTTTTGCCAGTACGGTCTGAACAATTTTTGTAACGCCATTCGCGCTCACTGCAGCAAAGCCATGTACCTGTAATACACTCAGGAATAGCTCGTAAACAGCCTCCTGACCCATGGCTGTATTTGATACCACGGTGACATTACCTTTAACTCTGGGGTCAATGATAAAACTTTTATCTGTAATGGCTGAGACTTGGGTAACGAATTCCCGGATATCGGCATTCTTAAGGTTGATTCGCCAGCTATCCTGAGCAAAGGCTGGAAATGTCGAAAAAGCGAACAGGGTCAAAATGGCGGTAAAAACTACTCTCATGGTTTACTTTTTCTGCTCTTATCAATCTAAAGTTTACTGGAATAGACGACGTTAGGGTATGGGAATCGTTAGAAAAAATCGCCTTCCTCCCCTTTGCACTTCCACCCGAACACGGCCAGCAGCCATTGCCTGATCAATTAACCTGGCATCATTCATGGCAACGCCAACGGCGATCCCATTGACTGATATGACGACATCGCCGGATTGCAGGCCAGCCTGAGTCAAAGCGCCACTGTTACTGCCACTGCCTACTTTATAGCCATTTGCACTTTCTTTGGAAACGGGAGACATGCCTATTTCCCTGAGGAGTTGGTCTGGGTTTGACTGCAACCGACGTTTATTTTGTTCGAGATACCCGCGCAGGGAGCTATCCTCACTCGGCGGATTGTCTGGACCAGCGAGTAGTTTGTTAAGGGGTTGCTCGCTTGATTTGTTTTGATAGAGCTTAGCCGGCTTGGCAGTATCACCTGACTCAAAGGTGACTTTGGCGAGCAGGAACATGAGCTTTTCCAGTCGACTACCCCGACGCAGGAGTATGTGGTCAACGCGTACCGCATGCAGATAGGCATTGCCGGGCAGTTTGTCGCCGACCTGAAACAGTTTTCCAGGCTTGTTTTTTTCGGCGATGATGGCCGTTGAGGCGGCCGGATCTTCACTGATAAAAATCCCCTGGAGTTCAAGATTCAGGCGGGTCTCTGGTGCTTCCTGGAGGATGGGGCTTGTTGCTCTGGCGACCTCCCCAAATAGATTTAATCGACGCAATTGCAGGGTGTTTCTGTCCGGATTGATGGCAGTACGGGTAGGAGGTTGATTAACGCTTTGAGTGATGAATGCATCATCAAGGAAGAATGAAACACTTCGTGCCACGGAGAATGACATAAAGATGACCAGACCGGCGATGAGGGTTAGCCCGACTGATCTCTGATGCTGGTGTAGGACATTTAGTAATGTGAACATGGGTTGCCGATTCTCCTACTGTCAAGATTACAGTATTTTTTCCTCGAACAGCAGCACTGGTTGTTGGTCTTTGCTGGCAGGCCTTGGTTCAGACAGCCCGGCAAGACTCAGCATCGTTTGGAATATCTGGACTTCAACCCAGCCAGAGGGCTGTAAATGGATGATCATGAGATTGTCTGACTGCGCTTTAACCGCCAGGGAAGCATTGCAGTCAGTACTATCCAGAAAACCAGTCATGGGGGGGAGCTCCAGCCTAAGAGGAGGGTCTTTGACATTGAGCATGACACTGCCACCGTCCCAGTCTATCTGCCCTGCGAGTGATTGTAGGCAATGGAAATTGGTGGTTAGCGAAACGCCATAGAAAACAAGTTCACCGCTAAAGTGATGTCCATATTCTGCGCTGAGCTGGTTAATGTCGTCTGCGTGAATTGATCCGCGCAGCTGATGTAGATTCATTTGTGATTCAGAAAGGGTGAAACCGGCTGTGATTTCATGATGCGGTCCCGTTATCTGCAAATGATAGCGGGCGGCTGGAGTCGCGTTGTTAATTGATATCCCATCGAACTGCCATTGCACTGATGATGGAGGGAAGTTGCGGAACGCAATAGTGGTATTTCCAGACCATATGGTCCCTAAAGGTTGGCCGATGACAAGGTCATCGGCCGTCTTGATCTCTGCAGGTAGCAAAGCAAAAAATAGGCTGGCTGGTAGTAGTGATATCAGAAAGCCGCAGAAAGAAATAGCAGCCAATGCGATGAATAAAACGACTTTCAATCTTGCCACCTTATTTTGGATATCTCATCGCCTTTTAATCGGTACCAAAAGGGTTCCTGCTCGCCGGTGGGCTCCTCCCACGAGCCATCACTGCATCGCACCTCGGTTTTTAGAAATTCGACCGCGCTGATGGCGCAGTCAAGATCTGTTTGCCAGGGGGTATGGTTCTGTTTGAACCAAAGACTCGAGAAATGCCCCCGTGCAGCTTTCTCCACAGTATGGATCTCTACCGTTTGTTGCTGATAGGTGGCTTCAAAAATTGGGTTTGGACGGGTTAGGGGGGCCGAAACCGTATCAAAATGGGAGTCAAGCCATTTCTTGACCTGCTCCAGGTCGATATTCTTGATGTATATTTCAATATCAGGAAACATGCTGGGTAGGGTCCGGTAGTAGTATGCTTTCCATGATATCCAGATAAACCTGGGTCAGGTCTCCAAGATCGGATAACGAAGTCCATTCATTAACCTGGTGAATGGTTTCGTTGCGCAGGCCGATTTCAACGACTTCAATTCCTGATTCGGCTATAAATCTTCCATCAGATGTGCCCCCACCGGTGGAAAGGGTCGGCTGATAGCCCTTGATTTTGTTGATAGCCTGTGATGTGGCGGCGATTAAAACGCCATCCTGGGTCAGGAAAGGTTCGCCAGACAAGGACCATTGCAGGTCAAATTCCAGGTTGTGGAGATTGAGAATGCGCTCGGTTTCTTGTATCAAAGCAGGTTCAGTGGATTCGGTAGAATAGCGAAAATTGAAGTCGATAATCGCTTCTCCGGGAATAACATTGGTCGCACCGGAACCTGATTGGAAGTTTGATATTTGGAAACTGGTTGGTGGGAAGAATGTATTGCCAGTATCCCAGGTTGCTTGACTCAGTAGAGTCAGTGCCGGTAAACACGCATGAATAGGATTGCTCGCTTTGTCTGGATAGGCAACGTGGCCCTGCTTGCCCTTTACCGTTAGCCTTCCGTTTAAAGAACCCCTGCGTCCTACCCTTATTACATCACCGAGAAGTTGGTCGCTGGAGGGTTCGCCAACAACACAGTAGTCGAAACGTTCACCCTGATTGTTAAGCCAGGCCATGACTCGTTTGGTGCCGTTAATGGCTTTGGCTTCCTCGTCGCTGGTGATCAGGAAACCCAGCCTTCCATGGTAATGTTGATGCTTGCTATGGAATATTCTGGCGGCAATGAGCATGGCAGCCAATGCCCCTTTCATGTCGGCAGCACCTCGACCTGTAATTGTGTCACCGGAGAGGGTGGCAGCATAAGGGTCGCTGGTCCAGGCGGACACCTGCCCTGCAGGAACCACATCGGTATGTCCTGCAAAAACCAGGGTTGGCCCGGGTTTTGAACCGCTTCTGGTTGCCCAAAGGTTACTAACATCCTCAAAGGGGAGTCGCGTAGAGGTATAGCCCAACGGCGCAATGAATGCTTCGATGGTATCTTGGCAACCGCAGTCTTGAGGAGAAATCGATGGTTTTTCCATGAGTTCAGACAGGATCGCTACCAACTCTCGTTCTTGATAGGTATCAAATTTCATGGTTTTCTAGCTTAATTGTGGCTGTGTAAGGTGCTGTTGAGTTGAATCGCTTGCCGATTAGTTCGACATTGGACCGCACCGCTGCGGGAGTGCCGGATAAACAGCATATCATCCTGACCACTTAATTCCCGGGCCTTTGCAATCATGACCTGTTGTCGGCCTTCATCGAGTACTTCGACCAGGGTTCCGGGGGTGATATAAAGACCGGCTTCAATTGTGCAGCGGTTCCCGAGGGAGATTCCGGTTCCGGCATTGGCACTGATGAGGCAGTCCTCACCAATGCTGATGACAGTATTACCGCCGCCGGATAAGGTGCCCGCGGTTGATGCGCTGCCGCCCAGGTCACTGCCTGAACCCACCATGACGCCCTGGGAAATTCGACCTTCTATCATGTTAGGTCCCTCGCACCCGGCATTAAAGTTAGCAAACCCTTCATGCATAACGGTGGTTCCCTCGCCCAGATAGGCGCCTAGCCGAACTCTCGCAGAATCAGCAATCCTCACGCCTTTAGGTATAAAGTAGTTGGTGAGTATCGGGAATTTATCGACACTGAATACCGTCAGTAGTTTGCCTGAAATTCTCGCGCTCATTCTGGCTTGTTCGACCTCTTCCAGATCAATAGCGCCCTGGTTGGTCCATGCTACATTCGGTAGTAGGGGGAAAATGCCCTCGAGATTGAGTTGGTTTGGTCTGACCAGGCAATGCGATAGTAAGTGCAGTTTAAGATAAGCCTCCGGTGTTGAAGTCAGACCAGAATCATGTTCCAGAATCGTTAATACCATTGGACTGGTGGCTTCTTGAAATTGCTGCAAGATCTGTTTTTGAGAGACAAGGTCTATCGCCTCTGCCAGGCTTTGGATGGTCGTCGCATCCAGTGGCAGCGTTTGATTGCCGCCTTGATAGGTTGTCAAGGCGGCGATGGTGGCTAGTAGGCCATCATCTGGGTTGATCAAAGGTTCCGGATAATATACTTCTAACCATTCCTGTTTTCGGTTTTGAGTTCCGATTCCGAATGCTAAGCTGAACATGTTGTTGCCGTTGGTCTGTAAGAGACGCGGTATTATGCCAGTCTTCGAAGTTAAATTCAGTAGATACCGGGGTTTACAGCGAAACGATTGCTAACAGGCAGCTGTTTTAACTGCGGGGTATCAGTACTGATCCGGGTTTGACGTGATGCCCAATTAGTTAGGTTTCAGCTCAGTCTAGGCCAATGATCTCGAAGCCTTTCAGCAGCCTGTATGCATTGATCCAATTCGGCAACCAGCGCTAATCTTACTCGATTCTGCCCCGGATTTACCTGATCTGAACTGCGTGCTAGATAGCTGCCAGGTAGAACCCTAATGTTAGTCTCCTTGATCAGGTTGACTGCGAATTTCTGATCATCATAAGGAGTTTCAGGCCAGAGGTAAAAGCTGGCTTCCGGTTGGTGCATAGGCCAGAAGTCATTAATGATGTTCAGGAAAGCCGTATATTTTTCTCGGTACCTAGCCCGATTGATAATGACGTGTTGTTCATCTGACCAAGCCAGGCTGCTCAATAGTTGATTATGGATGGGCATGGCTGAACCGTGGTAAGTGCGGTACAACAAGAATGACTCGATGAGTCGCGCATCTCCGCAAACATAGCCAGAGCGAAGCCCTGGGAGATTGGAACGCTTTGACAGACTATTGAATGCCAGGCATTGCTTGTACCCCGTATTGCCCATCTTTGCAGATGCCTCCAATAAACCGGGTGGGGCACTGGTCTCACTGCGATAGATTTCGGAATAACATTCATCCGCTATGATAACGAACCCATGCTTTAATGCCTGTTCGATCAGATATTGCATTTCTGCAATACTGAGCAGGCTGCCATGTGGGTTACCGGGATTGCAAAGGTAGAGGATGCTAACCCGATCCCAGGTATTCGGTTTAATGGCGTTGTAATCAGGCTTAAAGGGGGCGTTGGTGTCGCTGTTGACATAGAGGGGTTGGCACCCGGCCAGCAAACAGGCGCCCTCATAGATCTGATAAAATGGGTTGGGCAAGATGATGTGTTTTCGTTTCAGTGGTTCACTGAGCGCCTGAGCGACCGAAAACAGGCCTTCGCGGGTCCCATTGACCGGTAAAACCTCGGTCTCAGGGTTAATTCTGGCAGGTGGATAACGCCTCGCAACAAATTCCGATATAGCTTGCCTCAGTTCAGGAATGCCGCGCGTGGGTGGATAGGTCGCCAAGCCCTTCCTGAGGAGATCAGGAGAGGTTATGTAATCGATCAGAAAGTCCGGAGAGGCGTGTTTTGGCTCACCCAGAGCAAGGGATATTGGGTTGAGGTCTGCAGGCGTAACCGATGCCAGTAATGTGTTCAGACGGTCAAAAGGGTAGGGTTTTAATTTTTTTAAAGATGTGTTCATCGGTTTGTTAGGTCTGCTATGTGCTGATCCAGGGCATCACAGATGGCCTGCCTGATTTTTTCTTGATCTCCAGGATCCAATACCTGTTGTTCCTGATGGTCAACAATATGGAACACATCCTCGACCCGTTCACCGAGCGTGGTTATCTTTGCAGCCAACATATGAATCTGCAGGTCGTCAAAGGTATTAGCCAGAACAACCAGCAAACCAGGACGGTCTGGGGCAATCACCTCTAGAACACTGAAGTTAACATTGGCTTGGTTGGTCAGGGATACTTCGGTTTTCCTGCTGAATTGTTTGAGGGCGCGTGAGGTGCGTCGTGGATTAAAGCTCTTCTTCTCCGGTGCCATGATGGAGTCGTGCAGGGTTTTTTTAATTACATTAATGCGATCAGGTTGATTGCCCACTGGCCTGCCATTGCTTTCCAGTACGTCGAAAGTGTAATGGGTCCTGGTGGCTGAGGTGCTCGGGATTCGGGCATCGACGATATTCAGGCCGAGCCGTTCAAAAGCGGTTGCAATGGCATGAAACAGGGATCGGCGTGAAGTCGCATGAATTAAAATATGCGTTGCCGCTTCTTCTTCAGAAATCCGGGTGACTGCTTCGTGGATGAGGATGAGGGGTTCATTGGGTTTGCTATGGAGAATAATCGATTCAGTTTGCCAGACAATATTGGCCAGTGGTTCGCGAATGAAGTAATCATCATCCAGGCCTTGCCAGAGACTCTGCGTCTGGTCGATGCTGACATTTTTGTCCTTAAGTTGCTTTATAGCGGAACTCTGTATTTGTTCCAGGTAATGTTCGCGATCAACTGTATTGTCTAATCCGTGCCCCAGCAGGCGGTTGGTTTCAAGGTAGAGTTGTGACAGCAGTGATGCTCGCCAGCTATTCCAGAGCGTGGGATTGGTGGCATTGATATCCGCTACGGTCAGGGCATATAGATAGTCAAGCCTGCGTTGATCTCCTATTAGCTGGGCAAACTCAAGGACAATATCAGGGTCGAATATATCTTTTCGCTGTGCTGTGGTTGACATAAGTAGGTGATTTTCCACTAACCAGCAGACCAGATTGGTGTCCCATGTGCCCAGGGCATGGCGGTGACAGAAGTCCCTGGCGAGACTAATGCCAAGAATTGAATGGTCTCCGCCCTGACCTTTTGCCAGGTCATGGAAAAGACCCGCGATATAGAGCAATTCAACTTTTGGGAGCCTTTGGTAGATGTGTGCGGCGATCGGGAATTTTTGCTTTTGATCTTTATACCTAAACCGGCGCATATTTCTGACCACCTGCAGGGTGTGCGCATCGACGGTGTAAATATGAAACAGGTCGAATTGCATCTGGCCGATGACGCGTTCAAATTCAGGCATATAGGCGCTCAGAATGCCATATCGGATCATTCTACGAAGTTGTGAAAATAGATGATGTTCAACCCGGAGCAATTCAAGGAATAGTTCGGTATGGATGGGATTTTCCCTGAAGTCTTCATCAATGCTAGTGGCATGATGGCGGGCGAGTCGTATGGTACTAGCTCGTATGCCTTTCAAATGCGGACTGGAGCCAAGGATAACGAACATTTCTAGCAGGGCTTCCGGGTGGTCATGGAAAACGCGTTCAAATGAGACTTCCAGGAAATCATTGTAACTCTGGAAACGGTAGTTAATGGGCTTGATGATGGCTTTAGCGCTGGATCCAACCACTTGCTCGTCAAAGGACTGTAACAGGATCTCGTTTATTGTGCTGACTGCCTGTGCCTGTCGATAGTAATCCTGCATAAACTGTTCAACGGCAAGTTGATCACCATCTTGGTAACCGAGTCGCTTGGCTAAATTTCGCTGGTTATCGAATAGAAGGCGGTTTTCATCACGATGACTGATCATGTGCAGGTTAAACCGTACATCCCAAAGGAATCGTTGCGCCGTTAGCAGGGTTTCGGCTTCATCCCGTCTTAAAAAGCCAAGGTTCGTTAATTTCAGTAGGTCATTGGTGCCATAATAGCGCTTGGCTACCCAGAGGATCGTTTGAATATCGCGCAATCCGCCAGGAGAAGTCTTGATGTTGGGTTCGAGGCTGAATTCGGTATGATTCGACTTGCTGTGGCGGTCCTGTTGCTCTCGCAATTTAGCGCTATAAAACTGGCCTGGTTGCCATATTTTTCGATTGGAGATGGCCGTTATCATTCGCTCTAATAATTCATCCTCACCCGCCAGGGTCCTCGAGTCCATGAGCGCCGTGAGGATCGTCACATCCTGTTTAGCCTTGGCTGCAGTGTCGCTGATTGAACGTACTGAGTGACCCACTTCAAGACCAATATCCCAGAGTAAAGTCAGAAATGACTGAATGTTATGGGTATGGTTTTGCTGGGTGTCTCTTTCGGATAGGATCAACAGATCGATGTCGGAATGGGGGAGTAATTCCTGCCGACCATAGCCGCCAACGGCGATAAGCGATATTCTGGTTTTGCGCCATCGTGATTTGTTTTCATCCCAGTTAAAGCGCATCCAACACAATTGCAGTACATGGTCCAT
>CAZGCW010000040.1:0-22453 GCA_964524295.1 uncultured Pseudomonadales bacterium
GCGGCGATGGCCATATCGTAATCCCTGGGTTGATCAATGCGCACGCTCATCTTGTACAGGGGTGTCTGCGTGGTATGGCTGAAGGGACCACGTTTGAGGAACGTTTTTTTGGATTCTATTACCCTATGACGGGTGCCTGTGATGAACAGCGGTCCTATGTTTCGGCGATGCCGCCCATACTGGACCTGGTCCGTCGTGGTGTCACTACCACCACGGATGATCATTTCACCCATGTTCATAAGCGATCTATTGATGGCGTCATTGCAGCGGTGAAAGACGCTGGTATACGGTGCAGAATGGCTCGTTTGACCATCAACGACAAGGATGCGGTGCCAGAAGGCTTTCGCGAGGATCTCGATGTTGGCCTGGCTGAGACCGAACGCGTCAAGGCGGAGTGGGAAGATGATCTGATCTCTGTAACGGCTTCCACTATTGGCATTACTTATTGCGAACCGGATCAATTGAAGGAACTTTGGCAATGGACCGACGCCAATAACCGGCAGTTTGATATTCATGCGCCGGCAGTTTTTGATCAGAAGTATCTTGCTGAGCGACGTGGCTGGCAGGGTGGGTCATTCGAATGGTTAGATGAGGCTGGTATCCTTGGACCGAATGTGATTGCCGGGCATGCTCAGAACCTTCGTCCTGGAGAAGCAGAGTTGATTCGCAGCCGCGGCGCGACTATCGCCTTGGTTCCTGACATGGAGCAAGTCCTGGGTCTGGTCAGTTTTGATGCCAGGCAGTTTCTTGATCTAGGGGTAACCTGTGGTCTGGGTTTGGATGGACCCGTGGTCGCCTATGGTCACGATTTATGGACTGCCATGCGTAGTTTCCTCACAGGACAGAGACTTGGCGATGAATATCGGCGTAGAGTCGGTGATTCGGCATCAAAATGGACGGGTGAAGAGGTGCTTTATGGTAGTGCCGAGCAGGCTTTGGAACTAGCGACCATCGGTAGTGCTAAAGCCTTGATGATGGATGACCGGATAGGCTCACTGGAATCAGGGAAAGAGGCCGATGTCGTTCTAATTGATCGGCGTGGAGAAACACATCTATCACCACCTTCTGCGATTGTTCCGAACCTGGTTTATGGCAATGGCCCTAGTCCTGAGGCAATTCGACGAGTGCTGATTCGGGGCCGCACCGTTGTTCAGGATGGCGAGCATGTCACTATTGATCGACATAAAGCAGTCAAGAAATTGGATGAATTACAAGATACGCTTTTTGATGAGGTGAATACCCGACGGTTTTCTCGTATCCGAAGCCGATTCAATTGGGTCTGAATTGACTCTGGTTGAGGCACGGTTACTCAGGGATAACCGGTAGTAAAATAAAGCTCGGCTTTTCTGGACCAATGTGCAAGGTGGTTATACCGCCGAACACCTCCATAGGTCGATCGCGAGGGTCATTGTGCAAAAAGGGACCACAGCCCTTTAGATCGTTTTTGAAGTTAGAGAGGCGTTCGCTTTTGGCGTTAGGGTTTTCATAGTCGCGCCCGCGTATAGATAAACCAATTTTAAAGCCGGCAGGGATGACGATCGACGTCGGCCAAACTTCAATGTCTAGTTCGACCGGTTTACCTGGTTCCAGCAACTGCTTTTCGTTGTGCTTGTGATAGGGCCGCCAGGGTTCGGAAAGTTGCAGATCCAGTTCGCGATGAGAAGCCCTTAGCCAACCCTGTCCGATTGGTGTATTTGGATCAATTGCGCCCTGAAAAACAATTTCTTCATTAGCGGGTGAAAATACCTGCAGTACGATAAACAAGTCGGCATCCACGGTAGATGATGCGATCAATGCCTTGAAGGCGGATGGTCCTGTGATTTCCGTATCAGCTGACAGAGGTTCGGAATAGAAAGTCAGGCCATCTCCTTTGGCATCGAAACTGAGCGTGGTTGAACGGGTTGGCTTTTCTGTAGACAAGGTCAGGTTTTCGTGGATATAAAATGACGTCCATTGCGTTCTCGGTATAGGCCAGGCTTGCTCATGGCGTTCTTCGAATCCGTCGATTTTTCTTATTTGAAGTTGAACTCGAGGTTGCTTATTCCAGTCGTTGGCCAGGCCTTTTAGGAAATAGTCAAAAAATCGTTTCTGTAGCAACACACCATAGTCTGTATAAAACTCGGTCCAATGTTCTAATCCATGTGCTTCAAGCCATTTGTTTTCACTTGCTGCACGCATAAAACCTTCGAAGTTTCCACGTGGATGCAATCCCTGGCCTCCCCAGTTAGCTGCGGTAAGAATAGGCGTCGTAATTTTTGACCAGGCGGCGGATCGAATCTTGTGGTAATCGTCGTCTAACGGATGAGCATAGATTTCATTGCCGAAGTCACACCGGTTTGCTGCTAACTGATCTTCGCTGAGGGTTTCGTCTCCGCAAATCTGCTTGCCAGTGACCAGGCTGATGGGGCCTCGCTCACCCAGCCCATATTGAACCGACTTGACTTGCATGTCGTACCAGTTCGCCCAGAACGTGCTTAGAATTCCACCGTGGTGTGTCATATCACGATACCAATCAGCAGATCCCTCCCAGATGCAGATTGCAGCAAGATGCTCAGGTTGTAACGAAGCAACCTGCCAGGCATTGATGCCATAATAGGAAACACCGTTAAGTCCCACTTTGCCATTGCTCCATTGCTGCACGCCGGCCCAATGAATGCATTCCGCATAGTCTTGAGTTTCACGAGGAGAAAAATGGTCAACATAGCCTGGAGAGGCGCCGCATCCTCGCGAATCGATGCGGACGCACACATATCCATCGGGAACCCACTTTTCCGGATCAGCAACCTCCCAGTTTTGATATAGGTTGCTGGAACCGGCAGCGACATCGGGATGTTCATCTACCATCCGATTCCAGGCGCTGGGGTATCCTTCCTGAAAAGCAAGACCCTTAGCGTAGGGCCCATGCGTCATAATGACGGGATATTGACCTTCTCGAATGGGTCGGAATATGTCGGCCTTAAGTACCAGGCCATCGGTCATCTTAATTTCACAATCCCAATCAATGCGCATACCGTCTCTGATTTCAGATGCTCTCAATTTAGGTCCTCATTTTAATGGTCAGTGGATTTGGATTGTTCGATCAGGTAATGAACTATCTTGACGGCATCGTCATCACCCAGTCCATTCGCGACGGCCGCGTCGTACATGCTTAAAGCACCACTGGTTGCCGGCATGGGCAGGTTATGGTCAAGGCCTGTCTGCAGAATTGAATTGAGATCTTTTTGCATGCCCGTAACATCAAAGGCGACCGTTCCCGCCTGTCCCAGTAAGTAAGGAGTTTTAAGCGGCAATACGGCCAGTGCAGCAGATGAGTCTTGTATCGTATCGAGTATCAGTTCAAGGCTCAGGCCACCACTGGTTCCAAGACAAGCCGCCTCTGCAAGTGATTCCCAGTAGACTGCAAGTGGCAAATTAACCACGAGCTTAAGAAGGGCGCCAAGACCGACCGGGCCGGCATGAACTATGCGTCGACTCAGTATTTCCAGGACCGGACGGGCCCGTTCCAAGTCTTCATTGCTGGCGCCACAGAGTACCATTAGTTGGCCTTGTTCTGCGGGTCCAACGGTGCCAGAAACAGGTGCGTCAATGAAGCAGGCATCTTTTGCGAGAAGTGCTTCGGCCAGTAATGCCACGGTGGATGGGCGGAGGGTGCTCATATCGATAAATAGCTTGCCGCTGATGGAACGACTGAGTAGGCCATCAGTACCGGTATAGACTTCCTGGGTGACTGTGTCATTGCCAAGCATGGTAATAATAACGCTGGCTGAGTCAGCTAGGTTGGCCACAGAAGAGGCAAGTTTTGCACCATTAGCGACCAAGCCGTCTGCTTTTTCGGGAGAGCGGTTCCATACGGTGAGAGGCACGCCCGTCTCCAGGAGGCGGGTAGCCATGGCAAAGCCCATTTTTCCTAAGCCAATAAATCCGACGGTTTCCAAAATAGTCTACTTTATCTGTAGTTAATCCGGGACGTAGGAGACTAGGTCCAGGAGTGTATTTGCACCATTGACGACAAGCGGACCTTCTAGCCCGATGGTAGTTGAAGCGGGCTTGTCTCCTGGGAAGTAGCCTGCCCAGCACTGTATCGATTCTGCAAACCATTGCAGGTCATTGTGAAAGCATGCCCGGCGAACAATATTTTCAACCGACGTGCCCGCTGCGGATGATATCGCATCGATATTCTTCATCATGTAGCGCATTTGGTTCTGGCCAGGAGAGCCATACCAAGGTGCATTTTCCGGCCGCAGCATACCTTCTGCCAGATTTCCGGTTGAATCGAAGGCCATTTGGGTGCTGAAGAAAAGAAAGTTGCCAGCTTTTATGGCCTGTGGTTCGTGACCTGGTTGCTCCGGTGCATACGAAGTTTCAATGGTTTCTTTTTTGGTAGTGGCATCGTTCGCCAGTAAGGTCAGGGCGATCTCCACTCTGGCACCCTGATGACCCATGCCCATATAGGGAATTACGACCCTGGCTGGTGGATTGGAGGGAAAGGTTTCCTGCCAGACGCGATCCATTGCGGCAAAATCCTGGGGATGGCCAATATAGACTTCGGCTTTGACAGCTTGATTCAGGCAGCTCCCGGCAGCTTCTGCCAGAGAAGCGAGTTTTTCCAGTGTGTATCGGGTTTGTTGTTCGACTGAGGAGGTGTACCAGTGGTTCGGATGGGATTTAGTGTATTTTGCCAGTGCCGTTGGGTCGCCTAGATGGGCCGCACCCAGGTGATCATCGATCCAGTCAACCGGTCCTTCGCTGGCCAGAAAAACCCAATCACCTCGACGTAAAGCCGGTGTGTGTTGCATATGTGCATTGGGTTCACCAAATGTGATGGTCTTATTACTATCCGCGAAGCAGATCATATCGACTTCGAGGTTGGTATCGCGCCACATCAGCTCACGCACGCTGAGACTGGAAGAGGGTGGACATTGATTGATATATTTTTTCCTGGTATTGATATAGGGTGCTACCGATATGCCTGGCCAGTTGTGTCCCTGTTCGAATTGCTTGTAGGTCGGTTGGCTTGATACAAACCACTGCCAGATTCGGACCATATCTTTGTTGATATCGCAACCCGTGGCTTTGATCGTATCGGCCAGGTTACCCAGAACGAAATCAGCTTCGCTAGCGAGTTGCTCCTTCAGGAAGGGATTCACTTCTCTAATTGAGGTGTCCAGGCCTGTCTTGAAATCGCTCGCCAGTTGTCCTGCGATAAAAACCCAGCCGCCTGCTTTGATTGCCGGGCTGTACGGCATGAGCGGTTTGGGCACGCCCGCTTCAAGGCCAGGCCAGATTGCTTCCGGTGCCGCATTTTTTGTGTTTTTTTGCATCCCTTCTACTCTCATGGGTGGTGATCGTTTATCTTTGTGCTTGTGCCAAGCTCAATCAGTGAACTGATCCATGATGGTATAAATCGCGGCAGTGTCCTTTTTGCCAAGCCCGTGCTCGTTGGCGGCGTCATAGATTGATGAGGTTGCTTTAAAAAGAGGGGTCGACGCACCCGATTCCTGGATGAAATCGGATATCAATTCCATGTCTTTTTTCCACAGGTCTAGTCGCATTGTCGGAGGCTCAAATTCCTGTTCCGCCATCAGTGGCGCTCTTAGTTCGAAAATCTTTGATGAGCCTGCGCCCGTTGCGATGGTGGCGCAAATTTCCTTAGGGTCCAGGCCGCACTCC
The DNA here is from genome assembly GCA_964524295.1 of uncultured Pseudomonadales bacterium. Classification (GTDB taxonomy): domain Bacteria; phylum Pseudomonadota; class Gammaproteobacteria; order Pseudomonadales; family Azotimanducaceae; genus UBA9926. The sequence goes on from CAZGCW010000040.1 coordinate 5,671, forward strand.
TTGCCCAGCAACATGGCTTCTGCGGTAGCCACGTTATGAATTGCTACCAGCAGGTTTGCAACGAATTTCATTTTTGTGCCATTACCAAACTTGCCGAGATAATGCAGATGATTGGCGAAGTCTTGAAGCAGCGGCTTGCAGAAATCATAAGTTTTATTGCAGCCGCTGGCATAGATTGAAATATCAGCTGTCAGCGCTTGGGCACCGGTCCCGCTGATGGGGCAATCCAGGAAGGTCACACCGGCACGCTTTAATCGATCAATATTGCCTAATTTATATTCCAGTTTTAAGGTGCTTAGATCCGCCAAAATGGAAACCCTGTTTTTTTGGCTGTTAACAATGGCATCTATTGTTTGGTCCAGCGCTTCCTGGTTTGGCAGGCTTGACAGGATGATGTCAGCTTCGCTGACCACGTCGGCAGCTAGACTTTTGATACTGATGCCAGCGGTGTTGGCCTTTTTTTGTTGAACAGGGTCGGGATCAAAACCGACTACCTTCCAGCCGCTAGCAATAAGGTGTTCAGAAATCGGCAAACCCATGATACCCAGCCCGAATATACCGATGGTGTTTGTAAGTTTGCTGGCTGATGTTGGGTTGATCATGGTATTCACAGTTTTGTAGATATCTCTTTAGTTCCCTTTAGCATTGCAGCGACAGCCTGTGACACGATAGTAGAGAAATCTTCGCTGACGCGGCCGTGGTAGATGTGTTTGCGAATGGCATAATAAAATAGCCCGCCATGTAAAACCCATATGTGATCGAGTTCTGCCTGGGTTATTGATTCATCCCTTGTTAAGCCGCAGTAGTCTCGAAGCTCAAGGCAAATTGGCGTCAGCAATTCTTTTTCCACCAGATTGATGTAACGGCGATTGAGTTCTTCACCCATTAACGCGGAAAACATATAAACGCGAATCCACTCGTAACGATAAGTGGCCTCTGCGTAAGAACGGTAGAATTCGATAAGGCGGTCTTCCAGACATCTTTCGCGGTCTGTAATAGTTGTCAACCATTCGGGATTGACCCGGTTCATGTAAACTTCCTCAAATACGTTCTCAATCAGATCTCGCTTGGTGGGAAAGTATCGGTATAGAAGGGGTTGGGATATTCCCAAGCGGGAGGCCAATTCTCTCGTTTGCCCTGAAAATCCCTTTTCTGCAAAAAAGCTGATTGCTTCTTCAAGAATTTTTTGTTCGCGATTTTCTGCACTCAGACGCTTTCTAGGGGCTTTTGCGTCTGGTTTTTTAGTGCTCATTTCAATTTTATCCTTAGCTATACTAATCTCGTGAAGGCAAATTGAGATTGGTTTCGATACCTAGTTTATCAGATGATAAATAAAACCACTACAACCTTACCCATGTTGTAATCGTTTCCTTCCGTGTTTTCTCATAAATAAGGCTGATATCTTCCACTATAGGGGAGCGTTTAAGGTGAGTCAGAGTCTCACGCACTGGTATAGTGGAGTGAAGGGATGATCTTACCCTTGCTGGAACCTCTTGACACCATTGTTTTCTACGAACATTTCTAATTGCTGGCGTTCGAGTAGATAGTTCAGGTGTGCTAATGCCTCACAGGTTCCAATGACTAGATTATGATCTTCAACTTTGCCTTTGAAGAGGGCAGGGAAGACGTCAACCACCCGCTGGGGTTGACTGCAGCTTTCATACAGTCTAGCCAGAGAAAGCTCATGGTCGTCAATGATTTCCTGAATCCGCAAGGGCGCGCCATAAAAGGGGTCACCATGTGAAGGCAAGATCAGAACGGTTTCATCAATGAGACTTTTGAATCGATTGCAGCTATCTAGCCATTCATCAAGGGGGTTTGCTGTAGGTTGGTCTGGCCTGACGCTTACATTTGGCGTAATGCGAGGCAAAATCTGGTCGCCGGCAATCAGCAGGTTTAGATCCTTGCAGTACAGGCAGGCATGCTCTGGAGAATGACCTTTTCCGACCAACACGGTCCACTCGTGTTCGCCTATTGTTAATTGTTCGCCTTCCTTTATTTGACGATAGGCTGTCGGCATAGACGTCATGAATTGGCTTCTAATCTGAAAACGATCCCTGAACACAGTAAGGTCGTCCTGTTGAAATCCGGCAGCTTTGTAAAAATTAACGGTTTGTTCAGAGGGATCTGCCATCATTTCAGACGAAAATACGCGACAGGATAGATATTCTGAGCGTGGCATCCACAGATCGACTTCACATTTTCTGCACAGCCACCCGGCTAGGCCAATGTGATCAAGGTGCATATGAGTGCCAATTACACGCTTGACCGGTTTCGAATCAAGCTGGTTTTCTAATAAAGATTCCCAGAGCAATTTGGTCTCATCGGTCGACATACCGGTATCAACCAGTGTCCAGCCGTCCTGTTCCTCAAGTAGCCATAGATTAATGTGATTAAGGCTGATCGGTAGCGGCATTCTTAACCAATACACTCCGGTAGCAACCTGGATTTTTTGCGCCGGTTCTGGACGTGCCTCGAAAGGATAGGCCAGATTATTAGAACCTATTCTCATTGAGCTCCTCCTGTTTTAGTGTTGGAAATCAGCCGCGTTGTTCCTCGCTGGATAAACTCTGCTTGAAACTGAAAGGATTCTGGCTGTATCGAAGGATCTTCTATGCCAGCGATCAAGGTTGAAACTGCTTTGCTGACCATTTCATCATGCGGTATTTTAATCGTTGAAAGGTTCTGATCCTTCCAGGCAGATGCAGGTATATCACCTAACCCTACAATGGCTAATTCTTCTGGTACTTTTATGTCCAGGTTTTGCCTGCATCCCGCTAGAATACCGAGCGCGGTGTTATCAGAGGTACAGACAATAGCATCGGGGCGCGTTTCTGAACCCTTCCAGATATTCTCGATTTCTCGCATCCCGGCTTCATAGCCGTCGATGCCTGTTTGCTGGGAGATAATGCGCATATCTGGATGCTCAGCGGCGGTGTTGACAATCGCTCTTGTCATGTTAATAACAATCTGGCTCTTAGGATTAGCGCTGATGAGTGCCAGGCGTTTATAGGCTCGAGCTAAAAGAGACGATGTAATTTGATGGCCGATACCCATGGCATCAACACTGACTGATGACGTGTTGAGTCCCCGGCCGCTGTGGTTCAGTAAAACAATGGGGACCTGGGCACGGGCAAATTCGGTTGAAATCTCTGCTGTTGGTGCTGCAGAGAAGACGATCACGCCATCAACTTGATAACGTAGAAATTCGCGCAACACTTCATCGGTACCGCGAACCCCGGTTGCTGATTGCACGATCACTTTATAATCATGTTCGGTGAGTGCTTCAGTAATATTTTTTAGGAGATCAGCTGCCTTGGGGTGGGACCAGTTGGCAAATAACAGGCCAACAAGCCTAGAGCGTCTTTTGGAAAGGCTCCGTGCGATGATATTCGGTTGGTAACCCAGTTTTGCGGCTGCTGATTCAATTTTCTGTCGGGCTCGATCGGAGATGCTCGCACCTGGCGTAAAAGCTCTGGAGACTGTTGCTTGAGACACGCCTGCTAAAGCGGCCACATCCTGGGAGTTTGCCCGTCTTGTTGTGTTCATAACTGAATTTGAACGCGTTTGTAGCTCAATGAATCAGGCGGTGAGGTCATCACTGGATTACTGTCCTATTTTTGCATGCGTCTGCATTAGTACTTTAATAACTAGCTTATTTTAAATATATAAATATACAACTTATTGAATAATATACTTTTAATTGGCTAATGTATAGCACTGCCGCATTTTTGCATACGCTTGCAAAATGAGCTAGTATTTTGATAGTATCAACTCTTTAAATCAGAATTGATTGCCGTAGACGTTTGTAATAGGGCCAACGTCTCAATGGTAGTATTAAGGGAGCAGGCTATGCACAAAGCAACAAAATCCGTGACAGGACCGTTATCAGGCGTGCGGGTCCTTAATATTGGGACGTCTATTGTTGGCCCCTGGGCTGCCTCTTTGCTGGCGCACCTCGGAGCCGATTCAGTTAAGGTGGAACGACCCGATGGTGAATTTATCCGATTGTTGCATCCGATGCAGAAAGGAATCTCAACCTGTTATACAGCGAGTAATAATCACCAAAGATCTGCTGAACTCGATCTGAAGCAGCCTGAGCATCTTGGCGCCGTGCAGCGTTTGGGCGCTGAAGCTGATGTCCTGATTGAAAACTTCCGACCAGGTGTAACCGAACGTATAGGGTTGGGCTATGCAGAACTTAGTGATACTAATTCTGGCTTGGTTTATGTCTCTAGTAGTAGTTGGGGAGATGCTGGACCCATGCGTGACCTTGCAGCTTTAGATCCGCATGTACAAGCATTTAGTGGCTTTGGGAGTCTTAATGGTCAGTCAGGAGGCGTACCCGAGATGCTCCGTTTTGTTCATATGGACCCCGCCGGTTCGGCAGTTGTAACCGGGCTGGCTTTGCTTGGTCTGTTGCAGCGCGAACGGTTCGGAACGGCGACTCATCTTAAAACCAGTCATTTCACGATGGGTGTGGCAATGCAAATGAATAGAGCTGCAGAGTCCTTACTGGCAGGCTCAAGCGTGCAGCTGTTGGGCAGTGCTTCATCAAGTAGTGCTCCAAACCAGTGCTTTCAGATGCTGGATAACGAATACATTGCGGTTGCCTGCGAAACTCAAGCCCAGTGGGCTGGATTGTGTCGGGCGCTGGATATCGAGCCTATGATGGCAGACCCTCGTTTTGTAACTAATGTTGATCGAGTTGAACATCGCGAGGAACTGGCCGCGATCGTAGGCGAGGTGATCAAAAGCAAGCCGAAGCGCTGGTGGGTGGTGCGTTTCGAAAGGGAAGGAGTACCACATGGGTTGAGCATGGATTTTGAGCAGATCCGATATCATCAGCAGATCGTTGAAAATGGCATGCTCACCACCATCAATGCTCCGCATCAGGGTGAAATCATTGTCGGCGAAGTGCCCTGGAAATTCAGTAAAACAGCGGCCAGTATTGAGCCACAGGTCGCCGTCCCAGGTGAGCACACTGAGGAGCTGATTCAATCCGGGTTCGGTGGATCAGTTAAGGCGCCCCTAAAGAAAACCGAGGAAACAGATGAGGCTAACGCTTCGTCATCCCCGTTGGAGGGGTTGCGGGTTATAGACACGACGCAGGGTTTTGCCGGGCCTTACCTGGGTCTATTGCTGGCTGAGGCGGGTGCTGAGGTCATTAAAATTGAGCCTCCAGAGGGCGACTGGGCTCGGCAACTGGCTCCTAGAGTTGATTCCGGTAACAGTGCTTTATATGAAGCGTTCAATCGCAATAAGAAATGTCACACGCTGGACCTTGAGTGTGCTGAAGGCCAGGCTGAATTGAAGTCATTGATAAGTGGAGCAGCTGTTTTTCTCGAAGACTGGACCCCTGGACTAGCCAAGGATCGGGGCCTGGACTATGACTCCCTGGCAGTCGACAACCCCGGTTTGGTTTATCATGCATTGACCCCATTTGGAGAAAGCGGGCCCATGCGTACGATGCCAGGTAGTGAATTGGTTATCCAGGCGATGACAGGGTACCTTCGGCTATTGGGGACGCTGGGTGAGGCGCCAGTGCGAGTGGGTTCCGATATTGTCGCCACCTGCGGTGGGTCGGTGGCTTTTATAGGTGTGCTAGCGGCGCTTTACCATCGAGAAAAAACCGGCGAAGGCCAGAGAGTCGCCACAAGTCTGCTCGGTGCAATGATGTCATTGAGAACGAATCAGTGGGCGGCATTGACCGACCCGGATGAATGGCTCGGAGATTCCTACTGCACCAATGAGACCGATAGTCCGCATAGTGGTTATCAAACCAAGGACCGACCAGTCTACATGAGTCCCTCACCACAACTTTCACAAGAAAACTTTCTTGAAATGCTCGATCTATTGGGTATGCGCGATGAATTTTGTAGTAACGCTGAATTCAATGAAAATTGGTGGTTTACCTTTGGCATGGGATATCTTGCCAGGCAGGCTAAGCCGCTTTGGGAGAAGTACACAACACGATTTACTGTCGGGGAAATTACGACTCTACTGGAAGATTTCCCAAATGTGTGGGCGGTTGAATTTGCCGAACTGGGCGCGCTGATGAAGCATCCTCAGGTGCTAGCCAATGACTTGGTTCATCATGTTGATGGCAAAGGTTATGTGCGTGCTCCATGGCGTGTTTCCTGGGATCTGCCAAAGGTATATGAAGCGAATACCAGGTTTGTTTAGCTGCCAAAGACCGTTGGTTAGTTAAGCCATTTCTCGAAGCGCGGCCTTGAGAAGTTTACCACCTGCGTTTCTCGGTAATTCCTTTATCGCCTGGTATTCTCTTGGCACTTTATATTTCGCCAGCAAGGTTTCCACGAAAGCGGCGAGCTGTTCTGGAATAATTTGTTCATCGTTAGCGGATACGACGAATGCCTTCAGGCGCTCACCCCACTTTTCGTCGGGAACCCCTATTACCGCAGCTTCGACTATAGCAGGGTGTTGCTCCAACACATTTTCGATTTCTCTGGGGTAGATATTGATACCGCCTGAGAGCACCATATCCTTCTTTCTATCGATGATGTAGAGATAGCCATCCGCATCTCGTCGAGCGATATCACCTACGGTGACCCATCCCGCATTAAAAGCCTTCTCGGTCTCGTCCGGGTTATTCCAATAACCGTTAAATAGATAGGGGCTAGAGGAAAACAGTTCACCGGGTTCGTCTACACCGCACTCTTCACCCTGTTCGTTTCTTAAACTGACCTGGTTTGAATCAAAGGGCAATCCAACGCAGTTTTGTTTGCTTTGTTGATCTTCAGGCCGGAGATTGCTGACAATACTGGCTTCCGTTGAGCCATAGGTCTCATGCAATAAGTCAGGTCCAAAATAGTCAAGAATACGTTCTTTTGTAGCGTGCGGTAATGGCGCGGCATTAGAGATGATTGAACAGAGTTGGGTGCCCTGATATTGGCTTAGAATCTCGGGATTCAAATCGAAAATTTTGTGAAAATGGGTGGGAACCATAAAGACACCGGTGATATTGTCCTCATGCAGAATGGACAGAACGGTCTTTGCGTCAAACCGGTTTATTAACTGCACGTAGCCGCCAAAAAAGAGTGATGCCAATGCAAAAGCCAAACCAGCACCATGGCACAAGGGGGCGATCGCCAGAAACCGGTCTTCGGAAGTGTAACAGCCATATTCCGCGGCCATGCCGTGGAAGGTCATGATTCTCGAACGGTGTGAAACGAGGACTCCTTTTGGCCGGCCGGTCGTCCCGGACGTATAAGGAATAGTAAAAACATCATCTGCTGACACGCTGGGGAACGAACCTGTGTTGTAAATTGAACTGAGCCAGGATTCAAAGTCTGGGCCGATTACGATGATCTTTTTAACGGTTTCGAATGTGCAGGCGAGTAGCCTCTCGGAATTATGAGTGTCCGTAAATAGCACTTCAGCTCGGGCATCGTTGCAGATCGCCGTGACTTCCGCTGCGCTTAATTGAGGATTAATGGTTGCCAAAGGAATTCCGGCCTGAGAGGCACCTGCGATGACTTCGACATACTCAATGGAATTGCCTGCGACGATAGCCGCATGGGCCTGGGTGGATAGATCCAAGTGACTAACAAATCCACTGCTAATCCGGTCGATTCGACCTATGAGTTCGGAATAGGTCCTTTGACTGTTCGTATCTGTTATAGCGACCTTTGTAGGATGGCGATCCATTGCCGAGCGTATGCCGCCGACCAGTGATAATGAGTCACTTACTGCAGTGTTTTTGGTGTTCATCAATGTTTATCAGGTTTTCAGGTTTTCAGGTTTTCAGGTTTTCAGGTATTTCGGGTTTTATGGGTCTATCAGGTTTTTTGGGTTTCTAGCCTGGTAGCTTAAATACTCGGATCGCGTTATCTCTCATTAACAGCGAGTGAGACTCTGGCTTTAGTCCCAGATTATCGACCTCTCCGACAGCGCGTTCGGGCGAGATGACAGGCCAATCGGTCCCGAACATCACTTTGTGCCTACCGATGGTATTGGCGTAATGTACATACTGATCCGGCCAGTAGCGAGGCGCGTAAGCATCTCCAGCCGTGTAAACATTTTCGTGTTTCCAGCACATGGCAATCATCTCATCAGTCCAGGGAATGCCAATGTGAATACCGATTATCTTGAGGCTAGGAAAGTCAATTGCGACCTGATCTAATAAAATTGGCCGTGCCACTGAAGGCAGCCTTCGATCCCGGTTGTAAACTAGATTTTGGCCTACTTGCATCATAATCGGGATATCAAGTTCACAACACTTGGCGTAATAGGGATATATTTGGGCTGCATCGGGTGGCATTGAGAACCAATGTGGATACCAGTGAGCACCGACAAACCCATATTCTTTAACGGCAATTTCCAGGTCACGAAGGCCCTGCATGCCTCGGGTCGGATCAACGCCAGCCAGGCCAGAAAACCGATCCGGGTATTGCTGGCAGACATCCCGTACGTAAGCGTACGGTACTTCAAATGATCCCTTAATGTTGAGATCTCCACCTCGAACAGCGATCAGTAGTGATCTTGCTATTCCTGCATTATCCATTTTTAAAACGTAATCCTGCATGGAGACGCCGCCACGCATTTCCTCAGGCATTCTAACCTGTTGTTTGAAGTCATCATCGATACCCATGCGGTCTTCGTCAACGACCTGCGGAGTATAGAGATTACAGACGATGTCGATGTAGTTGTTGGTCATGGTGGTAACCGGTTTTTATTGAGTGAATGACCCGCTTGGGTTGAGTTCGCCATGATAATGTCGATTACATTCTTGCATTGCCGGGTTCAGCCGAGAGATTGATGTTATTGCTAGAAAATAATCTCTTGGTTTCGACTTCCAGCTTCTAGCATCCAGTCAGTATCTTTTTAACTGAAGCAATCTATATGCTGATGAGCGCTCATCTTTTCTATACAAAGCAATATATTCTTATGCAAACCAATGTGTCAATAAATTCTTTTATATAGACTTAATATACATATATGTGAATATATTTAGGCTGCTGATTGGTTTTGGCCTAGCTGCCTAATTGCTTGACGCATTTTCTGGATGATTTGTGTTTGATTCGTTTTGATGCGGCTCGATAAGCCGCCAATGGCGACCACTAGTGCCCGATCAATTTGGTTCACAGGCAGGGCCATGGCGATCGCCCCGGTATCGGTTAATATTCGATCATAGGCTAGGGCATAGCCGTTCGCCCGAGCGGTTTCGATTTCTTCGTTTAATTCATTTATATCCACCCGGTGTTCGGATAGAACAGCCTGCCGGTTAGCGCGTTTTAATAGCTTGTCGATCTCCTGGTCACTTCGGGTCGCCAGGTGGGCGATACCGACGGCCGTGGCAAATATTGGAACGGTTAGACCTTCATTTATGGTTAGTGACATTGGAAATGTGCCTGGGATCGCTGTAATGAATTGCATCGACAATTCATTGGGCATGGACAGCGTGACTGTTTCGCCGGTGAGGCTATGCAGTTCGTTTAACATATTGAGAGTATTACCGCCGCCGAGGAGTACATTGGGTAGCCAGTCTCCGAGCTTGGTAACTTGCAGGGAAGGAAAATAGCGTACCGTGCTGGGGTCCATGGTCAGATACCCAAGCGTCACAAGGCTTTTTAGTAAGGCATCTGCACTGGACTTGGGGTATCTAAGGTATTTACAAATTTCTGTCGCCGTCAGCGCAGATTGTTGATTGCGAAACAATTCCAGTACAGCAAATACTCGCTCGGCAGACTTGATAACCTCTTTTGAGATGGCCCTTCTCCATTAACAATATGGATCCCATGATACCTAGATTTTCTGATTAGTACATATATATGAATAAAAAAGTTATATACTAGAATTAATTGACAGGCAAAGGTAACTGGCATAGGCTGTAATCTAGTCGATTATTGAAAATTCTGTGAGCGCCCCCGACACCCCCTGGGTCGTTAACTGAATTTTTGTGCGTTGTGAGAATCGATTGCCTGGCCTGGTTTTTGAGCTTCTGCCAGAAGTGTAGTAGGCGATATCAGAACACCAGAAACAGTTTCACAGGCAGAATAAAAGGGTTTGAAAACTAGCTAGATAGGTCGCCAATGGATTTTAATCTTCCTGAAGAAACCAGAATTCTAAAAGAGGTTGTTAGACGATTTGTCAATGATGAATTGATGCCGTTGGAGCTCAGCCTTCCTGAGCGAGCGAATTCTCTGGAATTGCCCGAATCTATACAGACACGCCTGGTGAAAATGATTGAGGATCTTGGCTTGGCCGCCTTGGATGCACCCGTTGAGATTGGAGGTGCTGGTCTGGGTCTGCTCGACAGTTGTATCGTGATTGAAGAGGTCCATCGCTGTACTGCGGGTAGAGGTGTGTTCGCGATGAGATTTGCACCGGTATTATACGATCTGGGGACGGACCAGCAGAAAGAAAAATATTTGTACCCAACCGTCCGGGGCGAACTTCAGGGCGCCAGCGCATTTAGTGAACCCCAGGCCGCAGGTGATATGGCCGGTATTCTAACCACCATGGAAAAGACGTCCGAAGGCTGGGTTCTTAACGGTAATAAATGCTGGATTTCTTATGCTGATATTGCCGACTATATTTTGGTATTAGCCCGCGTAAAGGGAACTAAGCGTCATGAAGGCATGTCCTGGGTTATCGTTGAGAAAGGAACGCCTGGATTTTCCATTGGTCGTGAGCAGAAAATGATCCACGGCCACTCTACTTTTGAACTCTTTCTCGACCATTGCCTGGTGAAGGATCAGCAACTTCTTGGTGAGCCGGGGCAAGGCTGGGGAGCGGGCACCTCTTTTTTGTACTCGAGTCGGCTACAGATTTCGGCAAGAGCCCTGGGAATCGCAGATCGGTGTCTGGAGTTGGCCATTGACTATGCCAAGCAGCGTCATACCTTTGGTAAGCCTTTAGCCTCTCGGCAGGCAATACAGTGGATGATCGCTGAGTCTTCCGTGGAATTACACGCCGCTCGTCTGATGGTTTATGAGGCTGCCTGGCGTGCCCAGAAAGGTGAAAATGTGATTCAGCAGACGGCCATGGCAAAAACCTATGCCACCGAAATGGTTGGCCGTGTGGTCGATCGCGCTGTTCAGATCCATGGTGCAGCAGGATTGTCAGATGAAACCATACTGGAAAGATGTTATCGCGACGTGAGGCCCATGCGAATCTATGAAGGCTCAGCGGAAGCAATGAGAAGCGTTATTGCTAATGGACTTTTACGATAGGTGTTGATGAGACGGCGATGGAAAATAAACAAGATATAGGCATTCCCATGGATCTACCGACAGGTGGGTTGACTGCAATCGATCTGGTCGTCATTGGCCTCTATCTTGCCGCCATGCTGGCGATGGGAATCGTTATTGCTCGGCAACAGCGTTCTACCAATGATTTTTTTGTAGGGGGGCGTAATCTGCCACCCTGGGCGGTTGGTATCAGTCTCTTTGCAACGGTCATGTCGACACTGCTTTATCTCGGTCAACCCGGTGAGATGTTTCGAACCGGGCTTAGTTTTTTAACGCGTCAGTCACCTATTCCACTGGTTCTGCTGGTGGTTTGTTTTGTCTGGATTCCCTTTTTTATGCGTTTGAAATTGACCAGTGCCTATGAGTATCTTGAATACAGATTTAACTACACTGTTCGAATTATGGCAGCCATTTTTTGCCTGTTGTTAATTTTTGGATGGATTTCAGTCGTCGTCCTAACAGCATCAATTGCCTTGGCAGAAATCATCAGAATAGATATTGGGCTGCCTTTTGTTACCGGGCCAGATGCCTCTGTGTATACGATTATTTTAGGTGTTGGTTTATTTTCAGTTGTCTATACTACCCTCGGTGGTATTCGGGCTGTTGTTTGGACGGATGTTATTCAGTTTGTTGTATTACTGATCGGTGCCTTATTTACCATGGGTGCCGTCGCTTGGATGACGCAATCCAATATCAGTGATTGGATTGCTGTTTCCGAGCAATACAAGCATGAAGAAGTTCAATGGTTTGACTGGGATGTGCGTAATCGAACGACTGTGTTTGCCATCAGTGCCAGTTTGTTTATGTGGATGGTGTGTACCCATGGGGCAAATCAGATGGCCTTGCAGCGTTACTTCGCGGTCCGGGATGTGAGTGCTGCCAGGTGGAGTTACGTAATCAGTGCGATTGCGGCAGCTATATTAGGCGTTATCCTTGCAGGGGTTGGTATATCACTGATGTACTTTATTCAGGAGTTTGACCTTCCAGCAAAAGTAGGCATTGTCTCGGATATTGCCTCGGTTCGTAATGTTTCTCAGGACGCCGTATTTCCGCAGTTCATCAGTTACTATCTGCCCAGCGGCTTAAGGGGGTTGGTGGTAGCGGCCTTATTTGCCGCTGCGATGTCTACGATTGATTCCGGGGCAAATTCTGCATCAACTATATTAACTGTAGATTTTCATCGTCGCCTTAGACCTGGCTCAGCTGATGAAAGGTCAGAACTAAGGCGAGCCAGGAAGACAACGGCTTTGATGGGGATTTTTATTGTTGCCTACACCATTGGGTTATACGAGGTGTCGAAGGGCACCGATATAATTTCTCTGGCGCAGAAAGGCTTTAATTGCTTTCTGGGGCCTCTTGGGGCGTTATTTGTTCTTGGTATGTTTGTAAAACGTGCAACGCCAGCATCGGTTATTCCTGCTGTTTTAATAGGGGAGATGGTCGGCGTTGGTACAAGTTATAGCCGTGAAATTTTCGGGGTTAATTTTTCTACCCATCTTGTTATCCTAACGGCGTGGCTCGCCACCTTTTTCAGTGCATTGATCATTGGCCTAGTCTACGAAAAAGTAACCGGCATACAGGCCAGCGAGGAACAACAGAAGCTGATGTGGTCGAATGTAGTCCGTTCACCACTCTGAGCTTGATAGGACCCTAACGAAGTCTGATGGCGATTCCAAGCAGGTTTTGTCTCAGGCATCCGGTCCATTGAATGTGGTTAGGTGCTGTGCTTTGGTTTATTCCCGTTAAGCTTTGCAATCAAGCTCAGAGAGCGTTCTATTAGCTCCTGCGACTATGCTCACTTGATTTGTCTCCAATCAGGTTATTCGCGCCGATACGGTTAAGGGCAGGGCCATTGCCTATCCAAAAAAATAACTGACTTAGAGCAAGCCTTTAATAAGATGAGATGCAGGACGGTTATTTGCGGGTGAGCGATGGCGGGTTCCGTCCAGCGATGTTAGGTCTGGGGTCTATCGCAGACTGGCGAGCACCTCATCTGTGTGCCACAATTCCCAGATAGGTGCCCAAACCACTCGTGGTAGCAGGAATGTGAGCAAGCTTATGGTGGATCAAAATACGCTAGAGGTAGAAAAAGACCGATCGGTTTTTGTGCCGTCGCTGGAACGCACTCAAGGACAGCCACCGCCGATTGCGGCCAATGGGGGTTTATCCTATATGTCTTTTGATCGAAAGGGCGATGCGGGAACGGCTGAGGCAATTGAGGCTGCCCTTGGCCAGATTTCACGCGGCGAGGGGCAGGCAGTGATTGATATGCTGGAGAGTGCACCACCAGGCCCTATCAAGACCCGATGGGGAACTGGGTTTCGTCGATATGCCGAGTGCCTGGCGTATATTAAAGCAAATAATTTCCCGGTGCCTGAAGGCGGCTTGGCGCTTCCTTTACGGTATACAGTGTATGAACAACCCTCCTATTCGGTTGTTTCATCCAATGCGCTGTGGCGAGACCCCGCGCGTGAAAGTGAGGCTCGAGCATTACGCAAGGATGAACAAGACAATGTCCGCCGGTGTCTGTATTTCCCTATGGTGTTGCACGATGCGCGCCGGATTCAGGATGATTACCCGGGTCTATCGCCGGATAGCCCGGCGTGTATGGATGCTCTCGGTATCTCATTGGCACAATGCGATTCCCAGTGCGAAAATTTCTATGATGCTGCTCAAGTAGAACAGGTATTTTATCCTGAGATGGAAAAGCTTCTAATGGACTTCTTCCCGGAGGCAACCGATGCTCTGGTCTATAACCACGACGTCTTTGACAAAGGCTATCAAGGTGACGCAACTGAAGATCAAGCCAATAATGACCCTGGTGTGAACAAGGCCTATGCTAACCTGGTACACAATGACCTGAACGATAACAGTGGCCGCGTCCGCTGCCATGAACTGCTGACTCATAATCTACGAAACTTCGGTCGCAGGCAGGAGTACACGCCGGCGCAAGCTGCTGCAAAGATGTCGCGACGATTTATGTCTATCAATCTGGCTAAGCCGATGGAAACCGTGCGTCAAAACCCATTTGTACTCTGTGCCTGGCCTTCTTTTAAGGATCAGCCCTATATTACCAATTACCGTGTTTACGATGACCGCGTTGGAGAAACGACTCGTTTTACCCATCGCCCTGATCATCAGTGGTACTGGCTTCCACAGCAGCAGTCCAACGAAGTTTCCATGCTTAAGTGCTACGATTCGATCACCGATGGCTCGGTATCTCGATGGTCTTTCCATACGGCCTGTATTGATCATAGTGCGCCCGAACAGGCGCCTTGTCGCAGAAATGTGGTGGTCCGATCTTTTGTATTCTTTTAAGTGCCTGGTTCTGGTCATGCGGAACGCAGTCAAACGGCAGGTAGCCGATGATTCGATTAGCTGATGAGCTTGTGAGTCGAAGTCAATAACCAAGAAATTTCTCTTGGCAACGGGTTAAGGCCGTTGCTGTTCTGGTTTAGTTCGGAGAAATTACTGCAAGTCGATTGACAGCGTCACTGTGCCGACTAGGTCAATCACAATGCGATCATTTAGATTAACACTCAAGGAGAATCAAATGCATATCGTGCGATGGCTGGGTGTGTTGCTGGCCTTTTTGGTCGTTTGCGTACAGGGCCAGCCAGGCGCTTATGCTGACAGCGGCGCTGTTATCAAACTGACTTTTCTTGGTACCGGTGCACCCAGGCCCTCCCTGAGTCGTTACGGGCCGGCGATTCTGGTGGAGGCGGGTGATTATAAGATAATGGTGGATGCCGGTCCGGGTATGCGAGAGCGGCTTTTCCAGGCAGGTGGTTTTGAAATGCTGACCGCGGTAGATCACATTTTAGTAACCCACCTGCATTTTGACCATACCATCAGTGCGCCTGGATTGTGGCTGACTGGCTGGCTGTTTGGTCGTAAGACGCCGATGAAAGTGTTTGGGCCGACGGGTACGGCCGCGATGATGGCGCACTTTCGGGCTGCCTATGATTGGGATATCCGTTATCGAACTGTGGTCGGGGTGCATGAGGAAGGCTCACAGCTTCTCGGTTCTGATATCCAGTCAGGCATATTTTTTGACCAAGATGGCCTTAAGATTACCGCGTTTGATGTTGAGCACATGCCAATCAATGTTGATACAGGTGAGTCGTTGGGTCTCGAAGGCGCGACCCTTGGGTACCGGATAGATTATCGCGGGCGCTCAGTGCTTTTCTCCGGGGACACTCGATCAACTGCATCGAGCCAGATTATTCCTTATGGGAAGGGGGTTGATGTGCTGATCCATGAAACCCAGGTGCCGGCAGTTGAAAATTCTCCGGAGGCCATTTTAGCTAATGTCAGTTTGTCTGTGCATTCCTCGCCAGCCCAGGTAGCCCATGTGTTTGAACAGACTCGGCCGCGGCTGGGTGTCTACTCTCATATTATTCCACCAGAGATGACGTCTGAAGCGTTGCTGTCACTGACTGATTATGAGGGCGATATGATGGTGGCCGAAGATCTGATGACGATCACCATCGGTGAAGAAATAACAATTGGTCGAGCAGAGGGAACGGGTACCGATATATTTACCCAGGCTGATGTCGTTGATGACTAACTGTCCCGAAAGTATCGCTTCACTGAAAAGAACCAGGCCATTGTGAGCGATGCTTTTAGCTAAAAGAGTGCCTCAATCGATTATCGTGACCATTCCTGATTCGATATCATAATAGGCTGAAACCACGGCTAATTGGCCGGCTGCGCTTAAATTATCCAATACAGTAGAGTTCTGCTTTAACTGGTTTGCCGAAGCACGAATATGGGCCAGTAAACATTGGAATGCTCGCTGTTCATGCTCCCGTGGTATTTTGGCTGAACACAGCTCTGCAATAGACGGCGCAATGTGATCAGTGATTGATTTTAGATTTTCTGACTTGATGGTATGGTTGTTTTCCAGGGTCGCCATGGTGGCTTCTATAGCACCGCAATGAGTATGTCCCAGGACAATCACCAGGGGGACATTAAATTGTTCTGCAGCATATTCGATGCTACCTATTTGCGATGGCGCTGCAATATTACCGGCTACCCGAATAACAAATAAATCACCTGGATGCTGATCGAAAATAACTTCAACTGGAACGCGTGAGTCGGCACAGCCCAGGACAATGGCCATTGGGGATTGTCCGGTACTTTTCTTGTCAGCTTGCCAAGCTTTGCCCTTAGTGGATCCCTGTAGAAAGCGTTGGTTTCCTGCCAGGAGGTCCTTAAGTGTTTTATCTGCTGCCTTCAATGCTCTACTCGAATGGGTTGATCTTCATTGACGCTAAATTGATGCTAAGTTCTTATAGGGTGGCTTCAGCAACCAGACACACTGCTGCTGTGATGCTCATTTAAGTCGTCCGGTTAGCCTTGGCACTCTATCTGCAAGCATAGCACCAATATAGACCAGGTTAATAACTCCTTGAGAATAGATAGGGGCAGTGGATTCAGGCTGTTAAATCGAGTCCGATAGAGTGTAGTTTCGACCCGGTGGATAGCAGCGGCCATCGTCAATGCCAATTTCACTGTCGATGAGATCATTAAGTTTTGAGTTTAATGTGAGTATTCGCTTTTTG
>CAZGCW010000041.1:0-22287 GCA_964524295.1 uncultured Pseudomonadales bacterium
TATTTCCAATTATTCCTGGCCAGAGACAGGAGGCGCTGGATTTGATGTATGAGATGGCGATTGCCACGAGAGCCGAGCCAGGTTGTGTTAGTTACGAGTTTTATATAGCCCAGACTGACCCTAATCAGTTTTTGCTTTTTCAGGAATGGGATTCTGTGGATGCCTTGCAGGGCCACTTTGAAACAGCGCATATGGAGCATTTCCTTGAAAAACTACCCTCGATTATTGCTGGTGATATCGTAACCAGGCGTTATGAAGTGAGGGCTTCGGATGATCGCGACAGCCAGGATTACGAGGATGATCACAAAGATGTAGAGTCGAGAGAGGCATCTTTGAATGCCCAATTGCCTACGCAACCCAAAATAGTCCACTGAGTTTTATGGCTGGCGTTCTGTTTCAGGATCGTATTTTAGTCGATTAATGCAAGAACGTTTTCGGGTGGACGACCAATAACAGCGCGATCTCCAGTACGGACAATGGGCCGTTGCATTAGAATAGGGTGCTCTGTCATCAGCGTGATGATTTCGGAACGGTCCAGATCATCGATGACTATTTCCAGAGATTGTAAAACCGTTTCATTGCCTCTCAGGATGTCTTTTGGTTCCATCTGCAGTGTCTGCAGGAGTTCGTCAAGCTCAGCAGAGGTCGGTGGCTGTTCGAGATACAGGCGTATGTCCGTCTCAATATTATGCGCCTCCAGGATCGATAGTGTTGCCCGTGATTTCGAGCAATTGGGGTTGTGGTACATCGTCACTTGAGTCATGTTGTTCTCCAGAGCATTATCAGTATGAAACAGTACGTTATTATCGAGGAGGTGTCATGCTATGACGATCAGCAAGGGGCAACAGGTCAGGCAGTTTTTGCGTTATGTCGTCAGTGAGTATGTGTCTGATGGCTGTCAGACGACCGGAGCCGCGCTAACGTATCAAACGCTATTCGCTGTTGTACCGGCATTGACAGTCAGTTATATGGTGTTATCGGCTTTTGAAGCGTTCGCTGGCGTATCGCAGATACTGGAAAATTTTATCTTTTCGTATGTCGTACCCGAGAATATCGCTTCTGTTCAATCCTACCTCCGGATGTTTTCTGATCAGGCACGAAGTCTAAGTACGCTTAGTTTTCTGATTTTGGGTGGCACTGCCTTTCTGATGTTATTTACCATTGAGAAGACGTTCAACGAAATATGGAAGGTGAGTGAGCCGAGGAACAAACTCCAGCGCGTGCTGATGTACTGGGGGCTTTTAACCTTAGGACCAGTTTTAATTGTCGGTGGCACGGTCATAACCACTTATTTATTCTCGTTGCCGCTGATTTCAGACGTCTCTGACCTACCCCTGTTTTTACAGTTTTTACCATGGATACTCAGTGTCCTGGCTTTTACATTGGTTTATGCCGCGGTTCCTAATGCAGTGGTACCCTTCCGCCATGCCTTGATTGGAGGCGTGCTCGTGGCCGTTAGCTTCGAAGGTGCAAAATACGGCTTTGGCATGCTAATGGCAGCATCCGATTTTGAAGTGATCTATGGTGCTTTTGCTATTATTCCCGTCTTTTTGCTCTGGATTTATGTGACCTGGACCATTATCCTGGCTGGTGCTGAAGTCGTCAAAGCATTGGGGCTGTTTAGCTCTGATCAGGATCTACAATCCCAACCCCAACACGTTCAATTACTCGGTATTCTGAGTCTGTTCTATCAGGCTTACCAGGAAGGTTCTGAGCTGACAGAAAAACAATTTAGTCATGATAACGAGGTTGTTAACCTGCGCTTCTGGCGTGAAAATAGAGAGAAATTGATTGCTTTTGGATTATTGGTGCGAACGGAGCGTGGCGGCTTGATACTAGCCAGGAGTTTACAGGGGTTGACCTTATGGCAATTATTCGAAGGCCTGGGTATGGCGCTTCCGGGTAAGCAAGATCCATTGGCTTTAAGTAACGGCTCGAAACCCTGGAGACGGGCCATGAATGACAAGGTCGTCGAGTTGACAGAAGTCAATCGAAACATTTTGCAGACTGATTTAGCGGCGTTGTTCTCAGTAGAGGTAGATGATGATGGGAAAGCAAACTAGGATGGGGCAGAAAATGAGGCTCCTGCTAACAGCATTGCTGGTACTGGTGCTGTATGCCTGTGCAAAGCCGGAAGTATCCGGAGTGGTCACAACAGATGATGATCGTGCAGCTACAAGCCAGCGCTGGCGTGTGGTGAATTACTGGGCCACCTGGTGTGGTCCATGTATTCTCGAGATAGGAGAACTTAATCAGTTAGCGCAGGACTATAGTGAGGATCTCATGGTCTTGGGCGTTAATTTTGATAATCCCCTGACGGAGGCAGAGCGGCAAGCAGATATTGCTAAAATGAATATTCTTTTCCCTGTCTACCCTCAAGACCCTGCACCTGACTTAGGGATCGACACGCCGCTTGTTTTACCAACCACGTTTATGTTTTCTCCAGATGGGGCTTTGGTGGAAACTCTGGTAGGTCCACAGACTGGCGAGTCCATATTGGCGGTAATAGAGGGCCATGATTCAGGCCAGTGAAACAGCTCATAGCACTGGTTTTAATTTCTCGAGCAAGCGCGATTCGATTTCGTTGATAGGCCAGGATTCAGTGACGCCAGTATGTCTTGGCGTGTATTCAATCTCATTGTTGCCAATACCGCGATCACCAATAACAATTCTATGGGGCACGCCTATAAGTTCAGCATCGGCAAATTTAACCCCGGGTCTCTGGTTATCTCGGTCATCAAGAAGAACTTCTACACCTGCGCTCAGCAGTGTTTCATAGATTTCCCTGGTTGTGTCCTCGACGGCGACTGATTTGTGTGCGTTGATGGGAATCAGAATGACGTGAAATGGGGCGATTGAGAGTGGCCAGACAATGCCTGAATCATCATGGTTTTGCTCGACCGTGGCGCCCACCAGACGAGACACTCCCATGCCGTAACAACCCATGTGCATGGTTTGCGCCTTACCATGTTCATCTAGAACCGTGGCATTCATGGGGATGCTATATTTTTTCCCTAACTGGAAAATGTGTCCGACTTCTATGCCTCGTTTGAGTTGAATTTGACCACTGCCATCCGGGCTGCTATCGCCTTGCTCAACATTTCGGATATCGTGGATTTGATGCTCGGGGCAATCAACCTGCCAGTTCACATTACTGTAATGGTAGTCGTCTTCATTAGCACCGCAGATAAAATTATGGAGTGTCGCCGCAGATCGGTCGGCAATGATGGGTAAATCCAGGTTGGCAGGTCCTATAGATCCCACGGAACAACCGATAGCAGCGCGAATTTCGTCTTCCTCAGCCATTTTTAGGGGAGAGGCGATGCCGGGTATTTTTTCTGCCTTGAATGGGTTCAGCGTGTGATCGCCGCGGATGACAAGTGCGACGAGAGGTCGAGTGTCTCCGGCGACGATCAGCGTTTTTACTGTTTTTTCTATATCCGCGCTGAGAAAGTGGACAATGTCCTGGATTGTTTTTTGTCCTGGTGTGGCTATTTTCTCTTTTTCCAGTGGATTTTCTTCTGGTGGTTGTATTGCCACCGCCTCAGCGAGTTCAATATTGGCGGCATAGTTTCCCTGAGTGCTAAATGCGATTAAGTCTTCTCCGGAATCTGCGAGGACATGAAACTCCATCGATGCAGAACCACCGATACTACCAGTGTCAGCCAATACCGCTCTGAATTGAAGGCCGATTTGGTCCAGTATGTGTGTGTAGGTATCGTGCATTAGCTGGTAGGTTTGTTGTAAGGAGTCTGCCGTGTTGTGAAACGAGTAGGCATCTTTCATGAGAAACTCCCGGGCTCGCATCACGCCAAACCTGGGTCGGGTTTCATCTCGAAACTTGGTCTGGATTTGATAGTAGTTGACGGGTAACTGTTTGTGACTCCGAAGTTCATTTCTGGCAATTTCCGTGATGACCTCTTCGTGGGTGGGTCCGAAACAAAAATCCCGCTGGTGCCGGTCCTTTATTTTCAGGAGTAAGCCTTCGTCATATTGATTCCAGCGCCCGGATTCCTGCCAAAGCTCCGCAGGCTGGATCACCGGCATCATCAGTTCCTGGGCTCCAGCCTGATTCATCTCTTGTCTGACAATCGTCTCGATTTTTCTCAGTACCCGTAAACCGATGGGTAGCCAGCTATAGATTCCCGAGGCCAGTTTTCGGATAAAGCCTCCCCTGATGAGTAACTGATGGCTTGCTATCTCTGCATCGGCAGGTATTTCTTTTAGGGTTGAAACGGTGAACTGGGATACTTTCATAGGAATGTCTTTACTTTTACTGGGAGATCGCTTGTTCTGACGAATAAGTCGCTTAAACTGTCAAGGCTAGTTTATCAGGGTCTTTGCTCAAATGATGTTCGTTGTTGGTAATAAATTCAGTTTTGAGTGAAAACAACGCGGTCGGTTGGCTTCTCGCTTGGGTTCCATCGTGATCAAGATCAGGGTTATTCCTCTTTTACTGTCCTGTAAGTTCATGCTTGTTGTTGAATAGGCGCTTGTTGGTCTTGGTGAGCCTGTCTCCAGTCAATTTTATTGCCGGTTTGTAGTGAGGTTTGAGGGTTTGTTGGTATTCGCAGGGCCTAATTTTGGGGTTTCAGACCTCAACGGTGTCGAAGTTATCACGTATTGGGTATAATCTCGCGCCGCCTTCTTTAAGGAAGTTAGCGTGCATTTGGAGGGAGTTAATGCCTATATACGAATATGAATGTAGCAGTTGTCAACATCGGCTTGAAAAAATTCAAAAGATGAGTGATAGCAAATTGGTTGATTGCCCGGAATGTGGCAAACCTGATCTTAGGAAATTAGTTTCGGCCGCGGCTTTCCGGCTGAAGGGCAGTGGCTGGTATGAGACTGATTTTAAAACGGGATCAAAGAAGAATGTCAGCGGCAGTGAGGCCGGGTCAACAGAGAGTGGCGGTTCCGGTAATGCGACAACCTCTGGGTCTACATCAACAGATAGCAAAGGCGCCGACAAGGCAGTCAAGAGTAAACCGGAATCAACCGGAGATTGAGTTAATCGAGCGTTTCAAAGCGCGCTAGCGATGAATGCTGGCGCTTATAAGGAAGATATTATGAGAAGCCACTACTGCGGCGAAATACGGCCAGAGCATTTGCAACAGGAGGTACACCTGTTTGGTTGGGTCAATCGTCGCCGGGATCATGGCGGTGTTATTTTTCTCGACCTCAGAGATTATCGTGGCGTCGTTCAAGTTGTTTTTGATCCTGATACTGAAGTCAGTTTTGCCTTAGCAGACCAGATGCGAAACGAGTTTGTGATTGAAGTCGTGGGTGTGGTCCGGCTGCGTGATGATGCGGCTATTAATCCAAAAATGGCGACAGGTGAAGTTGAGGTGCTGGGTCAGCAGTTGAATTTGTTAAATTCTTCACGTACGCCCCCCTTTCAAATAGATGAGTATTCAGATGCGGGCGAAGATGTCCGATTGAAATACCGTTATATTGATCTAAGGCGGTCAGAAATGCAGGAGAAATTGCGGATCAGGTCGAAGGTGAGTCATTATGTCCGACATTTCCTCAGCGGCCATGATTTTGTCGATATCGAAACGCCTATATTGACCAAGGCGACACCTGAAGGTGCGCGCGATTATCTTGTTCCCAGTCGAGTCCATCCAGGACAGTTCTATGCGTTGCCGCAATCCCCGCAGATTTTCAAGCAGTTACTGATGGTCTCCGGGTTTGATCGCTATTATCAGATCGCCAGGTGTTTCCGGGATGAGGACCTGCGTGCGGACCGCCAACCCGAATTTACTCAGATCGATATCGAGGCGTCGTTCGTCGATGAATCCGATATCATGGCTTTGGCTGAAGAGATGCTGATCGGTCTGTTTAATGAGGTGATTGACGTCCAGTTAGATCCTTTTGCTGTGCTGACCTATGCAGAGGCCATGGAACATTATGGTACGGATAGGCCAGATCTTCGTTTTGGACTTAAGCTTGTCGAAATCGCTGACTTAATGGCTGAGGTCGAGTTTAAGGTATTTGGTGTTCCAGCTAATGATATTGATTCAAGGGTGGTCGCCTTAAGACTCCCAGACGGCGGTCGATTAAGTCGGAAAAACATCGATGACCTGACCAGTTTTGTCGGAATTTATGGCGCTAGGGGCTTGGCCTACATCAGGGTTAATACTATCGAATCGGGCGTGGCTGGATTGCAGTCGCCGATTCTAAAATTCCTGCCGGAAAAGGTCGTTATGGACTTGTTAAATCGATTAGAGGCAGTGGATGGTGACCTGATTTTCTTCGGCGCTGACAAAGCAGAGGTGGTTAATGCTTCTATGGGCGCTCTGCGAAATAGACTTGCGGCTGATCTGGATCTCTATGAAACGCCCTGGTCTGTGTGCTGGGTGACGGAGTTTCCGATGTTCGAAAAGGTGGATTCCAGTAGCTGGACTGCGGTACATCATCCCTTTACACAGCCGCTGGGGTCTACCGAATCACTGTTGGCTGATCCTGGAAGTGCCAGTTCTCGAGCCTATGATGTGGTGATCAATGGCTATGAGGTCGGGGGCGGTTCGATCAGGATTCACGAGACACAGATGCAACGGGCGATATTTGAGGTTTTAAAGATGTCTGAAAATGAATCGGAGGCCAAATTCGGGTTCCTGCTTGACGCTTTACAGTTTGGTGCACCGCCGCATGGCGGGATTGCGTTTGGTTTAGACAGGCTGGTAATGTTGCTGACGGATGCAAAAGCAATACGAGATGTGATTGCTTTCCCGAAAACCCAGACGGCTACCTGTATGCTGACCGCGGCACCTGATTCCGTGCCGGATCATTTGGTTCGCGAGTTAGGTATCCGCGTCAACAAATCAAGTTAATCAGGCGCAGATATGGCTGGTCATAGCAAGTGGAGTAATATCAAGCATCGTAAGGCAGGACAAGATGCCAAGCGAGCCAAGGTCTTTACAAAAATTATCAGGGAACTGACGATTGCTGCACGGGATGGTGGTGGTAGTGTTGATGATAATCCAGGGTTGCGCAATATCGTAGACAAGGCGAAAGCAGTGCAAATGCCCAGGGATACTATGGAGCGGGCTATCGCCCGAGGTGCAGGAGGTCAGGAAGGTGCTGATCTGGTTGCGCTCACCTATGAAGGTTATGGGCCGGGCGGTGTTGCCATACTGGTCCAGACCATGACGGATAATCGCAATCGAACGGTCGCTGAGGTACGTCATGCATTCAGTAAAGGCGGCGGAAATCTAGGTACAGATGGTTCTGTCGCCTATCTTTTTTCGACAAAAGGACAACTCGTCTTTGAGCCTGATGGAGAGGATGAGGCACTGGTAGACCTCGCCATAGAAGCCGGTGCCGATGATGTCGATACAGCTGAGGACGGATCTGTCGAGGTGATTACCGGGCCCGAGGATTTCCAGAAGATAAAAGAGGGGTTCGTTCAGGCTGGCTATAATCCGGTCCTGGCAGAGGTTGGAATGATCCCGCAGAACTATACTGATCTCAGTGTGGAAAACTCAGAAAAGCTACTGAGGTTGCTTGATCTGTTAGAGGATATTGATGATGTGACTAATATCTATACTAACGGTCACTTTGCTGCTGAAGGCAGTGAGTGAGTGAATGGTCTTTGCTCAGGTAAGAATGGGCTGGCCCGGAATCCGACCGCAATGTGCTAAACTTCGAGCAGGTTAATCAGACCGGATACGGGCATGAGTATCATTCTAGGTATTGACCCCGGTTCACGGGTAACAGGTTACGGTATACTCACGGCACGGGGGGGTGAACCCGTCTATGTTGCCAGTGGTTGTATCAAGACTAACGTGCGCGGAACCATTGCCGAGAGGTTGGATGAAATATTCTCTGGTGTCACCGAATTGATCAGTCAGTATGATCCGGACCTGCTTGCAATCGAAAAGATATTTATGGCTAAGAGTGCTGAGTCTGCTCTGAAATTAGGTCAGGCTCGAGGCGTTGCCATAGTTGCTGCCAGCCATCAGGGTCTGCCGGTATTCGAATATGAAGCGCGCAAGGTCAAACAAGCCATCGTAGGTAATGGTAATGCCACCAAGGTTCAGGTCCAGCATATGGTAGAAGTGCATCTTGCTCTGCAGGGCAAGCCTCAGGAAGATGCTGCAGATGCGTTGGCTATTGCACTGTGTCACGCCCATACTCAGCATAATTTGCAGAAAACGGGCACAACGGGCCTGGCGTTTCGTCGCGGCCGCCTGGTGAGGCCGAGAACATGATTGCCATGATACAGGGCCGGTTGCTGGATAAAACTGATCAGCAGATAGTCGTTGATGTTTCCGGTCTGGGTTATGAGCTTTCTGTGCCTCTGTCAACCTTATTGAGCCTTGGCCCAATAGACAGTGCCGTTTCCTTGTATACCCATCTCGTTGTTAGGCAGGATGCCCAGATCCTGTTTGGTTTTTCGGAAAAGCAGGATAGAGAACTGTTTCGTGCTTTGATTCGGGTCAATAAAATTGGGCCCAAGTTAGCGATAGCCATTCTTTCTGCGGTGGATGCAAGGGCATTTATTACCTGTATTCGCCAGAATGATGTAAAAACTTTAAATGGGATTGCCGGCGTGGGTAAGGTAATGGCTGAGCGCCTTATCATTGAAATGAGGGATAAATTCACGGACTGGCAGATAGGTCTTGATGCAGGTGCTGTTCTAGTACCAAAATCAGAGAGCCTGGCAGATGCCGAGGCCGCATTGGTTGGGCTGGGCTTTAAACCTCAGGATGCGGCACGTGTCCTCGCACAAACAGAAAATGAGGATGATGATGTGCAGGCACTGGTCAAGCAGGCACTGAAGCTGTTGGCATAACATCGCAACGAGGGTGATTTAATCTTGGGTGGACGACGTGAAATTTTGTTTTGGAGAGCGGTAATATGATTGAGTCAGACCGACTGGTCTCGCCTGCCTCACAGACGCCTGAACCTCAACAGGATTGGGCCATCAGGCCTAAGCGGTTGGACGATTACATTGGTCAGCCGCAGGTCTGTGAACAGATGACGGTGTTTATGCAGGCGGCAAGGGGTCGACAAGAATCATTAGACCATACTTTGATTTTTGGTCCTCCCGGTCTTGGTAAAACAACCCTGGCGAATATTATAGCCTCAGAGATGGAGGTCAAGATAAAATCGACCTCGGGTCCGGTTATGGAGAAGAAGGGTGACCTGGTAGCGGCATTAACGAACCTGGAAGCCGGTGATGTCTTGTTTATTGATGAGATCCATCGCTTGAATGCGGCAGTTGAGGAAATACTTTATCCCGCGATGGAAGATTTTCAGGTTGACTTGATGATAGGGGAAGGTCCCGCAGCAAGAACAATTAAACTCGACCTGCCACCGTTCACACTGGTTGGCGCGACGACCCGTACGGGTCTGCTAACGTCACCCCTGCGAGACCGGTTTGGTATTGTGCAGCGGCTTGAGTTTTACAGTGAGCAGGACCTTGCCAAAATCCTGGTTCGCTCTGCCGCCTTGTTGGGAGTTGAATGTGATGCTGAGGGTGCCCAGGAAATAGCGGTAAGGTCCCGAGGAACGCCTCGAATCGCCAACCGGTTACTGCGTCGCGTGCGTGATTATGCCGAGGTTCGGGCGGCTTCAAAAGTGACTGCAGCCGTTGCAGATCAAGCCCTGAATATGTTGAATGTAGATGTCAATGGCTTTGATCACATGGATCGTCGATTGCTAATGGCGATGATAGAAAAGTTTGATGGTGGCCCCGTAGGCATTGATAGTCTTGCTGCTGCAGTCGGTGAGGAAAGAGATACCATTGAGGATGTTTATGAGCCGTATTTGATTCAACAGGGTTTTATCATGCGTACACCTAGAGGGAGAATAGCGACTAAAACGGCTTATCTTCATTTTGGAATGGATTTTACGGATACTGCGCCGAATCAGGACCTTTTTGTCAAGAAGCATAATGGAGAGATAGATTGAACGAACCTATTTCAATACTGAATTTGATTCTGAATGCATCGGTTGTTGTGCAACTGGTCATGGCCATTCTGATTATGGCGTCTTTAGTCTCCTGGGTTATGATTTTCCAGAGGATTTTTGTCCTCTCTTCAATTCGCCGAATGGCTAATGTGTTTGAAAATGAATTCTGGTCAGGAAAAGACCTGCGGACTATTTTTATCGAAATCGAATCTGTTGAAGCTGACCCGATAGGCATTGAGCACCTCTTTCATTCCGGCTTTAAAGAATTTACACGATCGCGACAGCAGTATGGATCTCAGGCGGAGCGTATTATGCAAAACGTGCAGCGCGCCATGCGTGTGGCCCTGTCCAGAGAGGAAGAAAGAATGGAGGCGTCGCTTCCTTTCCTCGCTACGGTTGGTTCAACCAGTCCGTATATTGGCTTGTTTGGGACCGTTTGGGGAATTATGAATTCTTTTAGGGGGTTAGCAACGGTGAATCAGGCCAGTCTTTCGGTGGTTGCACCGGGTATATCAGAAGCCTTGATTGCAACCGCTATCGGTTTGTTTGCGGCTATACCAGCTGTGATTGCTTATAATCGATATTCAGCTCAGGTGGAGGTCATTATGAATCGATTCGAAGCTTTTTCAGACGAGTTCAGTTCTATTCTTAGTCGTTCCATTCAGAATAAGTAGCCGAACTCATGTCTAAGGTCGCTCGAAGAAAGCCAATGTCAGAGATCAATGTAGTCCCTTACATTGATGTTATGCTAGTGCTGCTGGTCATTTTCATGGTTACAGCGCCTTTAATGACCCAGGGAATTAAAGTCGATTTGCCTGATGCCAATAGTAAGGCAATAGAGGTAGACACCGAGCAGAGCTTCCTGATTGTCACCATTAGGGCGGATCAAACCTACTATTTGAATACCGGGGACGAGGAACAGGCGGTCCCTCTGGAATCCATTGGTGAGACGGCGATGAAAATCGTATCTGCTAATCCCGCCATCCGTGTGTTAGTCGAAGGTGACCAGTCTTTACCCTATGGTGTAGTGGTAACGCTAATGGATGAATTGCAGAGAGCGGGGGTTGAAGGAATCGGCTTGGTGACCGAACCATCCAGTGGATGAGAGGGGCTTGGGTAATATGCCAAAATCGGCGGTTTATGTTTTTTCCATTTTCCTTGCATTGCTACTGCATAGCGCGGTGGTGGGCCTTCTGTTGGTTAACTGGCAAGCTGAATCAAGTGAGCCGACGCAGATCGACCCGCTCTATATCAATGCGACGCTGATGCAGCAGAACCCGATTAGAACCCGGAAACGAGAGGAGTTGGCCGCCAGATTGCAAGCTGAACAAAAAAAAGCGCGAGAAATTGCTGAGCGTAACCTGTCGCTGGCAAACCTTAACAGAGACAAAAAACTTGAGCCTGTTGAAATCGATGACGCTCCGTCGAGACCGGCTACTGAACCGCCTTTGTCGTCATCTGTCCGCGTAACAGCGCATCAGGCAGAGGCGTTAAAGCAGCAAAGAGAAGAGCAGTTTCGTCTGCAGATGGAGGAGGAGTTAACGCTGGCGATAATGGAAGAACAGGAGCGTCGCAAGGCGGTCACTGATGATGAAAAATCCATGGCATTTGTAGCGCAGATTCAGCAGGATATTATTTTAAACTGGTCAAGGCCACCGAGTGCCCGCAACGGGATGCAGGCGCTACTCAGGGTATTTTTGGTTCCTACTGGCGAGGTTGTTGATGTGGTCGTACAGGAAAGTAGCGGAAATGAAGCTTTTGATCGATCCGCTATTTTAGCGGTT
Organism: uncultured Pseudomonadales bacterium; assembly: GCA_964524295.1. Lineage (GTDB taxonomy): Bacteria > Pseudomonadota > Gammaproteobacteria > Pseudomonadales > Azotimanducaceae > UBA9926. The sequence goes on from CAZGCW010000041.1 coordinate 11,703, forward strand.
CAAAAGGCAGAGCAATTCCAGGTGCCCACCGCCGCAATACAATTCGAGAGGCGTTTCAGAGAGTTTACGGTATTATTTAGACCGGAGGATTTGAGGCTTTGATTAACTGATGAAAATACAATGATAGCGCTGGCCATCGGTCTGGTATTTTCAGCTTTCAGTGTGGCTGAATTGAGGATTGAGGTTACCAAAGGCGCTGATAATGCGGTCCGTATCGCAGTGATACCGTTCGAATGGAGGGGAAGGGGGTCTCTTCCTGAGAATGTGGCTGATATTATCACCGCCGATCTCGGGTTCAGTGGGCGCTTTGATACGTTACCAGTGTCTCAGATGCTGAGTCTTCCCAGCAGTGCTGACGAAGTATTTTTACGTGACTGGAAGTTACTGAACGTCGAATACCTGGTGATGGGCTATCTTACGGAAAGAGGCCCTGATCTGGTGCTTCATTTTGAGCTGTATAATATTTATGAGCAGACCATCGATGTTGCCGAGATGATTGTTGGTAGCGACCTGGATCTTAGAGATATGGCGCATTATGCCAGCGACTCCCTTTATGAAGCGCTCACAGGGATACCGGGCGCCTTTTCAACGCAGATCATGTACATCACCGCAACGGGTGAAAGCGAATCTAGAGAGTTCCGATTAAATATAGCCGATGCAGATGGCCATAGGATTGTTACGGTGTTGCAATCCAGAGAGCCAATTCTGTCTGCTACCTGGTCTCCTGACGGAGATCGTATTGCCTACGTGTCTTTTGAAAGAGATAGCCGCCCTGCTATTTATATTCATAATTTGGCGACCAGAACTCGCGAGCAGGTGACGGCCTTTACCGGTCTAAATGGTGCGCCAGCATTTTCGCCAGACGGTTCTAAACTGGCTATGGTGCTTTCTAAGGATGGTAATCCGGATATTTATATACTGGACTTGGAGAGTAAACCAAGAAGGTTGCGGCGTGTGACCCGTCACTATGGCATCGATACCGAACCTTCGTGGAGTCATGATGGCGAATCAATCGTTTTTACTTCGAATAGAGGCGGTCAACCGCAAATCTATTCTATGGGATTGAATGATTTACGAATCGAAAGGTTGACCTTCGAAGGTGATTATAATGCTAAGGCGAGCCTGCTGAAGGATGGCTCGGGTTTGGTTATGGTGCATCGGCGTGAGGGTATTTTCCATATCAGCCATCTTGATCTTGCTCGAGGGCGGTTACGGGTTTTGACGGAAACCTCTCTGGATGAATCACCCAGCATCGCTCCGAACGGAAGTATGCTGATTTATGCCACCCAGGTTGGCGGGCGTGGAATATTAGCCGGGGTATCCATTGATGGCGGCGTGAAATTTAATTTACCGTCGAACCAGGGTGATGTTCGAGAGCCGGCCTGGTCGCCTACCAAGCGGAAAAATTTCGTATCGATAGATAATTAAACCGCAGGATTGAGTATCAAATAGGGAGAAATTACTTGTCTAAAGCGAAATTTAACGGGATTAATGGACAATTATCAAAACCAGATGAATAATTAGTTAAAATTTGTGGTTTAATTCACTCAATGGTTATCTGGTAGTCTTGTTATTGGGACTTCGGGTTTTTCCGCTTTATGAACAGGAGCTTATAATGGCATTAATGAAACGAATTTGTGGTCCAATGCTGGCCTTTGCGTTGTTGGCGTTAGCTGGATGCGCGAGTACAACACAAGAGACAGGTAGCAGCTCTGCCCCTGAAATACAGGAGCCTGAGACGTCGATGGAGGTTGAAGAGGTTGTGGTAGAAATTGACCCCATCAAACCCATGGTTTCACGCGGAAAAATTATTTTGCCATTAGATGAAATGGACGCATCTGCGGGATCTGAAACGCTTAGAGGGTTGTTTTATTTTGATTTTGACCAAGCCATTGTCAGGCGAGCGGGTCATTCTGAACTGGATAGGCATGCGACCGTGCTCAGTGATAACAGTATGTTGAGTGTGCGTCTGGAAGGCCATGCAGATGAAAGGGGAACGCGTGAATATAATTTGGCGCTGGGTGAGCGTCGAGCTAATGCAGTGCAGGCCTATTTGATCGCTCAAGGCGTCTCTCGCAGCCAGATGGAAGTGATAAGCTATGGTGAAGAAAAACCGGCTGATTCAGGTCACGACGAGGGTTCGTGGGGAAAGAATCGCCGAGTCGAAATAGTTTATCGATAAATTTTTTGTTTTATGTACCTTAGGGGGCTAACAGGACAGCGGGCTAGGTCTATACTCATGGGTAGTCTGATGCTGCTCGGTCTATTTGCGGCGGGCGGCAATGTTGCATCAGATAGCCCGATTCAGGTTGAGACACTGTCCTCAGGCCCGGTTGAAACGCAGATGGCCACGGAGTCGTTTGCGGCCCCTATCGTGGATGAAGCGGTTCCGATTGTGGAAGAAACCCCATCGAGTTCAGTGTCTACTATGGAAAGTCAGTACCAGTTGCAGATATTGCAACAGGAAGTTATGACGTTGCGTGGACAGATTGAAGAACTTCGCTATGAGCTCCAGCGTGGCAAGGCTATCCAGGAAGATCGTTATCTGGAACTCGACAGACGACTGCAGAGCCTCGGTGAATCGAGCCTGTCTCTGGGGGTAGTCGAGACGGGTGGTGCGTTGGAGGAAAACCCGGTTGACTTTACCCAGACTGACTCCGCCCCCGCACTACCGGTTGCAGACGAAAAATCGCTGTATGATAAAGCCTTAAAACAAATCAGAGCCCGGCAGTATGAACAGGCCATAACCGGGTTGACTGAGGTCATTAAACAGTTTCCTGATGGTACCTATACGCCCAACGCCTATTATTGGCTCGGTGAGGTCCAGGCTGCCAAGAAAGAGCCCGATTATGAAAAGGCCCGGCAGGCCCTGGTGCAGGTGATTAATGGTTTCCCGGCGCATTCGAAAGTGCCGGATGCCGCGTTTAAACTAGGTAAGATTTATCACATTATGGGTGATTGCCAGCGCAGCAAGGACCTGCTTGTACAGGTTGCCACTGATTACAGTGACAGAACTGCTGGAAAGTTAGCGCAAAGTTATATTCGCGATAGTATCGATTGCTAACCCTATTCGGCACCTAACCTTAATACGGACCCGTGCGGTCCCTTGCCGACGCCGCCCTGCCTTGAAATCGACAGGATGGATTGGGTCTTTAGAAAAAGACAGTCGACAGCTGAGGAGAGGCTTTTCACCGTATCTTTCTTCACCTGCATCACCTTGTAGCCAATCAATGATCAGTTTGGAGCACAACGACTTCAGAAGCCGGCAGGTCAGTCCTGCGGCGAGAATAGAACTTAAGAGGGATTGGTGGGCCGTGATGGATTCGAACCATCGACCAATTGGTTAAAAGCCAACTGCTCTACCAGCTGAGCTAACGGCCCTCTGATGGACGCGCCCATGATACTGATTCGAGCAAAAAACTCAAGACATTGTGCTTATTGAATGATTTGATTAATCACTTTGTTTGCATGATTGGGTCCGCCGAGTTCCTCCAGCGTTGCCAATCCCCCTGGGCTTAGTACGTTGATTTCTATTATGAATGGAAAGACCAGGTCGATTCCTGTGAATAATGCGCCATTTGCTTTCAGGTAATTAGCGATCATAGTGCAGTAATTTAATTCATCAGCAGTCAGTGAACAGCAGTTTGGTATGCCACCTTGCATTAGATTTGTTCTATGATCCAAGGAAGGGGTCCTCAGATATTGTCCAATAATACAGCCATTTGCGATGAGCACTCGTTTTTCGCCTGCGGAGATTTCCGTTACATAGCGTTGCAACAGCGTGTACTGTTCTGATTGATTTCCGGTCAACAGGTTCAGTATGGCTTGACGGTTTTCAGTCTCTTTATTCAGGAAAAATACCTTCCTGCCGAAACTACCTGCGGGTGGCTTGGCTATCCAGTTGCCGCCAGACTCTACTATCTGTAACAGTTCTTTGGCACTATTACTGGCGTAGCTTTCAGGATAGTTGATAGTTGAGGGGCTGGTGGCCAGGCTGTATTTGCTCTTGAGAAACATAAGCGCATCTACCGAGTTTACCAGCTTTGTCGTTTTTTCTGCTAATCTAAGAAGTTGTATTTTGTCCAGGAAGTTATCCCTTCTACCGAGTGACAGAATCCAGACAGTTTTAAAATCAGCCAGAAAATAGAGCTTAGAGAGGTCATTCCTTGGGCCCGTATTGATTGGCGATGAAATGGCAAATCCCTTAGCCCCGATCTGGTGTTTATGTAGACAGAGACTATCAATATCGGCTATGACGGTATCCAGATTTTGCTGGAGGGCAGCGTTGACCAGGCGCAGGCAATTACCATCACTGATATATTTAGGGTTGTGAACAAGGAAAAGTAGTGACATATAGATAAGGTCGACTCTAGTTGGCTTAAATAATATAGTGTTTGACTAGTCAGGGGTATTGCCCGAGTGCAGAATAGGCAAATTCCTGGGCCAATGTCAGTCGCTGAGTTGTTTAACACAGGGGAAATTTACAGTTGAGCAGTCAATTTAGTGTTCCATTGCATCATGAAAGGCAGATGTCTGAAGCTGAAGTAGCCCAGGCTTCCGATCGTGCTGCTGAGCTGCTTACCAAGAAGCAAGCTGTGCTGGTGGCTCATTATTATACGGATGAGCATATCCAGAGTCTGGCTGATCGAACCGGCGGGTGTGTTGCAGACTCGCTGGAAATGGCACGTTTTGGCGCCAGCAGTGAAGCCAAGCTGCTTATGGTTGCTGGCGTCAGGTTCATGGGTGAAACCGCGAAAATCCTGAACCCTGATAAGACCGTGTTGATGCCTACATTGGATGCGACCTGCTCGCTTGACCTTGGCTGCCCAAGCGACGAGTTCGATGCTTTTTGTTCCCAGCACCCCGACCGTACTGTGGTTGTCTATGCCAATACTTCGGCAGCAGTCAAGGCGAGAGCCGATTGGGTTGTCACTTCGGGGATTGCTTTGCAGGTGGTTGAGTATCTAATGGATCAGGGTGAAAAAATTCTCTGGGCACCGGACCGTTATCTAGGATCCTATATAGAAAATCAAACCGGTGCAGATATGGTGATGTGGGATGGAGCTTGTGTCGTTCATGAGGAATTTAAAGCCAGGGGGTTGCGGGATTCCATGGCAGTTCATCCCGAAGCAGCGGTTCTGGTTCATCCTGAATCGCCTGAAGAGGTCATTCAAATGGCCGATGTGGTAGGTTCTACTTCGCAGTTGATACAGGCAGCAGTGGAACTTCCTAACGAGAAGTTTATTGTCGCTACAGACCGAGGAATTTTTTATAAGATGCGACAGGCCGCTCCGAATAAATTGTTCATTGAGGCCCCCACTGCCGGCAATGGCGCCACCTGTAGAAGTTGTGCGCATTGCCCGTGGATGAGCATGAACGCATTGGAAAATCTCGAGCAGAGTTTGCGCAAGGGTGATAATGAAATAGTCATATCCGAGGCGTTGGCGGCGCGGGCGATGGTTCCCTTGCAGAGGATGGTTGAGTTTAGAAAATAAGCCGTTATTTTGGCCATGACAGATCCGTCGGCTCACTCAGAATTTGTCTTTAGCTCCCATATTTCCTCGATCCGCTGTTTGATTTTGGCATTAATCTGAAAATTCTGCCTGACCATGGGTAATGCATAGCCCAATTGTTTGATCGCTTGGTCGAAATTTCCATTTAAGACGAAGAATTCGGCCCTGGCCTGGTGTACACCGCTGATGTCGTTCGCCAATCCCAGAGCCTCAGCCAGATTATACCAAACGGTTTCGTCATCAGGCCTCTGCTGGGAAAGTTCTGATAAAACCTGGGAAGCCAGGGCAGGTCTTTTTAATTGGATTAAGAGATCAGAGTAAGCCATGGCCAGAGGATAATTTCCGGGGTTGATTTTAAGGGAGGCCTCAAGGAAGTTGGCTGCCTTTTGAGTTTTGTTATCAGCCGCCATTAAGTTCGCTTCGGCAATTTGATAGGCGATATTATTCGGGGATTGCTTTCGGAGGCTGGAGACTAAAGGTTTTGCTTCGTTGATTTGACCGCTCAATGTGAGCGCAAGTGCTCGACCATACTGATGTGAGGTGGCCAGAATAGAGTTCTTGGGGTAGTTGTTTTCCCTGAACTGGCTTAAGGAAATCTGGGGGTCGTTGGATAGGACCCTAGCCCGTGTGCGCATGAGTTGATAGTCCAGATCAAGGGGCCATTCTTTCTTGGTTAGGTTCTCTGTTTGGTTATAGGCATCCGCGATTCTTGACCTAGTAACCGGGTGGGTTCGTAAGAATTCAGGAATGAGGTCGCCGCTGTAACGGGTCAATCGATCCAGTCGCTCAAACATATAGGCCATTGCTCGTGGATCCACCCCGGCATTGATCATGGTGGTAATGCCGATTCTGTCTGCCTCTGCTTCTCTGGTTCGACTGTAACTTAGCTGTTGTGATTGTGCGATCCCCTGAGTGGCGGTCATGGCAGCAATACCCGCGTCTCCAGCGCCGGCAGAGGCAAGAATGGCGCCTGCCAGGAGCCCTGCAATAGTGATGACACCCGCTTTTTTGCCGCTTTCAATGCCTCTGGCGAAATGCCGTTGACTCAGGTGAGCCAATTCATGGGTGAGTATGGCTGACATTTCATGATAGGTTTCTGCTCTTAAAAATAAGCCATGATTAACGCCAATAACCCCCCCCGGGGCTGCAAACGCGTTAATCAGAGGGTTTTTGATTAGAATGATATATAAGCGATGATCTTCGACCTCGCTGAAAGATGATAATCGATAAACCAGGTGCTCAAGATAGTCTACCAGCAAGGGATCATCCATACTGGTCACTTGGCTTCGGACCGCGCGAAGAAAGCGTTGCCCGAGGTTGTGTTCTTGGGGAAGTGACACGATGCCTGAACTGGCATCTCCCAAGTCAGGTAAATTGAGGTCGCGACTGGCAGTTTGACCTGTACTTGCCAGTAGAACTAAGACGAAAATGAGAGCCCGTGTTATCTGCATGGTGCTATGTTCGCAGGGACCACCACTTGGATTCAACAACTATGTGGGAAAAACTGCTGCTATAATGCAAGCTGGGTAACAAGAAAGGATACTGGGTGAATGCTGATAGATGACGAATGTTTGGATGTCACCGGGTTATCCTGTCCACTGCCGCTTCTGAAAGCCAAGCAGGCCCTGAACAAACTAACTTCGGGCAAGGTGCTAAAAGTGGATTGCACTGATGCTGGTTCAGTCAGGGACTTCCAGGTCTTTGCTAAACAAAGTGGCCATATTTTGCTGGAGCAACAGGAACAAGCTGGCCATTACCTTCACTGGATAAAAAAAACGTCATGAGGTTGCATTGTGCTCAATATTTTTAAGCGTTGGATAGACCGTTACTTCTCAGATGAGGAAGCGGTTCTTATCTTTGCATTGTTAATTGGTATCAGCCTTGCTTTCCTTTTGATGGGTCAGGTATTGGCGCCGGTCCTGACAGGTATCGTGCTTGCTTTTATAATGCAAGGCATTATCAACTTCATGCGTCGTTACGGTATCTCAAAGATGGCCGCCGTCGGCGTCACTTTTTTTCTTTTTCTTGGCGGATTTGTTGGCTTCCTGCTTCTGTTGGTACCCAGAATCTGGCGGCAACTGGGGAGTCTCTATCAGGACTTGCCGGCATTGAGTCAGCGGTTTGCCGAGCTTGTTTCCCAATTGCTTGTTGATTATCCCGCATGGATATCAGAGAAACAGATCGATTCCTGGATCAGTACCATGAGCGCAGATGTGGCAGATATAGGCCAATGGTTGCTGTCAGCCTCAATATCTCAATTACCGATACTGATTACCGTGTTGATTTATTCACTACTGGTGCCGATCCTGGTGTTTTTCTTTCTCAAGGATAAGGAAGAAGTCCTGGCATGGGTGCTGGGCTGGTTACCGGTAAAGCGGCCGCTGATGAATAGAATTGGTTCCGAAATGAATGCGCAGATGGAAAATTATATTCGCGGTAAGTTCGTCGAGTTGCTGTTGGTTGGCCTGATTACCTACCTGCTATTTGCTTTGTTTGGTCTGAACTATGCCGCCCTGCTTGGGTTTCTAGTCGGCGTATCGGTCATCGTGCCTTACCTGGGGTTCATTGCGGTGACCATGCCGGTTACCATTATTGCTTTTATTCAGTTTGGCTGGTACGATGCGTTTCTGTATTTAATGACGATTTATGCCTTGGTCCAGGCGCTTGACGGTTTTCTATTAGTGCCATTGCTTTTTTCGGAGGCGAATAACCTTCATCCTCTTGCCATTATCATCGCGGTGTTGGTGTTTGGGAGCTGGTTTGGTGTTTGGGGTGTGTTTTTTGCCATACCGCTTGCTACCCTGATCAAGGCGATTGTTTATGCTTGGCCCAAAGATCAGGCGCAATCCTGATGTCGAGGGTCGATATTGGTTGTCTGCTAGGGGATGTGTCGCTATCATTGGCAACTTTTGTCAGGGTCGTGGGCTTATGATTACAGGAAGTATGGTGGCACTGGTAACACCGATGCGCCGGGATCATCGTATTGACTGGGAAAAGCTGACGGCCTTGGTGGAATGGCATATAGATAATGGCACAGATGCGATCGTGCCGGTTGGTACGACAGGAGAGTCACCGACGGTGACGCCCAGCGAACACTGTGAGATTATTCGTAGGGTTGTGGAAATCTGTACGGGTCGAATTCCCGTAATTGCGGGTACCGGTGCGAACTCTACTCAAGAAGCGATCGAATTTACTCGCTCGGCTAAAGACTCTGGAGCGCAGGCATGCCTGTTGGTCACCCCTTATTACAATAAACCGACCCAGCACGGCTTGGTCCTGCACTATGAGGCGATTGCTGCAGAGGTCGATCTACCGCAGATTCTCTATAATGTTCCCGCCAGAACGGGCGTAGACCTTCTTCCGGAAACCGTGCTCAGATTAGCGGGTATCGAACAGGTAGTGGGTATCAAGGAAGCAACCGGCGATTTAGAGCGAATGATCGAGATTAAGGCCCTCTGTGGAGACGATTTAGCGATCTATTCAGGAGACGATTTAACATCCTGTGATTTGCTAATGGCGGGTGCCAAGGGCACAATTAGCGTAACCGCCAATGTTGTGCCGGCACAGATGAAAGAGATGGTGGATGCGGCCATGACAGGAAACCAGGCACTTGCCGAGACTTTAAATGCGCCTTTACTGGGGTTACATAAAAGTTTGTTCGTGGAAGCGAATCCAATTCCGGTAAAGTGGGCTTTAGCTGAATTGGGTTTGATCGAAGAGGCGATACGCTTGCCGTTAACGACTTTATCTGAGAAATATCACATGGAATTACGCGCCGCATTGCGAGTGGCAGGACACAATCCTTCATGAACTATTACCTTACCCCGATTTCATTTTTACTGTTATTGATCAGTTTGACCGGTTGTAGTTGGTTTGGTAGTGGTGAACTCCGCGAAAGTCTCGAAAATGGCTATTCGGAACCGACCCAGATTCCTCAGGGGATGGATTCACCGAAGTTTCTGGAGTTGATGCCGATTCCTGAGGTAAATGATGCGCGAGGACTGGTTGGGACCGAGTATGAAATTCGTCGTCCAGAGGCGTTAAGTACTCGATTCGGTGTAGATCAGATTGTTATCAAGAAGCTAGGCGATCAACAATGGGTATTTCTTGATATCCCACCATCGGTAGTATGGCCTAAAATTGTCCAGTTCTGGGAGGCGAATAATCTTCATCTTGAGAAGGCTGATCCAGGTGATGGACAATTGACGAGCCAGTGGCTCACAGCCAGAGAAGGGACAGCTGAATCTGTGTTCCAGAGTATTCGTCAGGGAACTGTCTATGCCAATACAAGAGCCGCGAACCTGCACCAGTTCAGGTTGAGCCTGGAACCCGGAGTTCGATCCGGCAGTTCAGAAGTCTATCTGTTGCAGCGCCAGATGAAAGCAAATGCACCTTATCGACTCGATACGGTTGCCTGGAAGGATAGTTCTGATGATTTGAATTTGGAAAATGAAATTCTAAAGGAAATTGCCTTCTACCTAGGTGAAAATATCAGTCAGGGGACCATCAGCATGCTGGCGACCGGGCTGACTGAAAGTCGTACAAGATTGGTACCGGACCGAGTCAAGCCGGTTCTTTTTTATAAACTGGATTTCAACCGCGCTTGGGCTACCGTCGGGGATGCACTTGAGAATGCGAATGTCGTTGTCAAAGACCTGAACCGGTCGACTGCGACTTACTTTGTTAACTATCGACTTGGGCACAACCCGGAGCCAGGATTCTTTGGCAAGATTTTTTCCAGAGAATCGGAAGGCAAGATGGGTGATGAAAATAGTTACCAGGTCATGTTGGAAGAGCAGGGCAGCGAAGTGGCTGTGACGGTATTCCGTGGTGAAACCCCTGCAGATGGCCTGATCGCAGAACGGCTATTGAAAGTTATAAAAGAATACTCGACCTGATTCGTGCGAATTGCTTCACTTGGCAGCGGTAGTAAAGGTAACGGTACCCTGATTGAAACCGATGAAGTCTGCATTTTGCTTGATTTGGGATTTGGTATTAAGGAAACCATCCGTCGACTGGAAAGGCTAGGTCGGTCCCCTCTCGATCTTTCAGCTATCTTGGTGACTCACGAG
>CAZGCW010000042.1:0-21630 GCA_964524295.1 uncultured Pseudomonadales bacterium
AACTCTGGCAAGAAATTGGTTCCGCCCCTGTAATTCAGCCATCAATTCTTCACGAAGAAAATCACGCACACTGCCAACCAATTCATCGATTCTAGGCATATCCTGATCAACCCGGTCTTCATTGACAATCAAATCAACCTTTCCCGGTATGATCAAATTAATGCAATCAACCTGACATTCAGAGCTCCGTCTACCAATCGCCGGTCTCTCAACCGTCTGGTCGGGGCCAGTGCGATAATGCTCTGCCATTCCGAGGCAACCAATCGCCCACCAGAATGACCCGAAAACTTCCCAGAATTTGACGTGTTCGGCGTTAACAGCACGTCCACTGACTTCCTCATACCCCTGGAAAAGATCCACATATTCACCAAAGCCGCCCACGGGTAGGGTCGCGCCAAAACGCCAGGAATTTGTACACATCCAGCCAAGATCCCGCATCGGATCACCAATATGAGCGACTTCCCAATCAAGAATCGCGACAACACCTTCTCGATTGATAAGAAAATTACCGTTTCTGAAATCATTGTGGACCAGTGTCAACTGATAATCTTGGGGGAGGTGTTGTCTCAACCAACAGGCGGTGTAATCTATCATGGGTTGGGGTGTTTCCAAAAGATAGTATCGCTCCAGCATCTGATCAAGAAAAGCTTCGGGCGGGATCGTACCCAACCGGTCTCGCAATCCGGTCTTATCAAGGTCAATCTGATGAATACGAGCTAGAATCCGTCCACATTCTCTGGCAAGGCCGGGTCTTATCTGGCTATATTCATTCGAACGAACGATCCTGGCGCCCAGCGCTTCGCCATCTAGCCATTGCATTATAAAACCATCACCCAGGCCGTTTTCCCGCCGAAGAACATAAAAGACCTCCGGTTCGGGCACGCCTTCTGCTTTTGCGGCCTGCATCAATTGAGCTTCCACATCCAGGCCTGGACGCGCAGCTACCGGCTCGACATACTCCCCTCCAGGAGATCGCCGCATCGCCATGTAGACCTCCTGATCATGAACCGAGAGAGTCAGCCGATAAGTTTCCTGGCTTGCACCACCGGATAATCTCTCAACCGAAATTAACTGCGTACAGCCCGGTATATGCTCGGTGACTACTTCGCTCAGTTTGCTTTCAAAGCTGGTCATATCAATCTAGTTTTACCCCCTTAGGTGCCTGTTGTTTCATATAACCAAACAGGTAACCCGCAATTCGACGAATCTGGATCTCTTCTGCGCCTTCTGTAATACGGTATCTACGGTGGTGACGATAAATGTGCTCAAACGGTTTATGCCTTGAATATCCCAGCCCTCCATGGACCTGCATAGCCTGGTCAGCAGCTTCGCAACAAAGACGATTGGCCTGATAATTACACATCGACACCTTGTCAGACACCATAAAGTTACCGTAGGTATCCATCTGCCAGGCAGTTTTGTGTATTAAAGCTCGTAACATCTCACATCGCGTCTGCAGCTCAGCTAACGGGAACTGTATCGCCTGATTGGTTGACAGTGGTTTACCAAAAGGTTTCCTCTGCATCGCATACTCAATGGATTCATTAATGCAGAACTGAGCCGCGCCCAGACTTGATGCCGCCTGGCGAATCCTGTTTTCATTAAAGAAATGTTGTACGACGCCAAGCCCCCTACCTTCTCCCCCAAAGATAGCGGTATCGTCTACATAGACATTGTCGAGCGAAACTCGACCATGGTCCGTGGGCATATTGAAGGTCCAAAGCATTTCTTCAACTTTGAATCCATCTGCATTGGTCGGGGTCAAGAAAGCGGTTATACCCTCACCATCTCCCGCCTTACCACTGGTACGAGCCAAGATCATGTCATATTGCGCTTTATGAATACCGGTATTCCAGGTTTTACCCCCATTAATACGCCAACCATCACCATCCCTGGTCGCTGTCGTTTCCATATGGGTTGCATCAGAGCCATGATCCGGTTCTGTGATACCAAAAGCAAAACCACGTTTCCCGGCCAGTAGCAGAGGAATCCATTCTTCTTTCTGGCTATCAGTGCCATACGCCAGCATCAGCAACAAGCCAACATTATTAGCCACAATAGAATGTTCATTCTGCAAATCATTGTGCAGGCCCAGCCCTTGAGTGGCAAAGTGCTCTCGAATAATCGCCATGCCGAGATTGGTACCTTCCTGCCCGCCATATTCCTTAGGAATCGGGTAGCGGTAATGGCCTGCAGCATCGGCTAATTGCCTAGCCTCTGAAAGTAAGGCTTCCCACTCCTCATTGGGTAAACCGCCCCTGTCCCAGTCGGTACGCGCATCTTCACGACGATGATCAAAAAAACGAATATTATCGTTTTTATTCTCAAGCGGTTTAATTTCGCTCTCTATAAATTCATCCAGTACAACTAAATAATCCTGAATTTCTTGGGGTATATCAAAGTCCATGGCCAATCCTCTATCATTGCTTAATTAAAAGTACCACTTGCTGAGCCTATTTTCGTCCTTCGAGGACCTCAAACCCAATACTCGGCATTCCACCATAACGAGCCTCATAAAACCCCGATAACAGCGGTTGAATTTTACCAACTGAGCCGGTCATGAGAACCTGCCCTTCTCTTATGCTATAGCCTCGAGACATAGCCTGGTTGGCAAGCCAGGCCGCCGCCTGCAACTGCCCTTTATAGACGTCCCCAGCCAACGCGGAATGCAGTAATTCGCCATCTTTGAATAATTCAATCTGAATATCATCCGCATCACCAACAGGTACCCCTTCACCGCAAAGGAATTGTTTTGCCGCTGCATTATTTGCAACCAAGTCAACCAGGGCAATGGGTTGATGTGTAAAACCAATATCAACCAGCTCAACCATCGGCATCATTACGGAGGTAACCCGAGGAATATCTTGGGCCTGAACCGGGGTCTGAAGTGTTCTACTAATGACAAAGCCGATTTCAGTTTCAATCGCCCCTCGCCTGAAATCATTACCATATACAGGCATTCCTGGCGGGTGCAACATGGAATCCAATAGCACGCCACAGGCTGGGCAAGATGCATCAAATGCCTTCTGAGCGGCGGTCTGGGTCAGTGCACCCTTGAATCCGGCGATGGCCACACCCGTTCTCTTGACCATCTCATCGAGAACCCAATAGGCATCTGACAAATCAACCGCTTCAAGCATCAGCGAATAACAAGGCCTTAAAGCATTGTCTTCTCTAGCTCGAAGCAATTGATTAACCCATTCTTCCAGTTGCGCTCGCCGCGGCATACTTCTCCTCTGTCTACGATCCATCTCATGGGTCAGGTTTACACCGTTTCCCAACTGAACACCCAGAAGAATCCTAACCAGACTCAGCTTCCTGAGAGATCGCAGTTTTCTTCAAGGTACCGTCTAATTTAAACGGGTGCAACACCGTTACAGCCCGAAAGAGTCCAGTTCAGATAAGGCAAGTGTTGCTGGCCAATATATCGTTGTCCCTTCAGGAAGAATGCCGGCGCTGACAAAATTCCCTTGGTGCTAATCTCATCATCCAACCGGGTCATCTGCTCTGCCATAGACTCTAGCCCCGAATCTACCCATTGCCGTCCTAGTCCAGCAAGCGTGGCATCAATCTCAGCATCAGGTACGGGCGCTCCTCCCAAATGCAATGCAATCTGTAAATAAGCATCAAGGTAGGAGAATTTCTCAGCCAGTTCAGCCTGGCATTGATCCAGATGTAATAACCCGAGATGAGCATAGGTTACCGCCTGAGGTAATTTCCTATCGGTGGCAGTTAAACCTAATCGAGCATAATCTCTGCGTCGTTCCGTCGCCAGATTAGCCGCTCTCGCATAGGCTCGCCTGGCCTGATAACTTTGCAGTTCCTGTTTCTGACTCTTAACATCCTCAGCCACATTACCAAGCGGGTGATTCAATGGTAATAATCTCAATGGATAGGTTATGCCAGTGATCATCTCGCTAGTGGCAGCGATGCTGACAAAGCTATCAATTCGAGCCAGGTCAAGAAAAAGAACAAAATCGCTTTCAGCTATGAGTGTCTCACTCATGATAATACCGTGTCATAAGCTTTGTGAGGTATCCGACCAGGCTTACCTTCGAGATGCCACCGAATTATCGGTAAATTTTCCCGACCAAAATAGGCCTCGCCATTGATACAAAAGGTCGGCACACCAAAACGTCCCGCCTGCAATAGATCATCCTGTAATTGGTCATGATGAAGCCGTCCAGGACCGGCTAGATATTCATCAAAACCACGGGTCGGTACATCAGCCTCTTTAAGAACAGCAGCAACCACAGTCGGGTTCTCAATGTCCAACTGTCGCTGCCAAAACCGATCAAAGACCATGATCATATAGTTCTTGAGTGCTTCCCGGTTCGGGGCTTGATCATTCGCCCATAGTAAGCCCATTGCAGCAATTGAAGAATCCCAAATTTTTTGGGTCCCCTTCAGCACCAGTCCCTGGCTTTCCGCATAACGTCGTGCGTCCATATAAGCATAGCGTACCGCCTGCCATTGCCTAGGAGAACGATTATTAGAGGTCACTTTACCCGTATCATCTACTTTAGCCGTACCCAGGTAACTGCCAATATTCAATGTCAATGGCAACCATTCAATGGCAATGCCATAGTCGCGCTCTAACTGCCAGCACGGTCTGAGCGCAACAAAAGCATATGGGCTTTTAAAATCGATATAAACCTGTAACACTCCCCTTCCCCTTTACGAACCTGCTAAAGTATCCACCACTTTGCATGGCCTGAAATAAAAAACAAGGTTACACATGGATCCGATCTCTCAGGGCGTGGTAGGCGCAGTCGTTAGCGGTGCCAACCAACCGAAAAAACACACGAACCTCGCCTTGCTGTGCGGTGCTTTCGCAGGCATTAGCGCAGATATTGATGTGTTTATCTCTTCACCCACCGACCCCCTGTTATTTTTGGAATATCATCGCCAGTTCACCCATTCCCTCGTTTTCATACCCTTTGGCGCCGCCATCTGCTCCGCCCTACTTTGGCACTGGGTCCGTCAACATATCGATTTACGTCGATTATATCTCTCCTGCTTACTCGGTTTTGCCAGTCATGGATTATTAGATACCTGCACAACCTATGGCACCCAACTGTTCTGGCCTTTCAGTGAGGAACGCTTTGCCTGGAATATTATTTCCATCATTGATCCCTTATTTACCCTACCACTGTGTATTTTAACCTGGCTAGCTTACAAGCAGAAAAGCCGAATATGGCTACGGGCCGCCCTGGCCTGGATGATAATCTATCTTAGCCTAGGCCTCATACAAAATCTGCGCGCCACTCACGCCGGAGAACAGCTTGCAGCGACCCGGCAACATCACCCCGCGCAAATAGCGAGCAAACCTTCCTTTGCAAACCTGCTTATCTGGAAAACAGTGTACCAATGGGAAGACCATTTCTACGTCGATGCGGTCAGGGTCGGACTCGAGGAAAAAACCTATGCAGGGTCAAGGGCGGCAATAATTGATGTCGGACAGCATTTCCCCAGCCTTGAACGCAACCAACAGCAAACGATTGATATCGAACGGTTTCGAAAATTTTCAAATGGTTATCTAGCCTGGCGACCCCTGCATCCCGATCGGGTGATTGATGTTCGCTACTCTATGCTACCGAATGAAATTAATCCTCTGTGGTACATACAGGTTAATCAAGACAGACCTGACCAGCATGTCAAATTTATAACCAAAGAGCGTGCCAATAGCGAGATTCTGGCGCGCTTCTGGTCAATGATACAAGGAGACAGTCTCACCGATTAAGCAGGCTGCAAAGCCAAGAATGCCCTAACTGAACACGACTGTCATTATCCAGTCCCATTCGTATACACTGTTCCAGAAAGACTGAAACAACGACCAATGGAGTACACGGTAATGCAATACAACACCATCCTCTCTGACGTGGAAGACGGCATTAACACGATCACGCTGAATCGCCCGGAGCGTTTAAATGCTTGGACCTATGAAATGGGTGCGGAACTGCATCAAGCACTGCAGATAGCCAATGAAACTGGTTCAATCACTGCTATTGTGATGACCGGAGCGGGCCGCGGCTTCTGTGCTGGTGCGGACATCAAGGATCTTTTTTTGGCCCAGGCACAGTCTAATGACGATGCTGGATCGGGACAAAATCCGGCTCCTCGAGATTGGGTCGGATTAGTCAGACGGTCGAAACCTATTATTGCCGCAGTCAATGGGGCTGCCATCGGAGTGGGACTCACCCAAATTCTGCCATGTGACATGATTATTGCTTCGCCTTCAGCCAAATTCAGCGTGCGTTTCATAAAAATGGGACTCGTTCCTGAACTTGCCAGTTCTTATTATCTTATTGCCCGAACCGGTTTTGGTCGAGGGAATGAACTGATGCTCACTGGGGGCACCATCAGCGCTGAGCAGGCCCTCGAATACCGATTGATTGACCATCTGGTAGAAACACCTGATCGGCTGCTGCAAACTGCCAAATCCATGGCCAGAGCGATGGGCGAAAATCCGCCATCAGCCCTGCGCATGGTAAAGGACTTGGTTACTGCCAATATGGCTGAACCGGATATCAAAAAAGTCCAACAGCGAGAAGGTATAGCGCTGGCCCAATGCTACACAAGCCCGGAGCACCGTGAAGCAATCGATGCTTTCCTCGAGAAACGACCACCCGATTTCGAAAAAGCACGTCAACCAAAGCCGTAGGACACTTACGGGCACCTTATCATTGGCAGTGGTTTTAAGTCAGACGCCAGCAAATACCAAGGGCCAACTAGGCTCGTAATAGCTGCTCAGTTGGCCTATATCAGAGCCTGAGTCAAACCCGGATTGGCGGTTATCACTTCTTGCTCTATCCCGTATTTAAACTGACTGATCGCTTCGATTGAACGGAAAAGTCCGAAAATTAAGACACCACGTTGATGGCAGCAGACAAGGCTATTCACAGGGTAAAACTAGTTATCGGCTAAGGTTACTGACTAGATGAGGCTATTCAGGAAGTAAAGCTATTCACGAGGTCAGGCTCTACACGAGGTAAAGCTATTCACACGGTGAAGCTGGGTCGTTCTTTCATGGTCGAATGGATGCCAGGTAATCATTCACAAACACCTCATCGGGATCAAACTGATCTCGCACTCGCCACCAGTCAGGCCAATGGGAATAGCTCGATCGAAAATCTGCCTCGGTTAGATAATTAACCTTACCCCAGTGCGGCCGCCCCTGGTATCGAAGGAATATGCGTTCACAGGCAGCAAAATAAACTGAGTCATCGAGTCGAATGTCCTCATGCACCGAAATCGTTATTGTTGGGCGCTCGCAGGCGGTTGATAACCAGATAGAGTCCTGAGCCAGCATTCGATACTCAACTGGCCATCGTAGATCGCTAAAATCGGTTTGAATCATCTGGCGTAATTCGGAGAAACACGCTGGGCCGAGCGCCTCAGGTACGCTATATTCCATCTCTGTGTGCAGATGGGGTCGATGACTGGGTAAAACTTCGTAATTCCAGGCGCAACGTCTACCTTCCTGGGCTAGCGGGTACTCGGGCGAATCGGTGGTTTCGTCCGTCAGTTTTACTGTCGCCTGATCTGACTGGGGATGCCAGAAAAATTCAAATCGATCATGGCTATCCACCAGGTCAGGAAGTTGCAGAAGCAGGTCAGGCAAAGCAATATCCCGCCCATTCTCCTTTAACTTATAACTATCTCTCAACTGCAGTTGTAAGCGAGTAATGATACCCGCCGCCCCCAAACCCAACCTTGCCACGGCAAAAAGCTCGGGCTCATGGTCAGCCGAGCAGATTACACACTCGCCCTTGCCAGTGATCACCTCGACGGCTAACACTGCTGAGGACATATTGCCCAGCTTGCGACCTGTGCCATGAGTGCCTGTGGCGCAGGCGCCGGAAAGGGTCTGACGATCTATGTCACCCTGATTATGCAAAGCAAGTCCTGCAGGGACCGCCCCAAGCTAAAAATAGGCGTTCCTGCATAAATCCAGGCTGTTCTATTTTCGTGATCAACATCAGTAACTCCGGCAAGCCCTGAAACATCCACAATCCAGTCAGTGCTTGCGACCAGGGGCGAGTGACTGTGTCCTGACCCCGCTACCCGGATACCTTTCCCATCCAGCTGGGCCCGATCAACCAAAGCCATAGCATCAGCTTGACTACGCACAAAGTGTAATGCCTCTGGAGCTGCCTCTTGACGCCCGGACCAATTTTTCCAACGGGCCATGTTTAATCCTCGCAACTTTACTTTTAACTGGGTGTCCTGACTGTAGCCTCAATCTGGGCACGCTCATATCCGCGTTGTATCACCGACAATCGGCAACGCCCTCTATCCGCACAAAGCATACCACTCGAAAACCACAGCCTGGAAAATAGTTTTACCTTCAAATTAACGCTAAATAACAGTCAGAGAAGCCGAAGTACACTGCGTTCTCATCCAACCTTACCTGATCAGCAGGTATAACAGGGGTTAATAAAATAGTTACCAAACTCATCTGCTCATCTGGTCCTTTTTTTGATACCTTTAGATTTTAAGAAAGAAATCGATCGAGGGCCTACGCCATGTCAATCTTAGAATCCAAGGTCAATCAACACTCAGATAATTTTCGTCAGAACAGGTTCGACATGCTGGAGAGGCTCGAACATTTAGAAACACTCCATGCCGAAGTCGAGGCCGGTGGCGGCGAAGAAGCTATGACACGACTTCGCTCCAGACACAAAATGCCGGTTCGGGAACGAATCGCCCTGGTTCTCGACCGGGACTCACCCTTTCTCGAAATCAGTCCACTGGCAGCCTGGCGATCCAATTACAATGTGGGCTCTGGGTTTATCGTTGGAATTGGTGTCGTAGCAGGAATCGAATGCCTCATTCTCGGCCACGACCCTTCCGTGCGCGCGGGTGCATTTAATCCCTTTAACTCAAAAAAGCTCATGCGCGGCCTGGAAATAGCCCGGGAAAATCGTCTGCCCTATATCCAGCTGGTAGAGTCAGCGGGCGCTGACCTACGCGGAGACGGTGGCGGTGATCCGGAAGCAGCCATTATGCGTGAAACCGGCCACTTTGGTGAATCAGGCCGGTTATTCTACGAAATCACCGAGCTATCTAAGCTCAGGATACCGACCATTTCTGTAGTCTTTGGTGCCTCCACCGCCGGTGGCGCTTATCAACCAGGAATGAGCGATTACAATATCTTTATCAAAAATCAATCCAAGGTTTTCCTGGGCGGACCGCCCCTGGTCAAAATGGCGACTGGTGAAGACGCTGATGAAGAAAGCCTCGGCGGTGCCGACATGCACACCACCGTTTCGGGTTTAGGAGATTACCTGGCCGAGGACGAAATGGATGGAATAAGAATCTGTCGCGAGGTCATCTCACATTTGAACTGGCGAAAAAAAGGCCCTGAGCCAAACAGCCAGTTTTCAGAGCCTATACATGATGACGAGGACTTATTAGGCCTGGTATCCAAAGACCTTAAGACCCCTTTTGATATCAGAGAGGTGATTAACAGAATCACTGATGGATCTGAATTTGAAGAATTTAAACCCCTTTACGGCCCCTCCTTAATCTGCGGCTGGAGTCAGATCCATGGTTATCCCGTTGGCATCCTAGGTAACAATGGCGCACTTTTTTCAGAATGTGCAGAAAAGGCGGCGCAATTCATCCAACTGTGTAACCAGATCCATGTGCCACTCGTATTTCTTCACAACATAACCGGCTACATAGTGGGTACCGATTTTGAACAGGGTGGAATCACTAAAAACGGCTCCAAGATGATTAACGCCGTTGCCAATTCGACGGTTCCTCACATCAGTATCATCGTGGGCGCCTCTTACGGTGCTGGCAACTACGGCATGAGTGGCAGGGCCTATGGCACGCGGTTTACCTTTACCTGGCCGACGGCCAAAATCGCAGTCATGGGGCCCAAACAGATGGCTGGCGTAATGACGATAGTACAGCGTGCAGCAGCAGAGAGACGCGGCATTAAGTTCGATGAAGAAGCCGATGCCAAACGCGCAGAAACGGCCGAGTTTTGGGCCGAAGAACGTTCGAAGGGACTGTTTGCGACCTCTCGGGTATCCGATGACGGCATGATTGACCCTAGAGATACGAGAATTATCATCGCGATGACACTCTCGGCCTGTCACAACAACCAGGTTGAAGGAACCAAGGAGTTCGGCACATGGAGAATGTAAGGGTCATCAAGAAAATTCTGATTGCAAACCGAGGGGAAATTGCCCGCAGAATTATACGAACGGCACGGGAAATGGGTATTGCCACTGTCGCAATCTACGCTGAAAGTGACATTGATGCGCCTTTTGTCAAGGAAGCCGATATGGCAATCGGCTTAACCGGTGAGACTCCCACTGACACCTACCTGGATACGGGGCAGGTTCTTCAAGCATGCAAAACCAGCGGCGCCGATGCCCTACATCCTGGTTACGGTTTCTTATCAGAAAATACCGAGTTTGCTCGCGCGATCGAAGACCATGGTATTACCTTCATCGGCCCTTCTATCACCGCGATAGACAAGATGGGCGACAAGTTATCAGCAAAAAAGATAATGACTGAAGCGGGTGTACCGACCCTGCCAGCCATGGAACTATCAGCCGACTCCGATATTGCTGCCGCGGCTGACAAGATTGGCTATCCGGTCCTCGTGAAAGCCACGGCTGGCGGTGGTGGAAGAGGCATGCGAGTGGTTGATTCAGTTGATCAACTAGCTGATGCTGTGGCATCCGCTAAACGCGAAGCTGGCGCAGCTTTTGGTAACGATACATTATTCCTGGAACGCTGGTTAACGTCTTCCAGACACGTTGAAATCCAAATACTTGGCGATCAACAGGGCAATGTTGTCCATTGTTTTGAACGAGAATGTTCGATCCAACGGCGCCATCAGAAAATCATTGAAGAGGCACCGTCTCCCGCTGTCACTAGTGAATTAAGACAAGCCATGGGTGCGGCGGCCATATCAGCAGCTAAATCACTGGGCTATTATTCGGCCGGTACCGTCGAGTTCCTGCTTGATGGCAATGAATTCTGGTTTCTCGAAGTTAACACCCGCTTGCAGGTTGAACATCCTGTAACCGAGGAAATAACCGGCCTTGACCTGGTTAAAGAGCAAATTCGAATTGCTGAAGGTGCCAGCCTATCATTTAGCCAATCCGACCTTACTCTCAAAGGTCATGCCATCGAAGCACGACTCTATGCGGAAAATCCAAATCATAAATTCCTGCCCTCACCTGGTACTGTGATTGCGTGGGAACCCTCTTCATCAGGAAATGCTAGATATGATTCTGGCATCGAGTCAGGCAGTATTATCAGTACTCAGTTTGACCCCATGATTGCCAAAGTCATCGTCCATGCTGATACTCGAGCCGAAGCGATTGTACGACTGGCCAGAGCCCTGGAAACGACTCGTATACAAGGCCTTGTTACTAACCGGGATTTCTTGGTGTCGACCCTGAGAACAGCGGAATTCCTGGCTGGCGACACAACTACAGACTTTATTGATCGGGTCAATCCGGCCAGAGCATCCTCACCCAGCCTAAATCGATTGGTTTTTGCCGCTATAGCAGCCATGATCGAAGCCAGAGCAAAGCGACAGGCAGCAGCCAAGGTGCTCAAAACCATACCAAGGGGCTGGCGAAATTCCCATTTGCCGCCGCAACGCGTTTCCTTTAGCCAGGCTGATACCACGTTACTACTTGAATACCGTACCGAGCGAAACGGTGATCTCAGCGTCCAATGCCAGGACCAGCCGTATGTTGTTCGAATCCTGAGGGCTGGCAAAGGCCAGGTCGACTGCGAAATAAACAAATTACGACAGTCCTTCACTATTGACCAGACCCAGGATCGCTGGTTAATTCATAACTCAGAAGGTGACATTGAACTACAGGAGATGCCTAGATTTCCGCAACTGCATCTGACCGCATTGTCAGGCGGGTTAACTGCGCCGATGCCCGGCAAAGTCTTGGCTATTAGTACATCAGAAGGCGATAACGTTTCCCAAGGGCAGGTCTTATTGGTACTCGAAGCAATGAAAATGGAACACCAGATCTCCGCACCACGCGATGGGACAGTCACCACGATCAACGTCTCGGAAGGCGACCAGGTTGCTAATAGCGAACTATTAATTGAACTAGCAGAGGAGGAATAAACATGCCTGGAAGCCAAGCTACCATCTATGAAATTCGCAATGGCGCAGGCTGGATCAGACTCAACCGGCCAGAAAATCGAAATGCCCTGTCAGCTGTCCTGGTGACTGAGCTCTATGATCATATTAAAGCTGCCAATGAAGATGACCAGGTCCGCAGCATTGTGATCACCGGCACAGGACCCGCATTCTGTGCGGGTGCCGACCTGAAGAGCCCCCCCGGGGCAACGATTAGCGGTATCCGGTCGGTTCCCTATGCTGACGTATTAAACAGCATACTGCAAAGCCCAAAACCTGTCATTGCGGCTGTTAACGGCGCCGCTTTCGCCGGTGGGTTGGGACTGGTTGGTGCTGCCGATATCGTTATCACTGCGGAGCAAGTTCAATTCAGCTTCAGCGAAGTGAGAATAGGCGTCATCCCTGCCGTCATTTCTGTAGTCTGCCTACCCAAATTAGGTCCGCACCACGGTATGAAACTGTTCCTGACTGGCGAACGTTTTAGTGGTAAACAGGCAGTAGACATGGGTTTTGCTCACCGAGCCGTCGCGGCAGACACATTGGAACGTGCCGTCGAAGAAGAAGTCGCCATGATTAACATGGGAGGCCCCAATGCGGTACAAGAATGTAAAAAACTAGTGCGACAAGTTCCTTCTTTAAGTACAGAAGATGCTTTCGTTAAGACAGCCCAGTGGAGCGGTGAACTATTCCGTTCTGAAGAGGCAACCGAAGGCATATCAGCCTTTCGGGAGAAAAGAAAACCGAATTGGATAGAAAGCTAAAGTCAGGAGAGGACAGATGAGTGAGACAATCAGAATAGGCAACTGCAGTGGCTATTACGGAGACCGCCTTGCTGCCGCCCTGGAAATGGTTGAAGGCGGCCCAATTGACGTTCTAACCGGTGATTATCTCGCCGAACTAACCATGAAAATTCTCTATGATCAGCAACAGAGTCGAGGCGCCCATCTCGGTTATGTAGGGACCTTCCTGAAGCAGTTGGATGAGGTAGTGAGTCTGTGTCTGGAGAAAAATATTCGCATTGTCACTAATGCCGGAGGCCTTAACCCAGCTGGTATGGCAGTCGAAGTTGAAAAAATAATTGCCGCAAAAGGGCTACAAGCAAAAGTTGCTTATATCGATGGCGATGACCTGATGCCGCATCTCGAATCACTATCCGCCGAGGGCGAGGAACTTCGTAATATTGACCGAGACATTCCCATGAGTGAATGCGAAAACGAGGTGGTTACTGCTAATACTTATTTTGGCTGCTGGGCCATAAAAGAAGCCCTTGACCAAGGCGCGGATATTGTAATTTGTCCTCGCGTCTCCGATGCTGCGGTCGTTATCGGACCGGCAGCGTGGAAGTTCAACTGGCGCAGGAATGACTATGATGCCCTGGCCGGAGCCCTCGCTGCAGGGCACATCATCGAATGTGGGGCACAATGCTCGGGAGGTAACTATTCCTTTATTGAGGAGGTCCCCAGTTTTCGCAATGTTGGCTACCCAATCGCAGAAATTTCAGCTGATGGCAGCTTTGTTATTAGCAAACATGAAAACACAGGCGGTCTGATCTCGGTCGGAACTATCACAGCGCAGTTACTTTATGAGATCTCAACGCCCGCCTATTATAATCCCGATGTCATTGCCCATTTTGACACCCTGAAACTCGAGCAAATAGCCGATAATCAGGTTCGCGTAAGCGGCTGCCGGGGCAGTAGCCCACCCAGTACTCACAAAGTCTGTATCAATACCAAGGGTAAATACAAAAGTGGCATAGAGGTTCTCTTGACCGGCCTTAATATAGAAAAGAAGGCCGAACTTTATATCGATCAGATTTTTCATAACCTGGGCGGTCAGGAGCAGTTCGATGAAGTTGACATTCAACTAATTAGAAGTGACAAGGAAAACCCTGCAACGAACGAAGAAGCACATGCAGCCCTACGAATAAGCTGCACTTCGTCCGACCCGAAAAAAGTGAACCGCTTGTTCAGTGCGAAAATAACTGAGCTGAGCCTCGCCACGATCCCAGGAAATACCTCGCGCGGTAATAGCCTCGGGGGCGGCAAGGAGACGATAGTCTATTGGCCCGCTCTGATCGATAGTCAAAAGGTCACAGAGGTACTGCATATCGACGGCAAAACCCAGCAGGTGATGCCGACGCAACGACTCGGCTTCGAGGAAATATTCTATCAAGAGGTTCCTGTCAGCATCGCTCCTGCTCCATCTGGTAAGACGATAACTGCGCCGTTCGGCACCTTGTTCGGTGCCAGATCAGGCGACAAAGGTGGCTGCGCAAATTGCGGCGTATGGGCCAAAACAGATGAGGCCTATGCATTTTTATACCATTTCCTGACCGTCGATCAGTTCAAGAAATTATGCCCTGACGTAAGCCAGTATGAAGTGATTCGCTACGAACTAGCTAATATGCGCTCGCTGAACTTCTACATCAGAGGCATTTTGAAAGATGGCGTTTCATCGAATAATCGGATTGATGGCCAGGCAAAATCCTTTGGCGAATATCTAAGGGCGAAAACCGTCGATATACCAGCGACGTTACTGAAACACTGATTGACATGGCCTTAAACCAGATCAGTTCGGTTGCTGACCTAACGCCACACCTGGATCCGTCCTTTTCAGAGCGGACCGGGCTGGCAAGTGGATTGGCCAACCATCGCCTCGCCAATGTTTCGCGTAAAAACCTGATCAAGCATTCTTGATGGTGAGACCGCCATCAACTGGCAAGGTAACGCCGGTCACATATTGCATGGCGGGTAAGACCAGGCTCAGGGTGGCATGAGCCACCTCTTCGGGTTCAGCATATCGACCGATAGCCGTCCTTCGTTTGGCAAAAATGACCTTGCTTTCCTCCGCAATCCCTGCGGTCATGCCCGTATTAATGGGGCCTGGACAGATACAATTAACGGTGATTGCTTCCCTACCTAATTCAACTGCCAACGAGCGGGTTAAACCGATAACGCCAGTTTTTGCTGAGGTATACGGACTGCCGTAGCGGGTGGCTCCCAATCCTTCAGTCGACGCAATATTAACGATACGGCCAAAATCAGCCAATCTCAGATAAGGCAATACCGCCCGAACCATCAAGGCTTGCGCCGTTAACAGGACCGCAACCACCTTATCCCAAGCCGCCATATAATCCTCACTATCCACCGGCGAGGGAATAGAAATTCCTGCATTATTAATGAGTATATCGACGCCACCAAAATGGGCCGCTATCTCATCCACCACACCTTGAATCGCTGCTCTGTCAGACAAGTCAAGCAACCACCCTTGAGCCTCATGGCCGGCCTCAATCATTTCACTCACGACGCTTTCCAGCTTTTCCGAATCAATATCCAGTAATGCCACTTTTGCCCCCTCATCGCCAAAAAGGTGTGCCGTCGCCCTACCCATACCACTGGCCGCACCGGTTACGATGGCCACTTTTCCTTCAATCGATCTACTTAGCGTGCTTAAGGTCATTTTCTCTATATCCTTGATCCATTTCTCCTCCTAGAGTCTCTCAGAATCTATCCCCGGACACCACTGGCATAATATTCGCACCCAGCCTAGGCCTGGGTTAAACTAGCCTTTTAAGCGAGATCAATCATGACCCAAACGATGAGAATGGCCCGCATAGAAGTGGCGAAACAGGCGATGAATTTTTCTGCAGCTCACTTCACCATTTTCAATGAAACCGATCGAGAGAACCTTCACGGCCACAACTTTCAGGTCAGCTGTGTCATCACCGCACCACTTGACCCTACCGGTATTATTTTCGACTACTCGATAATCAAAAAACGCATCCGCCAACTGTGTGATGAGCTAGATGAAAAAACGATTCTGCCGGAAAATTCCCCTTATCTCAGCGTGAATGTTGAAGGTGGCTATACCGTGGCTCGATTCAATGATGAGACTATGCTATTTCTCCCCAGGGATGTTTTAACGCTGCCCGTCGCCAATACCACGGTAGAAGAGTTTTCCCAATACTTCCTCAGCAGACTCGTCGAAGATGAGGGCTTTGTCGAACGTGGTATTGAAAATATGACCGTCACCGTTTCGTCCAGTCCGGGACAAAACGGCTCTGCTGATTGGAGGGTGTCATGAATACCTTAATTATCAGCGGTGCTAGCAAGGGGATCGGCCTCGCCACTGCAAAGTTGTTCGCCGATAGCCATTATCGTGTGATTAACCTTTCCAGAAACCCGGCAAACGATGACAGAATCGAAAATCATGCCGTAGACCTGCTACAACCGAATGCCAGCGAGAAACTAGATGAAATTTTCAGCCGTCAACTACAAGCAGGCCCACTAACACTGGTCCACAATGCGGCAAAGCTAATTAATGACTGTATAGATACCAGTACGCCGCACGCACTGCGTGAAATTCTCGAACTCAATGTGGTAGCACCACAAATGCTCAACGCTAAATTGCTTCCCTATATGCATCCTGGTTCTGCCATTATCTATATTGGATCAACCCTCTCAGAGAAAGCCGTAGCAGGTTCATTTTCCTATGTGACCAGTAAACATGCCATTGTCGGTATGATGAAAGCCACCTGCCAGGATCTCAGTGGCAAGCAAATTCATACAGCCTGTATCTGCCCCGGTTTTACCGATACAGAAATGCTTCGCGAACACATTGGTTATCAGGAAGAGGTCCTCACAGATATTGCGTCAGCGAGTACTTTCGGCAGATTGGTCGAGCCCGGTGAGATAGCACAAACCGTTTTGTTTGCAGCCAACTCTCCAGTTCTCAATGGTGCCGTTATGCACTGTAATCTAGGGCAGATAGAAAGCTGATCGCCTTCATCTGTATGCCAAATATCTAAACAAAGGAAGGTCAAATTGAATTCTCTTGATGACTCAATCGAAAGGCACAGCGATGATCGGGTCGTGGTGGAGCGCCGGGAACGCGTATTCTTGATCCTGGCTGGCATCTTCTTGTGCGCCATGACGATGCTCAATATCCTGGGCATTACCCGGTTTATCCAACTCGGCCCATGGACTCTTGCCGTGGGCGTTCTCCCTTATCCCATTACCTTCATCTGTACCGACTTAATCTGCGAACTTTACGGCAAAAAGCGGGCTAATTTCCTGGTTACATTTGGCCTGTTCCTGAATATTTTTATCCTGGCTTTTATGTGGTTAGGTCAGTATATGCCCAGCGCGGATACCCAACCGCCCTGGCAGCTTATACAACTTGCAGAAAATGTCTCCCTACCCAATGGGCAGGTAGTCACGGATTCGATTGAATTATTCAGCCTGCTTTACGCAACCACTTCCGGCGCTGTCATCGCTTCAATGGTGGCTTACTTTGCAGCCCAATACTGTGATGTTTTCCTGTTTCACTTCTGGAAGCGGCTCACCAAGGGAAAGCACCTATGGCTGCGCAATAACGGTAGCACCATAATCAGCCAAGGCGTCGATTCTTTTATGGTCATTGCGGTCACCTTTGGAGCCCAGTTTATCGCGGGCGCCCTGACCGCATCCGTCATGTTTACCTTAATGACCAGCAACTACCTGTTCAAGGTAATAGTGGCCCTTCTCGATACCATCCCACTTTATATCTTGGTTCACTATCTGCGTCGCTACCTGCAGCTTTCCGAGGATGAAATTGGTTAGTAACGAGATTGATTCCGATGTCATCCTCGACTACTGGCTTGGTAAAGCTCGGTATCAGGCTAATGCTTTAAAAGAAAACAAACAACGCTGGTATCAAAACGGTCAACAACTGGACGCCTATATCAAGGCACAATTTGGTGGCCTGCTAAATAACTTTCCCCATAACAAATCGATCAATGGGGATACAACACAGATGAGCACAGCCAAAATCATCATCCTCGATCAATTTTCCAGGCACATTTTCAGGGGGCGCCCGGAGGCGTGGAGCAATGATTTGGAGGCACAGCGGTTAAGTCTGGCCGTGCACAATGCAGAGCAATATCATCACCTAACGCCTTCAGAACAGTTATTTCTCTGGCATCCTCTTCATCACAGTGAAGAAGTATCCCTGCAACGTCTGGGTCTGAGCCTGCTTGAGAAGCTGTTAAGCCTTGCCACACCGGAGTGGCAGCGAGCCTTACAGGGATTTTTACCCAGTTGGCAATCCCACGCTTCAATCATCGCCGAATTCGGGCGATTTCCACACAGGAACAAACTTCTGGGTCGCGTCAGTAGCAAAAAAGAATTACTGTATCTGGACCATCGAAGTAGCCACTACGGACAGAACTAATGCAATATTTGGATTTTCTAGGCCTCAACCATAGTGCTTACTCTAACCAGGACGTGAAACTGTTTGAACAAGTAACGGAAAGCTACCTGCAATTCAAACCCGATACCATGGCAAAACTGAATAACCTGACCGAGCAGGACACGGCTCCCCCGATGGCCCATATATTGAAAGGCTACCTCCTGAAAATGGGCAGTGACCCAAGGCTTGCGAAACCCATCAATCAGAGTCTGGAGTGGTTGAGCAATGCAGAATTAAATCATCGCGAACACCTGCATGCAGCGGCTTTCAATGATTGGTTAGGCGATAATGTTAACGCCGCCATCGACAAATTCGAGCTCATCCTGGATACCTATCCCACCGACATCATTGCCCTTAAGGCAGCCCACAACCTTTATTTTTATAGAGGCGATGCCGGGAGCATGTACAAATCAGTTGCTCGTGTTTTGCCAGCCTGGGAAGAACATTCCTGGAAAGGGTACGTCCTGGGCTTGTACAGCTTTGGGCTTGAGGAGTCCGGCCTATATCAACAGGCTGAAACTGCTGGCAGAGAAGCCGTAGGCCTAAATTCAAATGACCTCTGGGCTGCTCATGCGGTAACGCATGTGTGTCAAATGCAAAGTCGCTGGCAGGATGGACTGACCTGGTTACATGATCGGATTCACGAATGGACTGATACCAATAATTTTGTCTATCACTTACACTGGCATGAAGCCCTGCTTCATTTATCCAGCGGCGATAGCGGTGCCGCCCTGGACATTTACGATCAAGTACTCACCATGCCATTACAGGATGACCTCTATCTGGACATCTGCAATGCTGCAAGCCTGCTGTGGCGACTGCAAATGCAGGGCCTTGATGTCACTGATCGATGGCACGTATTACAACAGTGGCAACACCGAGCAACTGATAATGAATTAATATTCATTACCTTACATTACCTAATGGCGCCGGCCATACTCAATGATAATCCAGCCATTAATCAGGCGCTGAAAGCCATTCGAAAATGGAGTCAAGGTACTGGGGAACAAGCCTCGATTTGCAGATCAATTGGGCTAAAAACAGCGGAAGCAGTCGTTGATCTAGGTCAGCACAGAGCCAGTAACGGAATTAAAAAACTTAAACAGGTAGAGAAGCATCTGTACACTATCGGCGGTAGCCATGCACAGAGACAATTGTTCAGCGACCTCATCCATCACTACACTGAGACAACCTAAATGAATTATCAGCAAATCACTTACGACGTTTCCGATCAAATCCTCACGATTACGTTAAATCGACCCGACAAGCTCAATGCCTATACTTTGCAGATGCAGAACGAAATTCTGCATGCCCTCGATGCGGCAGATTCGGACGATCGTATCCGAGCCATTATATTTACCGGCGCAGGTCGAGGTTATTGTGCTGGCGCAGACCTTTCCGGTGGCGGTAATACCTTCAACAATGATGCCCCTGGGAGAAGCGGTGGACTACGCCGCGATGGTGGCGGCATCCTGACTTTGCGCCTGTTCGAAAGCCTCAAGCCCATCATTTCAGCCTGCAATGGTCCCGCTGTGGGTGTCGGCGCCACCATGCAGTGTGCTATGGACGTGCGCCTAGCTGCAGAAGAAGCGCGCTATGGTTTCGTGTTTGCAAAGAGAGCAGTGGTACCAGAAGCCTGTTCCAGTTGGTTCCTACCGAGGATCGTGGGAATACAGACGGCTCTGGAGTGGACCTTCTCAGGAAAGGTGTTCAACGCCGATGAAGCCTGCAACAAAGGCTTTGTCCGTAGTATTCACAAAGCCAATGACCTTCTACCTGCAGCGCGAGATCTGGCCCATGAATTTGCTGAGTCAACCTCTCAGGTATCGGTTGCATTGATCAGGCAGATGATGTGGAAAATGCTCGGAGCAGATCATCCCATGGAAGCCCACAAACTGGACTCAAGAGGAATTTATTACCGGGGTAGATCGCCCGACGCTAAAGAGGGAGTCGAATCTTTTCTGGAAAAACGCCCTGCTTCGTTTCCAGGCAAAGTCAGTCAGGATATGCCCGAATACTTCCCCTGGTGGAAAGAAAGAAATTTTGAATAAGACGATTTAGCGGTCAAGACTCGTTAACCGAATTATTCAAGGCCGCCATGCTCCGGTGCAGGCCGAGCCCTTTGGTTATAAAGCAATTTCTTCAACGCCTCCAGTTCTGATGGGCTCGCAGAAGCATAGTCATTCTGCATATCACTGCCCACGGCCATCCCCTTTTTAATACCAGGTCGATTGCTTAGCTCTTCAAACCAACGTCTGAAATACTTAAACTCGCCAATATCCTGACCCTGGCCCTGCCAATTCACACACCAGGGATAGCAAATCATATCAGCTATGGTGTATTCATCACCGCATAGATACCGTCGCTGATACAACTGATTATTGAGCACACCATAGAATCGATTAACCTCATCCGTAAATCGTTTAACCGCATAGGATTGATCTCCCTGTTCGGGTCCCAACCTCCTGAAGTGACCACACTCTCCAGTCTTGGGTCCCTGATTCGCCATCTGCCAAACCAACCATTGGATAACGTTATATTTACCCCGCATATCTTTTGGCAGGAATTCGCCGGTTTTTTCGGCGATGTAAAGCATGATCGCGCCTGATTCAAACACAGATAGGGGGTCTCCGCCATCTTGAGGCTGATGGTCGACCAGTACCGGCATTCGATTATTTGGGTTTATTTGTAAAAATGAATCCTGAAACTGATCACCCCTGCCAATATTACACGGTACAACTCGGTAGGCTAAACCACATTCCTCAAGTTGAATGGTCACTTTCTTGCCATTGGGTGTCGGCCAATAATGAAGATCCAGCATGTTACTCCTCCTATACCAAGTCACGGTGATACATCAATTACAAATAATCACCTGAGACCGACTCAGGTGCAAGTACCCTGCAACAGCCCGTTCTGATGGAAGCCGTTAGGCAGGCCACTTTCTCCGAAAAACCGGCAGAATACACATAGGAGCGGCAGAAGGTATTCCAACAACCGCGCCTGCTTTAGGATGACTTTTTTTGACTAAAAAGTGGCCTTATAGACCAAACGCAAGACATAAATGACAACCGCTATGATAAATTACTAATAAATACAATAGGTTATGACCTTGGCATGATTTGTGAGTATCATTTAGTTATTCTGATTCGTCACATTAAGGAAACGTCATGCTTAACTGGATTCTCCATTCTCTGCTGCTGGCGGCAGTGATCTACTTTCTGGCCCAACAACACTCAAGAATCCATATCAAGGATTTCTGGACT
>CAZGCW010000043.1:0-3064 GCA_964524295.1 uncultured Pseudomonadales bacterium
AGTGGCGAGGTCTTTATCACCCAGTTTGAACCAGGTTTCCCCTCCCAACTGTTCCAGGGCAGCCAGGAACTGCCAGGTCTCTCCAGCTTGACCCCAGCCGCTTTCCCGGTCAGCTACATTAGCCAGGGTATACATTACGGTATCCAAATCCGGACAAACACTTAAACCTAGGTGTTCAAAATCATCGCCTGTATTCGCCACTATGGTTAGCTTCTCAGGCGATAATTGTCGGGAAAGCCCCAGTGCCAGCTTAGCCCCACCAACACCACCGGTAATAGCTAAGCAACTTTTTGTGGCCGTCGTCATGGTTCCCCCTACCTGAACATATCTAGCTGTTTAGGCCTCAGAAGTGGTTGAACGCCCTGTAATGCTGGATCTTCCGGGTCAACTGGGTGATAGCCCCGGGCAATGACAACAGGCATCCTTTCAGTCGTCTGCCCCATTATCAATGATGCCGCTGCTGCCAGTTCGTCCGCTGCTGCAACCTGGGTTACCAATAATTCCCTACCATACAAATCTTCACCGCCGATGTAGTCCTCCAGAGCCGTAAAACCGGCCACCCCAATTGCCAGGCCTACCGTCCCCATGCGCCATGCCCGACCGACCGAATCGTTGATGATCACCCCGACATCGATACCATGTTTGGTTTTAACAGCACTACGCAAACAGCGTGCACTGGCATCCGGGTCAACAGGCAACAACAGTAACAGATCGTCACCCTCTACCCCTTCAACGTTGATATTGGACTGATCTATTCCTGCATTTGCCTGGACGAAACCCAGGTTTTGCTCAACAATAAGTACTCCTGGACGTTTACGAACAATCTCATTCGATTCATCCAAAATGACCTGGACCTTCCTCGGATCCTTGTCTACTTCAAGTCCTAGTGCACGAGCTTCATCGGTTGGCTGTACGCATTTGAGATCAACATACCGATCTTCTGCTTTCGATACAATTTTCTGGGCTAACAAAATCACATCATTAGCCTGCAGGGATTCATCAATACTCAGAAGCCCTGCATCGATGATCTCGAGAAGATCATCCCCCGGCTCTACCATAGGGAGATTAGGTACGCCCAATAGTGTCAGGTTCATACAGAGCCTGACTCACCTGTTATCACGATGCCTGCGCCATTGATCTGGTGGTGTCGATTGATGGAAATCAGCACCGATGTCAGGGCCTCCGCAGCCGCCGCATTGGCAAGCGGCCCCGCATGCCAGCCCTTAAGGCCAAGCGCCTCCACCAAGTTTATGACTGTCTGGCGTGCCTCTCGCTTATTACCTGTCACCAGAACATCGCAGGCAATGGCGTCATCCTCCTGCAGATGCATCGCACCCACATTCTGGAAAGCAGATACCACATTGACGCTTTCTCCCAAATACTGCTGAGCCTGAACGGCTGCAGAACCCGCCTCCGGCAACTGCACCGTACCGACTTTCGGCGGCACCAATGGGACCGTAACATCAATTAACACTTTGCCATCTAACGCCTGTTTTACTGACTCAAGTGTACTGAGCTGGTGTGCGAAGGGCACTGTCAAGACGACCACATCGGCTAGTAGCGCAGCGCTGATATTGTCATGGCCAGTCACATTGAGGTCCGGAAATTCAGCCAGAAGTTCGCTAGCAGCTGCAAGACCTTTATCCACCGTGCGAGAACCAATATGTATTCGGTATCCGGCTCTTGACCACTGTCTAGCCAAGCCTCCACCCAAATCCCCTGTACCACCCAAAATAGCAATAGCTTGTATCTTCTCTGTCATATCATCAATTTCCAATCATCAGTAACACCAAACCTAACCCTTCTCTCCCTGCCCATGCCATTGAAGAGACTCAAACAAGCGCTGCATTATTCACCAAGTATCGTCCCGGAACAACCATCAAGGGAAAAGCACGAACGTTAACTTCCGCTAGAACTATACCAAAACACCTGTGCCCTGCCAGCACAAAATACAAGCCCATCCGCATCACTAATCTGACGATTCCGCCAATTGATGTAACAAGGTAATGCACTGAGACGCGAATAAAAGAGTCGGACCGAGTGAAACCACCTTGACGCCCTGCCTTTTCATCGAACTTAATGATTTCTTTGGCATAGGAACATGATCCGAGAGAATGAATACGTCGTCAGACCCAAGATCGGCGGCTGTCGCCCTAACCCCCTTCCTGTCTAGCAAATAACAGTTATGTTCCCTGGCAAGACGCTTTACCAGCCACTCAAAACTAATTGTTTCAACCACAATACCATTTCCAGCGACCACAGCCTGACCCTTAATCAGCTTTCCCGCTTGCTCTAGGGCGGTTGCGCAGGCTGTTAACAGTGCCTGTTCATGCAACCCCCCTAAATCTCCCATACTGGCCCCATCAATGAGCAACGTGCGTGAAAAATCCCTGCTATCCTCAAATACGAGATACAGCCGGGTATCCCGGCGGTGATCCTGGGCAATAAAAAGCGCATCAGTAATAATTCCGGCAATAAACTCAACATGCCGAGGGCTACCAATTGAAGCCATAAACCGTTTCGATTCGACAGGAGCGCTATGACAGCGGACGACAAAAGAAGGCAAAGGCGAGTCTCCTTCGGGGCAATAACACGTTATAGCATTATGGCCATTTCTCTATTAAACGAAAGACAAATATACAGTTACCCCGGTTTGACCCGCATTACCGTGAAATAAGTTATTATGCCTTAGTGAATTCTTCCCAGAAATACGCCAATAAAGCCGCCAACTACCATCTAAGCTGGTATAACCTCAGCAATGCGCTTTGGATGGGCAGTTTCAGCATTCAACAATTGCTGGTGATATGGATTCTTGTCGGTGTACTAGAGCAACCACCTGAAACTGTCGGGCTGGTGCAACTACTCATTGGTATACCAGGACTCGTATTCATGCTCTGGGGCGGTTTTATTGGCGATCGTGTGGATGGTAGAAAGCTTCTTATCCAAACGCACCTGCTCAGTGCAATTCCACCTTTGTGCTTGATCGTTGTTATTTCTTACAACCAATTGGGACTGGTCAGTGTCATCTTGTTTGCGCTCGGCGCCAACCTTCTCAACAGTGCCT
>CAZGCW010000043.1:3074-21619 GCA_964524295.1 uncultured Pseudomonadales bacterium
TAACTTTATTTTTAAAATTTAGAACTTCCCCATGGTTGCTCGATCAAAACTTCAATACGCAATTAGCCTCTCAACGGGTATAGGATCGGTAGCAACCATGATCGGTACCCGGGTGGCCGGTGAAATCGAAACCATCGGTCTGGTCAATGTTCTGGCATTTCAGGCAGTCTTTTTTATCCTCGGTGCAGTGGCACTGCTCGGCCTGCCTAAATACCCTGTCATTGAAAAGCCCAGCGATACCGGCATGACTCCTGACAAGGATCAGAAACCGGCGTCAACGATGCTGATTACTATAAAAAACGGTCTGCTATATACCTGGCGCTTCAAGCTGGCAAGAGACCTGGTTGGTCTAAACTTTTTTTCCAGTTTCTTTAACGCCGGTGCCTGGATGGTCGCGATCCCATTTATCATTACTCGGGTGTACGAAGGCGATGCGCTACTATTAGCGAATATCACGGTCATCTTTTACTTTGGTTCTCTCATTGCCAATTTCGGGCTGCTTCGATATATGCCATTAGTCCGACCCGGTCGACTGTATCTAATTATGCAGTTAAGTCGAATATTTGTGCTCTTGCTGATCTGGGTCCAACCCCATATCAGCGTATTTTGGCTCGCCGCAGCCTATTGGGGATTTAACATGGGTGTCACAAACACCACATCACGCCTTATGGTGCAGGAAATTTCTCAACCCGAATATCGAGCTCGATTAATGTCTGTTTATACACTGGGCCTGATGAGTGCGATTCCAGTGGGTTCTCTTGTACTCGGTTTTGTAATCGGCCAGTTTGGCGCTCTAAATGCGCTGATCCCTGGCATGGTTTCATCCGTTATTATATTCTGGCTAGGCTATCGGTATACCTCAATATGGCATTATAAAAGCCCAACTGAGCCCCCAGAAAATTAAAGGTGTTAGTGCGCACTAACTTGCAAGCGCCCATGATTTGTACATTTAAAGAGGGGATTAAGGTTTTCCACAAAATCTGTGGATAACTCTGGTGATAACTTCTCCAACAACCCCCATACCCCACAAAAATCCTACAGGAGTGTAATTGATCAATTTTTAACCAATTTGGTTAAAATTCAATTAAATCAACTAGTTAGGATATTCCTGTTAGCTGGAATTTGAATCTATTCAGTTTAATTCAGAAATTGGGGTCAGATGTGCATAACTTCATAAATATTTCACCAAATAGGCCAAATTTGACCCCAAAATAGGATCTTATGACTGAGTTTCGACCACTGACCCCAATCTATTTTCAAATAAGATGACTAAAATCATAGGATTACGATAACAATTATTGGAAATCACTTTTACAAAATTTTTACCTCCAAATTATCATCCAAGCACTCCCTTGATCAAATCGGCTACGGCAATTACCCGGCAAGCCAAAATCGTACCAATCGATGCACTTTAGCTGTAAAAACAAGGTCAGTATTCGTAGCAATAAACTTTTACTTCAACCATGATCACGATATGATTGCGCCCGCTTTACATTGATAACCAGCCGTATTATCGCCTGTTGTTTTTATCAGAAGCAGACACCCACGCTAAACAGATATTACTTTCTTGTAGAAGCGCCAACTATCGAGTCAATAATGTTTCACAACAATTCAGGACCTCTATCACAGACGTATTATTCTCAACGGTTACGATTGCATTACCTGGACTGGGGCAATTCGACAAAGCCAAAAGTTCTGCTTGTTCACGGTATCCAGGATCACTGCCACAACTGGGACTGGACATCTGAAATCCTGAAACAGGATTTTCATATCATTACGCCCGATCTGCGGGGTCACGGTGATTCCGAATGGAGTCGCGGATCCGCTTACAATCATCTAGATTATGTCTTCGACCTTGCCCAATTAGTGGATCAACGGGGTCTGTCTCCCTGCCACATCATTGGTCACTCAATGGGGGGAACGATTGCCAGTATCTTTGCCAGCCTATTCCCAGAGAAAACCCTAAGTTTGACCTCTGTTGAAGGCGTCGGAATTTATTGGCAGGATTCACGTCAGCCTGGAGCACTGTCGGGTACGCTCAGGCAATGGGCAGAGACTACACGCCACCTTGCTGGCAGAATACCAAAGCGCTATCCTGATTTTTCCTCTGCCCTACAGCGACTGATGACCTCGAATCCTCATCTATCTGAAAAACGAGCGCATCACCTGACCTCGCATGGTACCAATCAAAATGAAGATGGCACCTTTAGCTGGAAATTCGACAACTATACTCA
The DNA here is from genome assembly GCA_964524295.1 of uncultured Pseudomonadales bacterium. Taxonomy (GTDB): domain Bacteria; phylum Pseudomonadota; class Gammaproteobacteria; order Pseudomonadales; family Azotimanducaceae; genus UBA9926. Next base: position 5,309 of record CAZGCW010000043.1, read on the forward strand.
TTCCCAGCCCTCAATGGGACTGGCAGCAAATGACCTAATCGAACTCTGGAATGGCATAAACTGTCCTAGTCTGCTGATGAATGCCAAACAGGGGTTTGAGCATCGAATCGGTCAGGATGGCACTGCGGACCACTTTAAAAACTTAACGACTTTGGATATAGATCAAGCAGGACACTGGCTTCACCATGACCAGTTTGATCAATTTATCTGCAACCTTAAATCCTTCTTGGCCAGTTCAACCTGACCGGAACGGCTGGACCGCGGTCTCTCCTAGCATGCGAGCTTAACAACCAAAGGGGATACCCCTATACTTTCAGCTTGACCAAAACATTCCTCTATTTTGGAGTTATCTATGATCGAACTCTACACTTCTGCCACCCCCAACGGTCACAAGGCATCAGTCACACTGGAAGAACTGGCAATCCCTTATCAGGTATTTCCAATCAATCTATCGGCGAATGATCAGAAAACTAGCGCATTTCTGGAAATGAACCCAAATGGGCGAATTCCAGTCATCAAGGACAGAGAAAATGACGATCTAACCCTCTTCGAGTCAGGAGCCATCCTAATTTATCTAGCCGAAAAGACGGGTCAACTTCTTCCCCCTTCTGGACCCGCCCGATACGAAGTCATGCAGTGGCTGATGTTTCAGATGGCCGGAATAGGCCCCATGATGGGTCAAGCGAACGTTTTCTACCGATACTTCCCTGAGAAAATCCAGCCGGCAATCGACCGTTACCAGAACGAGTCCCGGCGACTATTTGAAGTGCTTGATCAAGGACTGAAGGACAAGGAGTGGCTAGCTGGAGAATACTCGATTGCAGATATTGCTAACTGGTGCTGGGTTAGAACCTATCGCTGGTCTGGTGTCTCCAGAGATGGTCTCGAGAACCTGGACCGCTGGTTAGGACAAATGAAAGCGCGCCCAGCCTGCCAGAATGGCATCCAGATTCCTCAACCCGCGCCGACGCGAATACTGGAAGGAGATCAGCGCGCATCATTTGTTAAAGGCGCTCAATCAATACTACAACAATAGCAAACCACCCATTCCCCAGGGTTATCGATGCCTCTGCTCGCCATGGGACCCACTAGACAAATATCTGCACCGCCTGCAAAATTCGGGTTTCTGCGCTTCGCTTATTTCTTTATATGCCCCGCTGAGTCGTGCGCATCCGAATTCGGGTCTGGGTCCTTTAGCCGTTCGAAAGTTACCGGCTAGGCCAATGCTTAGGCCAATGCTGTAGTGCCAAAAAGCGGTCATGCTAAAAAATAGAAAACAGCTCCTCAAAGGCAACCATCTGTCCGCCGTTAGCCGATGACGGAACCAGAATCGGCGTTTTAATCCCAGCATCAAACCAGGCGTCGATACCGTCACGAACCTGTGTTGCAGTGCCAAATAGGGTTGTATCCGCCAACCATTTATCCGTTAGAAAGTGAGGGATGTCTTCAAAAGCCTTATCCTCTATTGCCCTTTCTATACCTTCCATCTCTTCAACATAGCCCGCTTCTTTCCAATAATTTCGATAGTTCGGTAGCATGGCATAAGAACTCAATGTCCTTCTGTTCACTGCCATGGCCGCATCGATATCGTCGTTAACACAGGTAGGGATCATATCGCCAATAAAGAAATCACTGCTTCGGGTTGACTCTGATAAAACCGACAGAGACCTCGCCATATGGGAACGAGCCCCATTGGCGAATACCATACCGCCGGCGATTTCTTCAGCTAAAGCAATCATTTTTTGTCTTAATGTAGCCAGGACTATCGGCGGCAGTTCACCCGCCCTGGGGACCTCTTTCAACTGAGCCACGAATTCTCGTGTATCTGATAAAGGCTTTCCACCATCCAGTCCACGCTGTTTCAAGGCGGGTGCATGGCTTACGCCTATACCAAATTTAAATCGACCGCCTGAAACCTCATGTAGATAAGAAACTGTACTTGCAAAATCAACGAGTTGCCTGAAGTAAATAGGCATGATACTGGTGCCAAACTCAATTTCATGGGTCGCGTGAGCAAGTGATTGGCAAAGCGCTAGAGAATCACCCAGGCTGGGCCCAAATATACCCGAAAACCCTCTCTTCTCAATTTCCTGTGCTAATGCAATCGTTGCAAGGCGCCTGCCAGGAACGGCGGCTAAACTTAGCGCTGGCATTCTGATCATAAATATTCCTTATTTGCTTTAACGAATCCATCTGGACGAAATTATCGGATGCCGATCCAAGGCTGCACCAATCTGCTTTCTACTGCAACACCCCAATATCTGTAGGGACAGGAAAAACATCAACCCGATTGAAAATGCTCGCGAAGGGCAGACAATAGACCCTGCTTTTTCTCATACCATGCCTGCTCAAATTTAGCCTCCCAGATATCCTCAGCACCTTTGCGCACGGCGTCAACTACCGCGGTTAGTAAGTCCGCATACATCGCATCGATAACAAAATAGGAAGCCGCATGGGTGCGCGTCTCGAACATCAAATAGTCCCGTTCCTGCTGGTAATCCTCTACGCACAGCAATCTGATGACTTCAGCCAACATCTTGCCTTTCACAATGTCATCAATATGTGACATAAGCTGTTCCGCATCAGGCTGGAGTTCAAAATAGCGTTGGTATACCCCTGCTGAAAAATCGTCTAGCTTTTCAGCCGCTTGCTCCAAAGACTGATCTATGATGGGTTGGCTCTGAAATGGTTTTTCCATGATTTATCACCCGGAGGCTATCCAAATTAAGTTCTGGTAAGACTATAATCAACAGCTTAGTCGAGGACAATTACTATGACAAAACGATCTTCATTTCTACTCAAACAGAAACTTGCGGTTATTTCTATCCCTCTCATTGCCGTAGGCAGCCTGATTTATCTGGTCGTGTTAAGCATGACAGATGATACCGCCCAAGGTATTTTCAGAGAAGGACAACATTACACCCTCGTTGAAAACCCTCGGCGAATTAGAGGTGAAAACATAGAGGTCATGGAATTCTTTTCCTACGGTTGCATTCATTGCTACAACTTTGATGAACCCCTTACAAACTGGGCAAACGAAAAAAAGGATTCCATCAAATTAGTCAGAACGCCGTTAATGGGCAATGAGACCTGGCGCCTATTAGGAAAACACTATTATACCCTGGAACAGTTCGAACAAATGGAACAACGACATCGGTCTGCTTTTGCGGCCATCCACGACCGGGGCAAAATTTTTACTAACGTAGAGAACCTTGCCGGCTTTTTTACTGATGATGATCTACCCTATGACCCTTATATCAGCACTTTCAATTCGCCGATAGTGAATGGTCAGGTTAACCTCGCGGACCAGTTATCCAGAAGGTTCAAGATATCATCAGTACCGACGCTCGTCGTGCACGGAAAATATAAAGTGGCTATCACTGCAGATATCGGACCAAATCGAATGCTCGAAGTCGTTGACCACCTGATCAAAAAAATCAGGATGGATACCGCTTCTTAAAACACATCCCTTACTAAGCAAAAATCTGGGGTTCAGCTGGGACTCAGGAGCCAAATCGATATCGTAATTTTAAGACCAGCGCATCGGTTAGGGGCTGTTGATAACTGCGCTTGAAAATCTCCGAAAAGTCCTGATCTTCCAACAAGCCAGCCATATCTGATTGCCGCGTGTATACCAGGTACAGGTCTGAAAGCGGCGCAATTTCCCAGCGATAACGCGCTTGAAGACTGACTTGCGATACTGAAAAATCGTGATTCACCGCATCCGGCTTATCAACCGCGATCAAATCACCTGCTATTTCCGGTATCTGATAATAATCTTTTTCTTTTGCTTTTATGCCAACCCATTGCAGCACAACCTTTAGTTGCTGCTTGGCACTGATAAAATATTCTAGCGAGATGCCAGGTAATACCTGATCTGCAGAAAAAGTTGTCATGTTTTTACCATCCTGATGCAACAACCATCCATCACGGTCAAGTCCGCTAAACATCAGATCGAAGGCGAGTCGATCATCCGGCCTCCAAGACAGGTAAACGCGATAAGTGGAGCTGTCACCACCCATATTCTCACCCATATACCCCAGCGAACCACCGAAACTCAATTCTTTGGAGCGGTCCGAGGCCCAACCTACACTTAGATGCGACCGATCCTTGACTCGATAGGTACCATTACCAAAACTATTAAGATCATCATAACTGTTCAGGTAATGGCTGAAACGTAAGACTAACTGAGTCAGGTTATCGAAGACACTACGATTGGATAAATGAAGACTTCCCCCGGTAAACAAGCCATCACCATTCCTCTGCACAAACCCTCTTACATCAAACTGGTTAGTTCTAGCCCAGGTTAAATCTGAAGAACTCCAGGTATGAGCCGTCCTAATACGAAAATTATCATTCCTCTCTAGGTAACCCAGGTCGTTAACATCGATGTACTCATCCAGGTATTCAATACCGAGCCGCCGGGTCAATCCCTGCCGAGCGGCATATTCAAAATCAATAAACCCGCCATAACCTCTTTCGGTACCATCCTTGTCGGAACTAAAAAACTGGCCATCCACCTTCAATTTACCACTACCTGCCATATAGTGACCGTCGATACCATAAACAATGGCATCACCATCATCATGAAGCACGGCGGTTGAAAGCAGTCCTAAGGAGCGATAGTCACCGCCGGGATCATCTTCAATCAATATCCTGGCAATTCCATATCGGCTACCCGAACCTTCAACTACCTCATTCTGGACTCCATTAGAAACCAAAAATCGTGGATCATCCTCAAAGGCCGCTAGAACACCATAACGGATGTTTCCTGCCTGCCCTGTTAATTTCGCTGCGCCCAACAGATCATTTGGCTGAATCAGGTCCTTGGTCCTGATTGAACTACCAGGGCTGATTTCAGGTGCAACTGGTTTGCCACCGATTCGCCTGGTATTAACGAGCGTATAAGGCGCTCCGGTCTCGCCTATATTAAGACTCCGGGTATCCGCTCGAGGGGAGGCAGTGAAGATCTGCTGACCTTCAAGAAAAAACAATCTTTTTTCAGGAAAAAATGTCTCTGTAGCGGATAAATTAATGACCACATCGTCTGATTCTGCAGCACCAAAATCGGGATTAACTGTCGCGGTGACTTGAAGGTTGGTTGATGGCCTCCAGAAAAAATCAGAGCCAACACGATAATCTATCTCATTATCTATGCCATCCATGGTCATGGCGGTAAAAGGGAAGATACTATACTGCTGCCGGGGAGCAACATCTTTGACCTCGAGACTTTGCAGTGCTGAGATGAATTTAGGAACCGTATAAGGCAGCCCTGGCCAACCCCAGCGTTCATCCAGATACGCCACAGCTCGCTCGAGTGACATCCCAATGCGCCGCTCCCCATCCACTTTAGGCATCGACACGATACCCCAAGGAATGTGGAATTCTGCCGACCAACCAGACTCTACTACCTGCGTCGCTCCATTCCAGGCACCATCCCAGTCACTGGAAAACTGCTTTTCAGGTAACAGGGTGCCATCCATTTGAGAGTTACCCAACGCGATCCCAAACCAATAGCCATACCGGCCTTCCCCGGAGGTATCCAGAACGATTCCAACCCGGTCACGTTTTATCTGCCGATCATCTCTCCCCGAAAGACGCGCCAGCAAAGTGCCCGCCGGTTGATTCATCTGAATACCGAAGTAAATTCCCGACTCGTCATAAAACATTTTTACCAGCGTCGCGTGCTTGGGTTGACCCAGAGTATCCGGCTCAGTGATCACAAACTCGTCGTAAGCGTCAAGGCCCTGCCAGACTTCCTCATCCAGGAAGCCATCAACAGTGATCTCCGCCTTCGCGCGCTGCAATGTGATCGTTTGTCCCTCGGCAATATCAACGAGCAGTGCGTGTGCCTGCATCACGCCCAAAACAGATACTAGCAGCAAGCAACCTAGCCTGTGCATCAACTGACTAACCAATCCATTGGTCAAGCAAGAATCTCCCTGATCCGTCGATAGCACTGGCGCTTAGAGCGAGATCCTGTGCTTAATTGAGCTATTACGCCTCTCTTGTCGATATTCTAAAACAAAAAACACGCGATGATAATTTTATCAGCAATGACTATAGCAAATTCTCAAATTGCTGAATACCACACCTTACCAGAACATTATCCAGCCAGACCCAGGCTAATCACCATAAGCGTATCTTAGCTTCTCGCAGCTTCAAACCGCTGCTGGTTCAGGAAACTGTTCTCTTAGGGACCTTTTCAAAACCTTACCATTTGCATTACGAGGGATTTCGTCTACAAACACGGCTGTTTTCGGTAACTTGAAGCGAGCCAGTTTTCCATCGCAGTGTTGTAATATTATTTCCTCAGTCAACTGCTCATCTGCCTTAACCACCACTGCCAACGGAGACTCACCCCAGCGTTCGCTGGGCTGACCAATCACCGCCACCTCGGAAACAAACGGATGTGTAAGAATGACATTTTCAATTTCAGCTGGATAAACGTTTTCTCCCCCTGAGATAATCATGTCCTTGATTCTATCTTGAATGTAAACAAAACCTTGTTCATCTACCGTCGCAATATCTCCCGTTCGCAACCAGCCATCCTGGGTAATCGTTTCTGCGGTGGCGTCAGGTCGATTCCAATACCGCAGCATCACATGCCCCCCCTGCACCCAAACTTCACCCTGAGCACCGGGCATACAATCCTCTCCAAGTTCGTCAACCACCCTAACCTCACTATGAAAGAAAGCTTTTCCGGTTGAGCCCACTTTTTCCAGGGCATGTTCAGCACTGATAACACAGGCGGGACCACACGTCTCTGTTAGCCCATAAATCTGATGGATTTCAATGCCCAAATCCGCATAACGCTGGATAAGACTCACCGGCAAAGGAGAAGCCCCACTTTGAATCCACCTAATACTTTCATAATTCAAATCCTGTAGAGGGACCTGGACCATAAAGTTGAGCATCGCCGGAACCAACAAGGAGGTGGTTATCTTTTCCTCTTCGATCAACTGCCAGGCTTTGAGCGGATCAAATTCCCGCATGACGATACTGGTAACCCCCCGATACAGATTCAATGTAATCGGTATTAATGAGCCGACGTGGAACAATGGTAAGGCAGCCAAATAGCGATCAGCTTCGCGCAAATCACAACTTGCAGCGAACGTTAATAAAGCCCAAAAAGAAGTGGTGTGACTATGCACGACTCCTTTGGGTAGTCCGGTGGTACCGGAGGTATACATAATATAAAGCAGGTCATCTCCCACAGCGTTCTGAATAGGTTCCTGAGTACTACCTTGATCCCTGAGTTTCTCATAATCCTGAGCAAATTCTGCCACTCGCGCCGGGGAACCCACCTGTAGCCAATCCCTGATGTCCGTTTTATCACCTCGCCCGTGCAGGTCCGTGATCACATCCAGAAACTCTTCACCGTATATCAAGGTACGGGTACCGCTATCCTTAATAATAAATTCGAGTTCATCTGCCACCAGGCGCCAGTTTAATGGCACTACAATGCCACCAATTTTGGCAATACCCACATAGGCCTCGATAAACTCAGCACTATTCATCAATGCCAGTGCCACTCGCTCACCTTTCTCTATACCCATCGCTAATAATTGATTTGCTATCTGATTTGAGCGGTTATTTAATTCGCTGAAGGTCAAACGCTGATCAGAACTACTATCAATATAGGCTTCCCTTTCCGGGTTCAATGCAGCTCTGCGAGTCAACAAATTTCCGATATTTACATTCACTTCTAATTCCTTATTTAGATCAATTAAGAGCGCCAGCCGCACCCAAACACTTTTTAGCCTTAGTCCAGAATAAAACCTCCCAAACGGTGGATGCAAGGTAATGCGCTTGTCATGGCTTGCTAGCGCACATCCACGATACTTCTAGATATAAGCTCTTTCATGATTTCCGAGGTGCCTCCATAGATACGTTGAATTCGTGCATCTACGTAAGCTCTTGAAATTCTATACTCCTTCATATAACCGTAACCACCAAACAACTGCAGGCATTGATCGACTACCTCTCCCTGCATTTCACTGGCTGCAAGTTTAAGCATAGAAGCTTCCGCAGAAGACAATTCTCCTGCCATAAACTTCTGGACATACTTTTCAGACAACGCCCGACTCAATTCAATTCGGGTTTTCAATTCCGCTAATGTGTAACGTGTATGCTGGAAGGAAGCTAAAGCCTGACCAAATACTTGACGTTGCGACACATAGTCAACCGCTGAATCAAAGGCTCCCTGAGCTGCTCCTACACAACTAACCCCCAGAATCAATCTTTCGCGCGGCAATTCATTCATCAAATGACTGAAACCTTTTCCTTCTCCTCCCAAAACAGCCTGAGTGGAAACACGCATATCATCCAGGAATATCTCCGAGGTATCGCCACTATGCAGCCCCATTTTCTCTAGATTACGCCCCCGATGAAAGCCCGGTTTATTACAATCTACTACGAACAGGGTCATTCCCTTGGCACCAAGATTCGCATCGGTCTTTGTCGCCAGAATCATCATATCGCAATGCTGGCCATTCGTTATAAACGTCTTCTGGCCATTAATCCGATAGTCATCACCTTCCTTTAGCGCGGTCATTTTAATGCCCTGGAGATCACTTCCAGCACCGGGTTCGGTCATACCAATCGCGCCCACCACTTCACCCGTGACCATTTTGGGTAGCCATTCCTGCTTTTGCTGCTCTTTGGGGTTTGCTGCTCTGTTCCCAAGTTACGAATATACGGAGCGACAATATCGGAGTGAACCGAAAGAGAACTCGCCAGCGCCGCAAATCCAGCTCGGGAAATTTCATCCACGATAGCGCAGCTAAGCTCAAACGAAACCCCATAGCCACCATATTCAACCGGCTGATCTACGCACAAAAACCCGTTTTCGCCTAATTTATTCCAAAGCGTTCGTGGCCAGATTTCTGCCTTTTCCCACTCCTCATAAAAAGGGGAAACCTCCACTTCCAGAAATTTCCGCAGTGTTTCCAGAAACAACTGCCTCTCTGAGGTGGTGATCCTATCCTGTTGCGTCATTCGATTTCTCTCAATCTATCTATTTTTACAATTGTAGGGTTTCCAGCGAGTCAGGTCGAATCAAAATCCCTGTATCCCTCCTTTTTGTAACAGCCAGATTCAGGAAGAACCAAAAAATTGATACTTGATTTACCCATCGACACTCTCTAGATTGTCATGATCAAAGCACCAGAGCTGACACCCTCATGAAGCATGAACAAATCTATTACGACCAAATCAAAGAAAAGTTTGCAGAACAACGTGACCTGAGATTGAAACTGCGACCTGAGGGCACAGCCCAGTTCACTTCGGATTTTTCAGGTCCCCTGGAACAACACGCACAAGACCCCTACGCAGATAATATCTCTGCTAGAGCACCGATTAATGATACCGTTGAGGTGCTTTTTATTGGTGGTGGATTTTCAGCACTGCTAACTTCGGCGCGATTAAGACAACGTGGTATTGAAAGTATCCGGATTGTCGAACGAGGCTCAGATGTTGGGGGTACCTGGTACTGGAATCGCTATCCGGGTGTCGCTTGCGATGTCGTCTCCTACGACTATCTGCCCTTGCTGGATGAACTCGATTACGTCCCTAAACATCACTATTCCCGAGGCGATGAAATTCTAAATCACTGTAAGGCAATAGCCAAGAAGTACAACCTATATGACTTGGCCGTTTTTCAAACAACCGTAATTTCTACCACCTGGCTGGAGGATGAACGTGTATGGCGCCTAAAAACCGATCGCGGTGACACCATGAAAGCAAAATTTGTTATTTGTGCCAATGGAACGCTTTCTAAGCCTAAGTTGGCTCGAATTGCAGGCCTGGAATCGTTCAAAGGGCACTCTTTCCATACCTCTCGATGGGATTATCGCTATACCGGAAAAAATCTTGATAATTTAAGTGATCAAGTTGTCGGCATTATTGGAACGGGTGCCACTGCCGTTCAGGCTATCCCGGAATTAGGCAAACAATCCAAAGAACTCTATATATTCCAGCGCACACCTTCTTCTATTGATATCAGAGATGACTGGGAGACCGATCAAAAATGGGCAAGCAACCTAAAACCGGGCTGGCAATCGCTGCGCAGAAACAAGGCAATTCGACAAGCACAACCCACGGAAAAACAACGCCGGGAGCGAAAAAAATACTCCCAAGAAGAAAAAATACAACGTCAGGAAAACAATAATATCGACTACATGATGCGCATTCATCGCAGAATTGAACAAGAAGTCGATGACCCCATTGTCGCAGAAGCACTTAAGCCCTGGTATATGTTCATGTGCAAACGCCCCTGTTTTCATAACGAGTACCTGGCAACCTACAATCGACCCAACGTCCATCTAATTGATACCCAAGGCGAGGGCGTCACCGAAATCAGGGAGCAGGGACCGGTCTTCAGGGATCGAAAATTCAACCTGGATCTGTTGATTTACGCCACGGGTTTCGAGGTTCAAAAAACAGGCATATACAACAAAATTATCGGTAAAGGAGGTTTAGACCTGGAGGATAAGTACCGTAGCGGTATACAAACCTTATTTGGTATTCACTCTGTGGGATATCCCAATCTTTTTATCATGGGGGGATACCAAGCCTCTTTTCAATTCAATTTAACTTATATGCTGCAAACCCAAGGAGACCACATAGCCGATTGTATCGCACATACCAGGGAAAACAGTTTTGATTCCATTGAACCGACTGAACAGGCTGAACAATGGTGGGTTCAGGAAGTCATTAATCACCGAGGCAAAACCACTCGTAACGAAGACTGCACGCCTGGATACTATAATTTCGAAGGCGAAAGCCAACGAAGACAAGACGGTAATTATAATGGTGGAATTACCCGTTATTTAGACCACATGGAAGCTTCTCGCAAAAATATGACCCAGCATTACACATTCTCTTAACCAGCCATAACCCGACCCCAAAACAGACGGCCGGCAACTTCCGTTAATTGAACCTTAAAAATAACCCGATCTGTCTCGCTTTAATCAAGGGCTTATAGCAAACTTATTAATCCAAAAAGGCATCCTGACTGCATTCTCGGCCAACACGCCCTGCCAGAAATGATTCACAAGGCCAAAACACAACCATGCTCCAGGCATCGTCATTCTGATAAGGGTAGGTCTCACTGAATGATCAAATTGCAAATGAGAATAATTAGCGTAACCTCATAAGCCCTATGGATGCATACTAACCAAAACAAGAAACCTGAAAATGATCACATTAAACAAAATTATCAGCCTTTGTATCAGCGTTTTTATTTTTACAATGGCAGCTGCAGCTGAGCCAGAAAAGCAAGCAGCCAGGGGGCCCTGGGCAGACCCTGATGTTATTAAAGCAGCGATTGCGATCGGCATGAGCGAGGAACAGGCGGGCCAGTTCCGAACCACCATGGGCACTTTCATAGACGGTGTATGGCGGGATTCAATGAATCTGATCAAACGTCAAAAACCAAACCTGGAAAATGAATTGAAACGCGTAAATCGTAAACACCTAAAAAAACTGGATAAGAAAATGCGTACCATTTTCACCGAAGATGAACAGTTTTCGCGATACCAGGTCTATCGTGAACTTCTTCAAGCTAAAATGAAAAAACAAATCTCATCAGGAATGTTCTAAATAACCTGATCTATCTAAAATTCGGTTACCTGCGATCCCACAGCCAACCTCGATAAAGTGCTAATGGCGCCGAAGGGTCCTTGTATGAAAGCCCCAGGTTAACAAGCTCAGGTACCGACCTGGCTATGCAAACACCCTCATCCTATTGGCACCGACTCACCAGCGCGTTGAAGGCCCAATTAATTCTTCAGTTTCCCGGCAAGGTAAACCCACTGGCCCTTTTCGCGGACAAATTCACTGACCTCATGCAATTTCTCGACCTTACCGGATACTTTAAACTTAGCTACAAATTCGACGGTACCGGTCAAGTCTTTGCGTCCTCCCAAAGTGACCACTAAGACCTCTAAACCAACCCAGCGCTGATTTTTCACTAACGTCAGATGCAACGGGCAGGTCAGCGGATGCCACGAATCAAGCAAAAACTGCTCCTCGCTTTCTACATAAGCGGAGTATCGCGCTCGCATTAATTCCTCAGCCGTTTCGGGCCAGCTATCACCACAGAGGAATCTCCGACAACACAGGTCAAAGTCCTTGCCTGTACCACAGTGACAATTCATGACTCCGACTCACTTAAATCCAACGTAAACCGGATACTGGGGATGGCGTCCTGAGTATGATGATTGACATAGACCACGGTGGTACGACCACTCTGACAAATAATTTCAATTAAGCTAAGAACCAGTTGTCGATTCAGACGATCCAGACCCACACAGGGTTCATCAAGAATGAGTAAAGAAGGCTGTTTTACCATGGCCCTGGCAATTAACAGTAGTCTCTGGTCACCATACGAGAACTGGTTCAAAGGTGATTGCCATCGTTCCTCCATGCCCAGTATAGCCAGCCATTCATGGGCGATAGCCCGTTGTTGCGATGAGGCTCTAGCATACAAGCCGATACTGTCGAAGAACCCAGAAAGAATGACATTTTCTGCACTGATGCTAACTCGGTACTCCCATTGCAGCGCGCTAGATACATAGCCTAGGTGCCGTTTTATATCCCATATGCTTTCACCACCCCCTCGTTGATAACCAAACAGGAATATATCGTTCTGATAGCATTGCGGGTTATCCCCTGTAATCAAGGTCAAAAGTGTCGTTTTCCCCGATCCGTTCGGTCCGACTAATTGCCAGTGCTCACCGTGATTGATCTGCCAGTCGAGGGCTTCAAATACAACTCTATCGGCATACTGGACCTTTGCGTTCCGCAATCTAACGAGCGGCAGTTCAGGGTCTAAATCTGCTAATGGTTCATGACCTGTGCCAAGGGGTAATTCAATACTAGCCTGGTGCAGATGATTCAGTCTTTCAAGTAACTCGCTGACAATTTCGTCTTTTAATGAACCCTGAAAAAGCAAGCGACCCTTCTCTAAATACCCATAGTGCGTCATAAAGTCAGGGATCGACGGCAAATGATTCATCACCAGAATAATCGTTTTATGCCGGGCAATGGTTTCTAACTCAGCCATCAGCAAAAGACAGGCTTCAGCATCCAAACCGACAAAAGGTTCATCCAGAACTAACATTTCAGCAGATGAAGCAAGCGCTTTAACCAGCAATGCTTTCCTGGTTTCGCCCGTAGACAGCTTCCTGAAACCATTGCCAAGGAGCGGCTCCAGACCAAATCGCTGCACCAGCTTTTCTAAACGAATTGGGTCGGGTTCATCTTCAGTTAAAAGACTGACCAATGGCGTTCCCTGAAACACCTCATCTGTCAAGTCACTGTCATCCCTGAGGCGTTCACGCTCGATCAGTGCCTGCTGCGCTAACAGGGATACGATGGCTATCTGGTCTGTAAAACAGGCCCTCTGGCCCGACAACAGTGCCCCCTCACCCAGCATCGCTGAAATAAGCGCTGATTTACCGGAACCATTCGATCCGAGCAGTAACCAGGCCTCAGATGCTCTCACCTTCCAGTTCACATCAACCAGTTGATACTGGTTGCTGAACTCAATACTCGCCCCACTAAAATCAACCAGGTCCCGGCTGTCAGTATTAGCAGACACGATTAATCTGGCATGTTTCGATTCAGACGACCGGTTTCATGGCTGTCATGTAACCACGTAATGTACGGCCGATCTGCTCGACGGGATGCGAACGAATCTGTGCATTAATTTCAATCAGTTGCTGATTATCCACGCCCAGATCATTCAACCCAAGACCTCTACCGATCAAATCAGCCTTCACATCTGACATAAACTCAGAAAGTAATGGCAGACAGGCGTGGTTATAAAGATAACAGCCATATTCCGCTGTATCTGAGATGGTGTTATTCATTTCAAACAATTTTTTCCTGGAGATGGTGTTGGCTATCAGCGGCACTTCATGAAGGCTCTCATAATAAGCCGATTCCGCCTTGATTCCGGCAGCAGTCATGGTTTCAAAGGCCAACTCCACCCCAGCCTTGACCATCGCGACCATGAGTATGCCGTGATCAAAATACTCCTGCTCTGATATTTCAACTTCAGCGCCCGGCGTATTTTCAAATTCGGTTTCGCCCGTCTGCTTCCTCCAGGACAACAGTTTATGGTCATCATCCGCCCAATCCTGCATCATGCCTGAACTGAAATCACCGGTCATAATATCATCCATATGCTTCAGGTAGAGTGGCAGTAGTATTGTTTTCATCTCCTCGGATAAAGCAAATGCCTTGAGTTTTGCAGGGTTCGACAGGCGATCCATCATATTGGTGATGCCCCCATGTTTCAGTGCCTCTGTCACCGTCTCCCATCCATACTGAACCAGTTTGGATGCGTAGCCGGGGTCCACCCCTTCCTGCACCATTTTATCGAAACACAAGAGCGAGCCTGTCTGCAACATTCCACAGAGTATCGTCTGCTCGCCCATCAAATCCGATTTTACCTCAGCAACAAATGAAGACTTCAACACGCCAGCCCTATGCCCACCTGTACCAGCCGCATAGGCTTTGGCAATTTCCAGTCCTTCTCCGCGTGGATCGTTGTCCGCATGTACGGCAATGAGGGTTGGCACACCAAAGCCTCGTTTATACTCTTCACGAACTTCCGTGCCTGGACATTTAGGCGCAACCATAATGACCGTCAGGTCCTCACGGATCTGCTGGCCTTCCTCAACAATATTAAAACCGTGGGAATAAGCAAGGCAGGCATTCTGCTTCATCAGCGGAACCACTTCTTCGACAACGCTACCATGTTGCTTATCGGGTGTCAGGTTAAGTACTAGATCTGCGGTTGGAATGAGTTCCTTGTAGGTACCCACCTTAAAACCATTCTCAGTGGCATTTAAATAGGACTGACGCCGTTCTGTAATCGCAGATTCACGAAGCGTATAAGCGACATCGAGGCCGCTATCTCGCAGATTGAGTCCCTGGTTTAACCCCTGTGAGCCACAACCGATGACAACAAGTTGCTTACCCTTTAAGCAATCGACGCCTTGAGAAAACTCACTGGGGTCCATAAATTCGCAGGTCCCAAGCTGAGCAAGCTGTTCCCTTAGTGCCAAAGAATTGAAATAATTTGCCATCACTGTCCCTTCGATCTAACTAAAGGGCGTAACTCTAAGGTAAATCTCTCTTAAGGTAAAATCTTATCGCTCTGTAGACCCTTTTCTGAGCCGGTTTCCGGCAAATCAAGCCTAATGAACGTCGTCAACGCCCTCAAGTGAGCCACCTTCAATGGTCGTTCGATGCATCACACGGCGCTGGCCTTGATAATCGTTCTGGGCAAAATGCCAGGTGGCACGATTATCCCAGAATACCACTGAACCGGGCTGCCAGTTAAACCTCGTGATATACGATTCTCGGATAGCGGCAGCATAAAGCATTTCAAGCAAAGGAGCAGATTCTGCTTCAGTCCAACCTTCAAATCTAAGCGTGAAACCACTATTAACATAAAGTGCCTTCCGACCACTCAGGGGATGCCTGATGACGACAGGGTGAACCGGATCCTCGAGCTCATCTGCCACAGACTTGTTATTGAACTGGTCACCGATGGCTTCTTGCCTGGCTTCGGGAGCCCGACTGCCAAACACATGCTTTGCAGAATGTACGGCTCGCAGACTTTCAAGAAAGGACTGCAAACCGGAAGAAAGGCCATCATAGGCTTTATACATACTGGTAAACCAGGTATCGCCACCGGAGGCAGGTAACTGCCTGGAGACCAGTACCGACCCCAATGCCGGACGATGGTCATAGGAATGATCTGTATGCCAGTCACCCCCCACATTAAAGGTTTGATCCGGCTCCTTAGACACCACTGCGATTTCCGGGAATTCAGGATGGGCATCAAAAAATCGATTGACGTTAATGTCGCCCCAAATCCGAGAGAAACGAAGATGCGCCTGTTCATCAATGTCCTGATCTCTGAAGAACAACAACCCATGTTCAGCAAAAGCAGTCTTAACCTCAGTAATCTCAGAATCAGCGAGCTCGTTTAAGTCGATCAGCGAAACCTCAGCGCCGACACCTTCCAATACTTTCACCCTCATGGTTACTCACCCTCCCAAAGCTCCTAACCATTGGCACCTTACTATCAGCACCGGCGAATTTCAATTTCTGGCCCGACCAAGGGTCAACTGGATCACGATAGCTAATCAGCAACAAACCAGATTAAAAGCCATCAATCAATCCGAATAAATACCGATTTATCTACCTGGATAAATACCGATTTATCTACCTGGATAAATACCGATTTATCTACCTGGATAAATACCGATTTATCTACCTGGATAAATA
>CAZGCW010000044.1:0-21383 GCA_964524295.1 uncultured Pseudomonadales bacterium
ATAAGTATTCGGGTGAGGCGTTGAACTCTATTGTTGATACTGTAGATGAGCCTAATACTGATCAGGAGAGCTACGGAATACTGGATGCATCGGTTGGAGTCGCTCATTTCTCCGATGGTTGGGGCGTTGAATTGTTCGCCACTAACCTGACGGATGAGCGGGCAGAACTACACATCAACCGACAGGACTTTTTCGAGAGGGTCACCACTAACCGTCCGCGCACACTCGGCGTTCGGGTTTCATACGATATGAATTAAAATTAGGGTATGTATGCATCGGCATCCAGTAAGATTTGCGAGTTAGAACCCTAGTCTTACATGCCGATGTCTACAGAAACTAATTCTCCGAGGCCAGAACCCGGCCCAACCCAACAAGCCAAAGTATTGTTGGAACAGGGCAATAGTCAGGCAGCAATAGACCTGTTGTTGCCGTTTCTGGATCAGCAGCCTTCAGATAGGGAACTACTCTATCTTCTAGCCGTATGTTATCGATATAACCGGGATTTCGGCCAAGCCCAGGAACTGCTCAACAGCCTCAAGATTCATTTCCCGCGATATGGGCGTGCTTTGCAAGAAGAAGGACATCTGTTGCTTGCCCAGAATCAGTTTGCTGCCGCATTGACTGCATTCCAGGAGGCGGTCGTGTTGAATGATTCTCTTGTTGCCAGTTGGGTTTGTATTGCACAGCTAACCGAGAGGCAAGGACAGCAGGGCTTACAGGTGGAGGCCGCAGAACAGGTGGCTAAACTCAAAGCATTGCCAGCGGCTCTTTTAGCGGTTCGCAACCTGATTAGTGAAGGTCAGTTCCTCAAGGCAGAAAAAATCTGTCGGCAATTCCTTTTACGTCATCCCAAGCAGGTCGAAGCCATGCGGTTACTGGCTGCACTAGGGGTTAGATCCGAAGTGTTAGATGATGCGGATGTGCTTCTGGAAAATGCGGTGGCATTTGAACCGGAAAATGAGTTTGCGCGTTTCGATTATATGAACGTGCTGTATAAACGGCAGAAGTATCAACAGGCACTGATGCAGTCTGAAATTCTGCTCAAGTCTCAGCCAGATAATCCCCGTTTTCAGACGGCATTCGCAAATCAATGCGTCGCCGTTGGGCGTTTTCAGGAAGCGCTGGGTATCTATAACAGCCTTCTTGTCCAGTCCCCAAATGACGCGACGCTTCATCTTCTTAAAGGACATGCCCTGAAGACAATCGATCGTTCTACCGAGGCGATAGAGGCCTATCGCTGTGCCTACCTGGCGAGACCTCAGTTTGGCGATGCTTTCTGGAGCCTGGCTAATCTCAAGACCTATCGTTTTTCAGCTGATGAAGTAGAAAAGATGCTCGAACAAGAGCAATCAGAAACGATTGATGAACTCGATCGGGTTAATCTGTGTTTTGCCCTGGGTAAGCATTACGAAGACGCAGTTGATTATGAGAATTCCTTTCGTTTTTATGAGCGAGGTAATCGCTTGAGGAAGCAGCAATTAGGGTTCGATGGCAAACTGTTGTCCAGTCGAATGAAATTGCAGAAGTCGCTGTGTAAAAAAGACTTGTTTGAGAAACACAAAGAGGTTGGTAACCCGGCCAGAGATCCTATATTCATCGTCGGGTTGCCGAGAGCCGGTTCTACTTTACTGGAACAGATCCTGGCGAGTCATAGCCAGGTGGATGGCACCCAAGAATTAGCCAATATAGGCGCCTTTGCGCACCAATTGGATGGGCGTCGGACCATCCATGAAGAACCCCAGTACCCGCGCTGTCTCGAAACATTGAGTGCTCAGCAATTTGAAGAGATGGGGAGTCGATACCTACAGGACACCCAGGTTTTGCGTGATAAGGCACCCTACTTTATTGATAAAATGCCAAATAATTTCAGGCATATCGCGTTGATACAACTGATTTTACCCAATTCAAAGATCATCGATGCCAGACGAAACCCCCTGGCCTGTTGTTTTAGCGGTTTTAAGCAGTTTTTCTCGCATGGGCAGGAATTCACCTATGGGCTTGAAGAAATAGGCCGTTACTACAAAGATTATATTGACATCATGGATCATTGGGACCAGGTCATGCCAGGCCGTATTCTAAGAGTTAATCATGAGGATGTGGTGGCGGATCTTGAGGGCCAGGTAAAGAGAATTCTGTCCTATTGTAACTTGCCTTTTGAGCAGGCTTGTATTGAGTTCCATAAAACCCGGAGAAGTGTCAGAACACCCAGTTCAGAGCAGGTGCGGTTGCCTATTTATGATACTGGCCTGGATGCCTGGCGAGGGTTTGAACCCTGGCTTGGGCCTTTAAAAGAGATGTTGGGCGACGATCTGTTACACGGTTATGATTGATCTATCTATCGTTAATCGGTGTTTTCATATCCGTGTTGGCTTGGTTATTTGAGTGGATCGGTACCCGTTCTCAATGGTCCAGGTAGTTATCTCCTTTGATGGCTCTGGCCCGGTCGTTCAGAGCGACAGCAGGGCATCATCATAGGATGGCGGGAATGGCGAAACCTGGTAACCGTATTTGGCATGAGGCGAGCTAAGCGCCAAAAACCAGGCTATTTATGGTCAAAATCCACCACTACCTGGTCACTGATTGGGTGTGCCTGGCAGGTCAAGATAAACCCGTTTTCTATCTCCTTGGACTCCAGCCCATGGGTGATATCCATGTCAACTTTGCCTTCCAGCAATTTTGCTTTACAGGTTGCACAGACGCCATCCCTACATGAGTAAGGTAAATCCATGCCCTGGTCGATTCCAGAGTCGAGCAGGTTTGCGCCATCAGCCGAGAGTTCGAAGTCGACCGACCGACCATCCATAACCATGGTAACATGACTCATCTTGCCAGCGAATTGTCGTGCTCTGGCCTGATGTTTTTGAACGATTAACTGGGCATCTTCTGCCGAGGAAGAAAATAACTCGTAGTGGATGTCGGCGTCCTTAACCCCAATACCGCGCAAGCCCCTTGAGACTTCAGATATCATCGATTCAGGGCCGCAGATGAAATAATCGTCGAAACTATCAAGCTCAATCAAGGTTTGGTTTAGGGCGCTACCCTTTTTATTATCCAGCCGACCATTGAGTAAATCTGCTCCCTGGTCTTCTCTGCTCAGTAGATTGATCCAATGCAGTCGGGTCATATAACGATTTTTTAGGAAGCTGAGTGCGTCGCGGAACATGATGGTATTGGTGCGCTGATTACCATAAAGCAGAGTGACTCGGCTGCCTGGTTCTTCTTCGAGGATACTCTTAATATTGGAAAAAACCGGTGTAATGCCACTGCCGGCGGCGATGAAAAGATATTGCTTTACGTGGTCTTTATCCAGGGTTGCACTGAAGTTTCCTTCGGGAGGCATGGCATGAATGATGTCTCCCACTTTGATGGAGTCGTTAACGAAATTAGAAAACTGACCGCCCTCAATTCTTTTTATCGCGATCTGTAACTCGGGGTCATTGACACCAGAACAGATAGAATAGGAACGCCGTAGACTATTCACGTCGGCTTCAGACCGGATGGTCAGGTATTGTCCGGGCTTGTAGCGGAATCTGTCGAGGAATTCGATTGGAATACCAAATCCGATTTTGATCGCATTATCAGTTTCGGGTGTGGTGCTGGTCACCGTTAACGGGAAAAATTGTGCTTCGACCACGGTCGTTCCTAAATTGGTTTAAAGTAATCAAAAGGCTCTTGGCAGGATGAGCACTGGTAGAGCGCTTTGCAGGCGGTCGAACCGAATTCGCTGATGAGACGGATCTCTGTGGAACGACATAGGGGACAAAAGATGGGCGCTTCATCCTGAGGTGGCGTTACGCCGTATTGTCTCAGGCGTTCGCGAGCCGACTCGGATAACCAGTCTGTTGTCCATGCGGGCGCGAGACGAATCGCAACTTTAACATTGCTACAGCCGGCCTGATTTAAAGTAGTCGTAATATCCTCGCTTATGACGTGCATGGCTGGACAACCTGAGTAAGTTGGCGTAATTGTCACCCTAATTTCAGCTTGGTTTTGAGTAATATCTTGGAGAACGCCAAGGTCCCAGATACTCAGAGGGGGGATTTCCGGGTCCTTGACCGCATCGAGTAAATTCCATAATGCCTTGTAATCGGATTGTTCGCGGCGTTTGAGTCGCTCATAATTCTCGACGGGCAGTAAAGAAATTCTAGAGCTCGGTGTCGACATCGAAGTTACCATTGCTGCCCCGGATAAGCTCGCTGCAGGAACTGCATATCCGAGAGCATATGACCGAGGGCTTCAGTGTGAATACCTTTGCGTCCGCCGGTTACCGCCCAGTCACTTGACGGGATGGTGATCGTTGCCCGGGTTAAAGTGGCTGTGACCTGGCGCATCCATTCGGTCTGTAAATCTGAGGCATTGACGCCAATACCGGCCTCGAATAGGGCCTGGTCTAGATCATCCATTTCAAATAGTTCGGTGGTATAACCCCAGATATCGTTAATTGCCCGCTGTAATCGGTCATGGCTTTCTTCTGTACCATCACCCAGCCGAAGTAACCATTGACGACTACGTCTTAAATGATACAGGCCCTCCTTATTAGCCTTTGTGGCGATGGCAGCGAGGGTTGCGTCTGTGGATTGCTGGAGTCTGTCTATATAAGCACAATTGAATTCATCTACTAGGTATTGCCGTGCCATGGTGAAGGCGAAGTCGCCCCGGGGAAGCTCATGAATCAGCAGGTTGGTAAAATCGCGACAATCCCGATCATAGGCATAGGTGTCTTCTGTCGAGCCATCGCCAGCTATTTCTGCAGCGTAACCATAAAACATTCTCGCTCTGCCCATATAATCCAAAGCGACATTGGTTATCGCCAGGTCTTCTTCCAGAGAAGGTCCATGACTGCACCATTCGGAAAGACGATGTGCTATCACCAGGGCATCATCTCCCAGCCTGAGAACAAAAGTTTTTAATTGCGATTGATTAATTGACATACCTGGCCTTACATACTGTTGACTTCATCGGGTAACTGGTAGTGAGCTGCATGTCGATAAGGTTTGTCATCGTGAGGGTCGTAAAAACTCTCACAGTCAGTTTCCTGTGAGGCCATAATATCTGATGAGCTAACAACCCAGATACTGATGCCTTCACTCCGTCGGGTGTATATGTCTCGGGCATATTCGAGCGCTTGTTGGGGGCTGTCTGCTTGAAGACTTCCGGTGTGTCTGTGATCCAAACCTCGTCTGGAACGAATAAAAACCTCATAAAGTTTCATTGTAGGCCCTTAGCTGCAGCTAGGCTGCTCTGGTTGGTTGTTTTTTGTGCTTGGCTTCATAAGCTGCGACGGCATCTCGGACCCATGCACCTTCGTTATGAGTGCGAATGTGATGTTGCAGGCGTTGCCGATTACAGGGACCATCGCCCTTGATGACGCGTGCGAATTCTTCCCAGTCTATCTCTCCATAATCATAATGACCGCGTGACTCATTCCATTTCAATTCAGGGTCGGGTATTTTCAGGCCGATTATTTCTGCCTGCTTGACACTCTGGTCAATAAATTTCTGGCGGAGTTCGTCGTTAGTCTTGCGTTTTATTTTCCATTTCATGGATTGCGCAGAATGTGCAGATGCTGCATCGTGGGGACCAAACATCATCAATGACGGCCACCAGAAACGATCGAGCGCATCCTGAGCCATGGCTCTCTGCTCCTGACTGCCTTGCATCAGGACCATCATGATGTGATATCCCTGACGCTGGTGAAAACTTTCTTCCTTACAGATTCTTACCATGCTCCGCGCATAGGGGCCGTAGGAGGTTCTTTGCAGGGAAATCTGGTTAACGATAGCGGCGCCATCGACCAGCCAACCGATTGCACCCATATCCGCCCAGGTGAGTGCGGGATAGTTGAAGATGGATGCGTATTTGGCAGCACCGCTATGTAGTGCTTGAACCAGTTCTTCACGACTGATTCCCAATGTTTCAGCGGCACTGTAAAGATACAAGCCATGGCCACCTTCATCTTGTATCTTGGCCAGCAGGACAGATTTTCGGTGCAGGGTCGGTGCACGGGTAATCCAGTTTCCTTCTGGCTGCATGCCGATCACTTCGGAGTGGGCATGCTGGGATATTTGTCGAATCAGGTTTTGTCGATACGTTGCTGGCATCCAATCCTTTGGCTCGATTTTTTCTTCTGCGTCGATTCGTTGTTGAAACAGTGACTCTTGTTCTGGCATCGATTTCTCCCGTTCCCCTGGTTACCAGCAGGTCTGCTAGCCAATTTGTATGGTAGGTAGACCCAACCGATGTGAATGGCCTCGAAAAATGGCAATTTGCTCTTGCATTTGATTCACCACAGTCACGTCGTATAAACCCTTGCGTTTACCCTGATGAATCACGGTCGCCGTAGCAGTGAGTTCATCATTAAGCTTCGCTGGAGCAAGAAAATCAATTTGACCCGCTGCTGCAACGGAACTGTGATTTTCGCTGTTGCAGGCAAACGCAAAGGTACTGTCCGCGAGGGAAAATATCATGCCGCCATGACATAGCCCATGGCCATTGACCATATCGCTCCGAACGACCATCCGTACGATCGCACGGCGTTTATCAATTTCCACGACCTCCATACCGAGTGCTGCTGAGCAGGCATCATCCTTGAGCATTTCATTAACGCAGGCTCTGGCCAAGGATTGGGGGTTCAATGGTTGTTTTCCTTTATTGTGCTCGCAGGGGTGATTTTGGAGAATGCAAAAGCACTATTTGGGTTGCCATGGTCTGTAAGTGCGTTAGACATTGGTTTCTTCTCCAGTGCTTGCTGTATATTAGCTTGAAGTAGCATTAGCCGTCCCAGGATGGGTCATGTCCTGTGATTTCCAAATACTCGATGTCGCGAACGCCCAAATGAGTCTTTGGTTCTGTGCAAAGCCTCCCAGCTAATGTTTGCCTATAAGCTATGGTTCTTCCTGTCAGGTTGAGACATGATACACATTAATCTGATTTGTTCCACAATTTGCAATTTGGCATTTGAACCCAGCTAGAGCAGGGAGAGATTGTCCCGGTTTACTGACTGGACCTGATCGGAGTAGTATCAGGCCGCAGTTTGTCCATGGGTCTAAAACGTTGACGATTGAACCCGGCTGGGCGAAGGTTTTTGGAGAACAACTCGCTGTCTGCTGGTGTGAATCCTGGTAGGCGGAGAATGGACTTAAATTAGTACATTGTTATGGGTGCCATAGGATACCGTAGCAGTGATCGATGTCAGCCGGGGTTTCAGACTCTATCAAATAGTGGGTTAAACTTTGGCTTTCGAGTCGCTGCTGCTGTCTCCGGCGAATTCAGGGCATAATCTGTTAAACAAATCGGTCAAGGATTCCAGGGCCCTAAATTTAATGGGATTGAGCGTGTGACCGCGCCATAATCAGGGTAGCGCAGCTTGTTTTTGCGGATGGTCTATTAACCAAGAGAGTGTGAAATGAGTGTACAAACATCAGGTGTAAATGAGATTCCTTCCTGCCACGGTGGCTTGGAAAATCTTGATACCGAATACGACTATGAATTGGATGAGGTAGAGGGCGTTATACCCACGGATATACAGGGTACTTTTTTTCGAAATGGCCCGGGGCGCCAGAGAATCGGCGAAACGAAATACGGCCATTGGTTTGATGGGGATGGCATGTTATGTGCTTTTGGCTTTAATGAAGGCAGGATGCATTTTAAAAACCGGTATGTGCGCACGCCTAAATACCTGGATGAGACGGCTGCTCAGAAAGTGCTGTACCGTGGATTTGGCACGCAGATCGCAGGAGGGCTGCGTTCTAATTTTTTAAAAATGCCGGCAAACCCAGCTAATACCAGTAGTATTTATCATGGCGGCCATCTGCTGGCGTTAAATGAAGGTGGTAAACCTTGGGCCTTGGATCCAGCATCCCTTGAAACCCTGGGTGAGTTTACCTACGACGGTGAGCTTGAGGCTTCAATGGTATTCAGCGCCCACGGTAAGGTCCATCCCCGAACGGGAGATTATATTAATTATGGGGCGGGTGTTTCGGGCTTTGGCCTGAAGGGACCCAAGCCCTGT
The DNA here is from genome assembly GCA_964524295.1 of uncultured Pseudomonadales bacterium. GTDB lineage: Bacteria > Pseudomonadota > Gammaproteobacteria > Pseudomonadales > Azotimanducaceae > UBA9926. The sequence goes on from CAZGCW010000044.1 coordinate 8,012, forward strand.
ATTAATATGTATCGAATCAATGCAGCAGGTAAATTGTTCAGGAAGGCGCAGATACCGATTGAAAATTTTCCTTTCTGCCATGATTTTGCTTTGTCAGACCGTTATGCAATCTTTTTCCTTGGCTCGATTGTCTTTGGCAATATGCTGCCGGTAATCCTGGGTACCACCACGATTTCTGATCAGGTCAAATTCGATCGAAATGTGGCCATGCAAGTCGTCGTGGTGGATCTGGATACTTTTGAGGAAGTAAAGCGTTTTGAAACTTCGCCTGGCGCGATTATCCATTTTGGCAACGCGTTCGAGGAAGGAGATAATATCGTTGTCGATGGCATGTTTCAGGATAGTTTTGAAGCTAATGATACCCTAAGCGATGTGTTCAATACCGCTAATCGATTTGGCGGTGGCTGGTTTCTTCGATACCGCCTCAATATGAAGACCGGCGAGATGCAAACCGAACAGGTCAGTGATGTTGAATCCGAATTTCCGACGTTTAATAATCGTCTGCTGGGTACCAAGAATAATGTGACCTATACCGCCTGCTCTGTCGATAATGGAGCCAATAGCTTCTTTAACGCGATTTCTAGAGTCACCTTTGATGGTCAAGCTGATGTAGTCACGTTGCAGCCGGGATATTATGGTTCTGAGCCTGTGTTCATCCCCAAGGTGGATGCCAGGGGCGAAGATGATGGTTATCTAATGGAAGTGGTTTACAACGGTTTTGAGCACAAGAGTGAACTACTTATATTCCGCGCGGATGCCGCTTTTGAGCAGGTGTGTTCCCTGAAACTGAAACATCACCTCCCCCATCAGTTCCATGGGTTTTATACGCCAGAGGTTTTTTCAGCACCGGGTAGTTAGCGACTGACCAGTCCTGGACGGTTGGTTTAGCGGAGATGCCTGGTTTCCATTAGAAATTCTGGTTTTTCATTCGACACGCCGGCTAGCGTCCACGGGCACAAAAGCGCCCGAAACTGTTTTAGTGGTTCCTTCTTCCAGGTTGAATTCCAAACGGTCTGTTTGCTGTATAAAGCCTTTGCCGTACAGGTGAAAGTGCCGCGTAGGTTCCTCAGAGGTAGTCACAATGTGATGAATATCGTCAGGCATGAGGGCAATGGCATCGCCCTGGGACAGCGTGGTTTTGTAATCGATCTCGAGTTTCGCCCGACCGGGTTGCTGCCCGTCGTCAAGCCGCTTATAGACGGTGTTTTCTTCTTCTCCCGCTAGGCCTGCGATCACTGCCCAGGTGCCATGATCATGGATGGGAGAGGGACCAACGGGGTATGAGCTCACCAGATAAAGGGAAAAGCTGCCGTCGTCGTCGTCGCTGAGCAGATAGACCTTGCCATATTCTTTGGCCGTGGGTGTGGGGTAGTCGGCTGGGCCGAACAGTTCTGTTTGCGCCGCCAGCGCCAGTAGGGCTTCTTTGACTTTTTCTAATGCAGCTGAGTTCACGCCCTGGTTGTTAATGATGTAACGGACCTTTTGCATGGAATCAGCAACGGCCATTTGTCTTTTTAGGGTAGATGTTTGCATGGTTTCCCTGTGTTAATAATTCGTGTTTACAGTATGTACGATTCCTAATAGGAAAAGCAGGGTCAAAAATCATCATATAGCGATCGCGAGTGATTGGTGCTGCCATCGCGTTGGCGATTGCCTGGTGGGACCCGATCGAGCTACTCAGATTAAGGAAACGGAATGAATGGGCAGATGCTGATTTTGCTGAGGAAAGATAACGGTGATACAGGGCTGTTGAACTACCCTGGGGGATGGCCGGAAGGTCTTTCCAGCGTGTTTTGAAAACCTGTCATTGGCCTTCCCGGTCATCATCTAAACCGGTTGACCTCACCAGTGGCAGTCGTGCTGTTTAACGGCGGAGGGAACCTGGGGGAGGTTGGTGCTTTGATCGTCCTCCTGTACTAGCGTGTGTTCATTAAAAAAGATTCATTGATGGCAAAGAAAGTATCTGCTGAATTGATCAGTGCCTGGGCAGTGAGTTTACTGACACCATAAACAGTACTTTTTGTCATCATGTGTAGCCGTAAATGATTGAGCAGAATTGCAAAGTCGCCATCTCCGGATAGCAATACCACCGTATCAACCGTTGTTGCTGCCTGTATCATATCAATGGTAATGCCGACATCCCAATCGCCTTTTGCGGAACCGTCTTGGCGTGTAATAAAGGGTTTTAATTTCACCGTAAACCCGATCTGCCTGAGCGCGTTTTGAAAACGAAGTTGGCCTGGGTCGTTTTTTTCTATGGCATAGGCGGTCGCCTGTACGATTTCGCCCTGCGTACTCAGATGATTCCAGATGGCCCCATAATTAACCGGTCTCGCGAAAACATCTCTGCTGGTGTAATAGAGATTTTGAATATCCGCAAAAACGGCTAGTTTGGACACGGTCGGGCTAACTCATTTGACGTCTGGAACCCTGGGATGATCTCGAACCTTGGCTTGCCGGTTTGGGAGAAAAACTCCTGACTCGACTCCGGTTGGTACTCGCCGACTGACCCGAGGATTGATCGCGGTTGTCCTGATTTGATTGACCTGAAGTTCCGGACTGAAACTGGAAGTCCTTTTTTTTATGGGCGCGGTGTTTAGAACGTGTTTTATTCATGCTCCGGTTAATCCTTGCTGGTACCGGTGATGAAAGTGATCGTGATTCGCCGAGCTGTTCGATCGGTTCGAAACCGTCAACCTCGTGTCTCTGCAGATGCATTTTTATAAGTCGTTCGATATCTCTGAGTTGCTTGATTTCATCGGCTGAGACTAAGGAGATCGCGCTGCCTTTGATGCCTGCCCGGCCTGTTCTGCCGATTCTATGAACGTAGTCTTCGGCTACATTCGGTAGGTCAAAATTAACGACCCGGGGAAGTTGCACGATATCGATCCCTCTAGCTGCAATATCAGTTGCCACTAAAATGTCTGTTTGGTGATTCTTAAAGGCCGCTAAAGCCCGAGTTCGGGCCCCCTGGGTTTTATTACCGTGGATGGCATCGGAGCTTATACCCGCTTTTGTCAGCGCTTTGACGAGACGGTTTGCGCCATGTTTAGTTCGGGTGAAAACCAGTACCTGGCGCCAGCTCTGTTCCTTGATTAGATGGATCAATAGGGATGACTTTGCTTTCTTATCGACGGGGTGAATTTTTTGGTTGACGGTTTCTATGGTGGTATTGCGTGGAGCAACATCAATTTCCAGAGGTTGATTGAGCATGCTTTTAGCAAGGGCTCTTATGTCATTGGAGAAGGTCGCTGAAAACAATAAAGACCGCTTTGTCTTCGGCACTAAAGCTTGAATTCGCTTGATATCAGGGATGAAGCCCATATCTAACATGCGGTCTGCTTCATCTAGCACTAAAGTCCTGACATGGTCGAGGTGAACCGCTTTTTGTTGTACCAGGTCAAGCAGTCTACCGGGCGTAGCAATCAGGATATCCGTTCCGATTCTGAGTTGGCGTATCTGTGGTTTGATATTGACGCCGCCGAATACAGCCATCGATTTGATCTTGAGGTAGCGTCCATAAGTCTGAACGCTGTCCTGGATCTGGGCTGCCAACTCTCTTGTTGGCGTTATAATGAGAACGCGGACTTGGGTTTTATCATCGTCACGGTCTTGGTTGAGTAATTGTAGTAAAGGCAGTACGAAAGCGGCAGTTTTTCCTGTTCCGGTTTGGGCCGAAGCCATAATGTCCCTTTTGCTCAGTACGGCAGGGATGGCTTTTTCCTGAATGGGTGTCGTTTTGCTGTAGCCTTTATCGTTAACAGCACGAAGTAGTTCTGGTAGTAAGCCGAGTTGGCTGAATTGCATAGTTATTTCCTGTGTGCGATTAATTTAATCGCAAAATTATTATAAAAGACGAACGCTAAATAGTTTGCGTTTATCTGTGGTCCATATTGTCGGGGGCGACATTCAGAAATTGACTCTCTGGGGAGGGATTGCATGGCTTAATCCATGCATACAACTAAAGATGGCGCAATCAGATGGATCTGATGTCGCGGACTTTAGGGGGTTGAGTCAGTGAATGCAAGCGCTTTGTCTGATTAATTTCAACACCTGGCGCTTAATTTTCCAGGCTCAGATCGGCGAAGCCCGGCATTTCTCTCGCTGATTCAGACTTTTTTGCTGCTGATTTCATTGTCCAGAATGCGAATTTTTTGGTCGGCAACCGCGGGTATCTTTATTTGGAATTGCTGCTACCTTTGGCTGGAGAAGATGGGGTTGTTCTTAAGGGTTGCACCAGATCAGTGCTCTGGGGGAAGATAGTCTCTACTCAGGGCAAGGAGAGTTTTGTGAAAGCGGCTGTATTTCATGGACCAAGGGATGTGCGGTTCGAAGAAATTGACCGGCCTGTACTGAAGCAGGGCGAGGTACTGCTCAAGGTTCGGGCATGCGGCATTTGTGGCTCAGATCTTCATACCTATCGACATGGTCTGTTTCTGCAACTAGGTAATCCGCTAGAGTCTGGCCGGGTTCTTGGCCATGAATTCAGCGGTGAGGTTGTCGAAATAAGTGGTCAGGTCAGTGGCGTTGCCGTCGGTGATCGAGTGGTTTGCGTGGGTATTGGTGCAAATGCTGAATTCATCAGGTTAACGTCATCGATGCTTGAGTCTCTCATTAGTTTTGATGATTCAGTCAGCTTTGTGGAAGCTGCGACGACAGAACCCCTGGCAACATCGCTGCACGCGGCCAGGCTGGGTGACGCATCCGATGGCGAGACTCATGTCATTATGGGGGCTGGTATTATTGGACTAGGCATATTGCAATGTATCAAAGCCAGTGCGTCTGCCAGGGTCATTCTGGTTGATTTGTCTGAAAAGCGGCTTGCCAAGGCCAGGGAACTAGGCGCTGATATTACGATCAATGCCAGTGAAAAAAATGCCGTTGAGGAAGTATTAGCCATCACGGGTTCGGAGCAACTGCATGTGGTTGAAGCCGTGCAGGGTAACGTTGATGTGGTTTACGATTGTGCGGGTTACGGTAAGAATTTCAAAGGAACCAGTGTTCTGGAACAATCCATGGCCGTGGTCAAACAGAACGGTAAGGTTGTGATTGTTGCCGTATTTGAACAGGATGTGAGCATCGACTATAACGTCGTCGTTCGTAAGGGCATCCAGGTGCTCGGGTCCTGGGCGTGGAGTCATGATGAATTTGTCGAAGCGTTCGACCTGATAAATAGTGGTCAGGTTGATCGTAAGCCCCTGGTGAGTCACACCTTTGAACTCGAGCAGGCAGGCGAGGCATATGAAACTCAATTATTGGCAGAAGAAGCGATCAAAGTGGTCTTCACGCCCTGAATTTAAGCTCTTTTTTTAAACCCTGTTTTTAAACCTTATTTTCAAACATAGCCCTCGGTACGGCGCCTAGCACCACCGGTAGCGCCAGTCCTCGCCTGTCCGGCTCTAACTGATTTAATGACGATACGGAGCCCAGGTAGCGAGATAACGGGCGATTGGAAGTGATTATCCCTGTGCTGTTACCGTAGGAATGGCGGTTATTCGTTTTTCCAGATTGCCTGTCGTTTCTCGGTAAATGCCCTGCCGCCTTCTTGTCTGTCCTTGGAATTCATGACCCGGGTTTGCACCCAGTCCGTGATCTGGTCAACTGCGTTGTAATCAAGTGATGAAGCTCGCACCATGGATTCTTTCATGCCTTGAACGGCAACCGGGCTGAGAGAGCAAATCCTACGGGCGATTTTTTCGGCTTCCTGCATCAATTGGTCAGCCGCCACGATTTTATTAATCATCCCTATTTGAAATGCACGTTCAGCGGTTAATCGATCCGCCATCAGCAGTAGCTCGGAGGCAATCGCCCAGGGCATTATTCGCGGGAACCATCCACATGGAATGGTCGCGATACCCCACTGGGGTTCGGGTAGCCAGAAAGTCGTATCTGCTGTGGCAATTCTTATGTCTGCATCGAGTGCAATCCACATGCCGTATCCAACGACATGGCTGTGGAGTGCCGCAATAATCGGTTTGAATACGTTCTGGGTTTGGCTGATATCAGGGAATTCACCGGTATATTGGTAGTTTTCAGCAGCTCCACCGGAAAGGTCTGCACCGGCACTGAAGCATTTTCCCTTGCCGGACAGGATGGCGACGCGAAGCGCCGGGTCATCACGAAAATCAGCCCATATATGGCCGAGTTCCAGATGCAGTTGTTCATCCATGGCATTAAGTTTATCTGGACGGTTCAGAGTGACGTAGGCTATGGCGTCTTTCTTCTCGTAGATGACAGTTTCTAGTTTCATATTTATTTTACCGTTGCCTTGAGTCAATCAAGTCTATCAAGAAAAAGGCTACCTAGCCTGATCCCTAACGGGCAGTGCCGATGAGGTTGGTTTCCTCTGCTTCGACGTAATGCCAATGATAGTTGATGACTTTCAGGTTGAGGTGAGGTCATCCCATTAAGGCCTTAACCTTTATGCTGCCGGGGCCTGCGATCAGAAGAGAGATTCAATCTGGGAGTAGCCTGCCAGCCCTAGGGTTGTTCGATTTGGGGCCGCTGGTGGGAAAGTAGCCATTCGTAGATTGCTGGGTTGGTATAAGTTTCGCTCCAGGAGTCATGATCGGCATTGGCATAGGTTGTGAAATTGACCTGGCAGCCAGCTGTACGGAGCAGGCGGACCATTCTCACTGAATCAGTAACGGACACAACAGAATCCATTACACCATGGAAGCACCAGATCGGCAGGTCCTTAAAATTGTCTGGGTTAGTCCAGAAAAACGGCGGACAAATGGGTAGGATTGCAGCAAACCGATGGCCTGCCAGATTGGCAAGCTGCCAGGTACCTCTGCCGCCCATGCTGAGTCCGGTAACGTAAATCCTGGTTGGATCGATATTGTAATCAGCGATGATTGTGTCGAGCAGTGCCAGTAGCTTGTGCTCATCCCAGGCCTCATTAAGTGGACATTGTGGGCAGATCGTGACAAAAGGCAGGTGCATACCCTGCTCTATTTCTTTGGGGAGGCCGGTATTGGCCAGGGCGGTCAGATCGCTACCGCGCTCCCCGGCTCCGTGCAGGAACAGTAACAAGGGGAAGCCTTCACCCGTGTCGACATAGTGATCGGGTAGGTAGACCCGGTAGGGGAGTTCAATGCTGACGGTGAGCTGGCCTGAAAATACTGAATCGTCTGATTTCATAATCGGATCTTGTTTGATTGATCAAGTGACCACCATATCAGGCGGTGTGATCCAGGTGAAGGTATCGGCTTGCCGGTGAGCGAGCTCTTCTAAACAGGAGCGGATCGTTTCCTGAATGTTTTTTGTAATCAGTACGGCTTACTGACTTTTGCGAATGAAACGGTGTTTATGTGGCGGCAAGAAGCAAGCCAAGGCCCTAATTGCATCCTGATAGTCATCCTGCGAAAATAATGGCCGCGCCACCGCGGGTAAAGATTGCCAATGCATGAACTTCTAAACAGTATTGTTAGCACGGTATTGGAGCTTGTTGCCAACTGGGGCTATCTGGGCATTTTTATCATGATGTTCATCGAATCATCGTTCGTGCCTTTCCCGAGCGAGATAGCGATGATTCCGGCAGGCTACCTGGTCTCTCAGGGGCAGATGAATGCGGAACTGGTACTTCTTGCGGGAGTCGGCGGCAGCCTGTGTGGGGCGATGCTAAACTACCTGCTGGCTCGTTATCTTGGCTTGCCTTTGTTTAAGAAAATAGGTCATTATTTTTTTATTCGCGAAAAACACTTTGACCAGGCAGATCGTTATTTTGCATCCCATGGAGAGATCACCACTTTTGTCTGTCGCCTGATACCGGGCGTGAGGCAATTAATCTCTGTGCCGGCGGGTCTCGCGGCCATGAATATCCCGCGGTTTCTGTTCTTCACGGGACTGGGCGCTGGGTTGTGGTGCTGTATTCTGGTATTTGTCGGTTACCAGGCAGGTGCACATGAGGATCTGTGGAGGCCCATGCTGGAAAGTTTAATGCTATGGATCGTTTTAGCCCTTATTGTCATTATTTTTGCTTATCTGGTCTTTGTGAAACGTCGCGGTTAGTTTTTCTGGCTTATCGGCTAAACAGTTAAGGTCACTTGAGGTTGTGGTCCTGTCATGGCCTGATGTCATAAAAAGCATTGAATGCATCTCCTTCAAAAGGCACCTCCCGAAAACGGCTAAAGCCGTTTGCACGGGTCATTTCTCTGGCTTTGTCTTTATGAAATCCTAGGGTCCCGAGCCCTGCGCCATCCGAGGTTGACAGCCCTGCAGACATACAGACCAGTACGGAAAACGAATATGCCAGCGTGGCCATAGGATTGTCTGCCAAGTTTTCCGAAAACGTGGGTAAGCCTTTTACATCAGCACATAGCCAGGCACCATCTTCCTTGAGCGAATGGCGAATAGCTGAAATCAGTTGGTCTGGATGGGTGGAATCATGAATTACATCGAAAGTAGTAATGAAGTCAAAACTGGCATCTTCGGGTAATGGAGAGTCATCGGGGTTATGTAAAACCAGGTTGTTGACGCCGGCAGACTTGATGTTGTTCTGTGCTCGATCAAGGGCATGTAGTGAGATGTCATAGCCGGTGAACTGGCTATTAGGGAATGCTTTTGCCATTGCGATAGTCGAGGTTGCTCCACCGCAACCCACGTCGGCGACGCTTGCACCCGCTTCGAGTCGCTTAACGATGCCGTCAAGCTGGGGTAGCAGATCAGGCACCAGGTGATCAGCCTGAAACTTGCGACTCATTCGCTCGATACCGCAGGCACAACTTTCACCTTTATCATCAAAACTGTGACCTCGGCCGCTGCGGAAACAGTCAGGTAGATGGTGAACCGTATCGTAAATGGAAACAACAGATTGGAACATGCCGCCCAGATAGGCCGGGTGGTCAGTATCTGCCAGAACCTTTTTGGCCGGTTCAGACAGATAGAATTCATCGCTGGCCTTAAGGTATTCAATCTGGCCAATGCAGGCTTGCTGGTACAACCATTCCCTTACCCAGCGTTCGCTGAGCTGAGTCTGTTGTGCCAGTTGGTTGCTGTTCATGGCGCCAGATTCAGCAAGTTGTCTGTAAAGCCCGAGTTGGTCACCAAGCAATGTTAGAGCGCAATTGAGCCCGCCGGTGATGCTTTGTGAAACCTGGCTGGCGAAGTCTCGAGTACTCAGGGTATTTGACATGAATGGGTTTCCTTAACGGGTTCGAAGATTATATTTCAGTGTAGACTTGAAATCAGAAATTACAATTGCCTGACCCTGCGAAAGTGACCAGACGTCAATTCAATCTAGGGTAATGGCTAATATTCGCTTGAAATAGGCTTGGGCTTTGTGGTTTTCTCTGAATTGTTCCAGGTGACCTTGGGGTGTAAAAATGACGGTGAGTAAACCATTTCTGTTAGCGAATGCCGAAGAATTCATTGGTACCAGTTTGGGAGTCAGTCAATGGGTATCGATTGATCAGGTACAAGTTAATATTTTCGGAGAGGTATCAAGGTGGCGTAAACCAGGGCACTGTGACCCTGCATCAGCACAGCAAGGGCCCTATGGTGGAACCTTGATTCATGGCTTCCATATGGTCTCATTGTTGTCTCATTTTTTTGAAGATGCCGTATCAAGACCTCAAGATGCGTCGCATTCTCTCAATTATGGCTTGGACAAGGTACGAATACTTCAACCCGTTATCATTGGGGCGGGTGTGAATCTGCGTTCGCACGTTAGCCTGCTTGCGGCCACGGATAAGGGTGATGGGCAACGATTATTGAAAACCTGTCATCAAGTCGAGGTGGAGGGACAGGAGGGCTATGTCATGTATGCTGAATATCTGGCCTATTGGTTTCCGGGAAGTGCGCAGAAATCCCTATAGTGCAGGTCTTTTGGCGCGAGCACTCCCATTTCGAGAGTTGGAATGCGACTCGACTGAGTATGGGCTTTGTTCAGCTGATGCGTGCACCTTGCTTGCTCAGTTCCAGTTGAATTTTTGCCATACTCACGTCACAGAAGGTACTGTCAGTTTGCAATGATACGGCGGCCGCGACACCCGCGCCCTGGCCATTGACCGCGCAGCACATCATATTGCGTATGGCTGCATGGGAGTCCCGGTCTCCGCCGGTACTTCTCCCTGTTACCAGTAGATTATGTATGCCTTTCGGTAACATGGCCCGGTAGGGTAGTTGGAAGTACCGACCTGTAGTAGGCAGGATAAGAATGCCATAGCCATCGATAAACTCCGGGAATATGCCAATACTGTCGTCAAACCGTCCCTGTTCGCGTACATCCGTCGCTGTCATGTTGTATTGAGCGTCAATCTTGCGAGTATCTCTGATGCCCAGTGTCATACCGAAGTTGCGCAGTTTGGCATCTTCACAACCAGGCGAATATCGACGTAACGCATCGACCGCCATCATGGCTTGTTTGCGGCCCTGTATTTCACCTGCAGTCAGGTGGTCTGCGTTGGTGCCATCGATGCCAGCAAGATGGACGAGATTTAAATAGGTTAAGTCACCCTGGTCGGATGCCGTTCCCCAGGTACCACAGATGGTATTGAGGTTTTCAGGGATATGGCCTGCTTCTATGGCTTTCTGAAAAGGTTTTCTCAAGAAGGGTGAAAACATCTTGTCCTCCTTGCCGGAGGTCTCAATGGTCCACTCACCTCCGGCCCAATCAGCGTAGGTTTGTGGGTCAGCTTTAACGCCCTCAATAAAGCGGGTTTTATCAACACCGGTCATGGAAAACATGACGGACGCGGCCATCATCTGTTCTATTGGCGTCTTGCGGACAGCGGCGCCTGCCATTGTGGCGACGTCAGCATCGCCGGTGGCATCGATTATCCTGCGCGCTAATATGGCTTCGCGGCCGGATTTCCCTTCGACAATGACACCCTCGATAATAGCTTTGTTGACGATGGCAGCCACGACGCTTCGATGCAGCATCGGTCTGATTCCGGCTTCAAGCACTAATTGGTCAGCGACATATTTGAAGGCTTCACCATCCAGCGAATGGCTATCGGATTGGGGTTCGGGCATGGCTGCGCCCATGGCTTTAGCCCGTTGCTCAAATTCAATGCCAATGCCTTCACAATCAACTGTCTGTTCATGGCGATACCAGGCGAACCCTTCCACACCGACCTGGGTAATGTTGCCACCGAAACATCCATAGCGTTCCAGCAGGGTTGTTTCAGCCCCCGCTCGAGCAGAAGCGATGGCAGCTGCCAGGCCAGCGGGTCCGCTGCCAACCACTAGAACCTCAGTTGATAGGATAACGGGTGTTTCTCGCGCCGGTTCGGTTATGAACTGCATGGACGGTCCCTGTGATAAAATAAAAGACAATGATTGACCGAAATCGCCTCTGGCCACTGTACCTGCTTGGTATGGGTATGCCTAGTGCTGAATTGTCCCTGCAGAGAGCGTGAATACGGTAATAGAGCGTTCAGCCAGGGTTAGAACCAGATTATTGCTTAGAAAGTGGCCTGCCTGCTTAAGGCTTTTTAGTTCAGCGTCAAAGTGCGCTAATCCTAAACCGTTAACGAAGTCATAGGCATGCTTAGCGTTAGCCAGTTCTGAGGACGGTTTCATCTTGGCCAGCATTTCCTGCAGGGGTCTCCGCTCTTGTTCATCCATGGTTGTAGCCACTCCCGCCAATATCATTTTGAACCCATCGTGGGATTCAGCAATGTTGTCGTTGAAATGGAAGTGGTCGGCATTGGACAGAACAACAGTTGTTTTTGGTTCTGGGTTTCGATTGTAAAGATCCTGCATCCCTTCAAGGGGCAGAATCGAATCAAATTCCGCGACCAGATAAAGTACCGGTACTTGCCTTGGCCAGCTAAAGCTTAAGGATGTGGCCATGGCATTGTCTGGATCCATGGCTGTGCCGCCGCCAGCGGGGGCCAGAGGCAGAGCCGCTTTTATTCGAGGGTCTGTTTCAAGTGTTTTCAGGGTGGTCCAGCCGCCAAAACTGTGGCCAGACATTCCTACCTGATCTTCTATTAAGCTCAGCCCTGATTTTCCGGCTAGCATTTCATCGAGCACGAAGCTGGCATCAGCAGGTCTACTGTCAATAAAGCGCTGTGTTACATCGGGATCGCCGGCAGCAGCTTCACCGGAGATTAGATTAGTCGTAGTATTGCCGACGTGATCCATTGCTGCTACGACGTAGCCATGACTCGCTAGATGACAACAGAAAAAAGTGGACTGGCGTCTTTCTCCACCATAGCCGTGGGAGAAGATAATAAGAGGGCTTGCATCGTTTCTTGCGCGGGCATCTTTTACCGCTGATTGACTTGATGCACCTAACCCGGGGACCATCTCGAATTGGTCCTGCATAGCAGGGTCAAGGTCCTGACCTTGATATTCTGAAGCCGCTGGATACCATACATCAACAGGCATACTGCAGCCTCTGTGGGTATCAGTCCATTCGAATTGACGCGTACCCACTGGATGCGGCCCCCTTTGGAATGGATTGTATGCAGTCATGCCACTCACCTCGTATTTATGGTCACCTTTATCTTAAACCATTGAGCCGATTCAAGTTGGCGTGTTGTCCGGGGTCTAAATCCTTGTCTATTAAAGCCGGGTGTTCTACTGAATATCGATGCGCTCGATAAATACTGACCGTGGCTTCGCCGCGTTTGTTGTTATTGACGAAAGGGTTAATCCATTCCCAGACCACATCCCTGGCTTTATTAACTTCAAAAATCCGACCACTGGTGCCTTCACATATCAGTGTATTACCGGATGCCAGTCGTGATGCGCCGGAAATATGTCCACTATAAAACTGCTGGAAGGGTACGCCGTGATAGGTCCAGACAATTTCGTCATTTTCTGGATCGACTTCGATTACCCGCGAAGAAGAGGTATCTCCATTGTCAAAAATCTGGATATTGTCGTCAACCCAGGTTGGATTGTGTTGGCCATGGCTGCGACTGAATTTCCAGATTATTTCAGTTGCTGCGGCATTGATGATGGCAACACGATCTGTATTTCGCGCTGAAAAAACGATTTCACCTTTATCATTAACATCAATCCCGTTGACATGGGTCCATTCCCATCGACGGGTGGTGGGGGATATGGGATCCTTAACCGGGTCTAGTAGCTTCCAGGTATTGATGCGCCGGACTTCTTTGCCTTCTTTATCAACCTCGACGAGGTCATCTCCTAGCAAGCGAGGCAGCCTCTCTCTCGGCATCTTGTAGCCACCCCGTACTTCTCTGTGTAGATTCTCGGGGAGCTCAACCCATTCCGGCACCATGGTATTACCATTAGCTAATCGAAAGAAATCATGGTGCTGGCTCCGATTCTCATATTCCCAGACGATATCACCGTGCCAGTTCACTTCACACAGTGTCGTGTGATAGCCACCTAAACGGGTCACATGCTGTTCAAAGGGTAAGGGTGCCTTGGTGGGTTCATCCTTGGGCGC
>CAZGCW010000045.1:0-21330 GCA_964524295.1 uncultured Pseudomonadales bacterium
GATCAGTGGCGGTACGAATCAACGATATCATGTCAGAGCACTGTTACGCAGACATCATAGCGCTTGCATCAGCAGACAGGGTTCCCGACACCTTGATCTTGCCTAAAACCCAACGGGCCACTGATATTCAGTTCCTTGAAACACTCCTAAATCAGATTGAACGAAACCAATCCTCGAACCACTCGATTGGAATAGAAGCGCTCATAGAGGACGTTGAAGGGATGATGCGCGTAGAAGAAATTGCGGCATCCAGCCATCGGCTGGAGAGCTTAATATTTGGCATGGGTGACTATGCAGCCAGCCAGCAAATGGACCTTGAAACCATAGGTGAGTCAGGCAAGCATTATCAGGGTGATCTGTGGCACTATCCTCGCTACCGCATAACCATCGCCGCCAGGGCAAACAATTTGTCTCCCATCGATGGACCCTTGGCCGATTTTAACGATAATCAAGCGCTCATAAACGACTGCATGGCCATTAAGACCATGGGCATGGCAGGTAAATGGGCTATTCATCCCAAGCAGATAGAGGGCATTACAACTAGTTTCACCCCATCAGATGAGGCGATTGCGAAGGCTCGACACCAGCTTGCAGCGTATGAAAAAGCAGTTCAGCAAGGCCAGGGAGCCATTGAGGTTAATGGCGTAATGGTCGATGCTGCTACCGTTAAATTGTTGCTGCCACTTTTGCATACTGCCGACCAGCTGGGCTTGTAACTCTAACGAGCGACACCACCATCCAGACCCATGCTAAGGCCGATAACAGAAACAACTGATTCAAGTAGCCCGGGTGCTGCAGCGCTGATTATTGTCTTTGCTACTGCACTTATGGATTCCATTGGCTTCGGTATCATGCTACCAGTATTACCCGAATTACTGATGGATATCGAAGGTGGAGATCTATCCAGCGCTGCACAGATAGGCGGCTGGTTAATGGTCATTTATGCCGTAATCCAGTTCGTTGTTTCTCCCCTGCTAGGTAACCTTTCAGACGCCATCGGTCGTAGGCCGGTACTGCTTGTTTCTCTTGCCGTCGCCAGCATCAACTATGTACTGATGGGCCTGGCAGAAACCCTTACCGTCCTAATTATTGGCAGAATCTTGACAGGGATGGGTTCGGCAACCCTGAGCACCTGTAACGCCTACATTGCGGATACTACAAAACCGGAAAAACGAGCTCAATACTTTGGAATTATCGGTGCTGCTTTCGGTCTTGGTTTCGTAATCGGACCTGTTATTGGCGGGCTGATTGGAGACTTTGGAATCAGACTCCCTTTTTTCGTTGCGGGTGCTTTGCTGGGAGTGAATTTATTACTGGGATTGTTGCTCCTGCCAGAATCTCTGAACCAGCAAAACCAGCGCGCTTTCACATGGCGGACGGCAAATCCTGTTAGCACCCTGATTAGACTGAGTCGATACAAAATGATAACGGGCCTCCTTTGCGTTATCTTCATTTATCAACTCGGGCACCACGTTTTACCGTCCATCTGGAGCTATTTCACCATGCATCGCTTTTCCTGGAGCGCTCGCGAAATTGGCTATTCCATGGGGTTCATTGGACTCCTAATGGCTCTTGTCCAGGGATTACTGATCAAAGTAGTCCTCTCTAGAATAGGTCTCAGGGGTGCGGGAATCTTAGGTATGGGTTGCACCAGTATCGCTTTCCTGGGTTATGCCGGTGCGATCGAAAGCTGGATGATCTATATCGCCATGATTCCAGGTGCATTGGGTGCCCTCGCAGGCCCTGCCCTGAATGGCTTGGCCTCGGCTAAGGTCGATAAAAATCGCCAGGGCGAACTCCAAGGTGGCCTTGCTAGTCTAATGAGCCTGGCTGCGATAATCGCCCCCCCTTTGATGACCCAAACTTTTTATCACTTTTCCCAGGCTAACGCCGCATTTTATTTTCCCGGCGCCCCTTTCCTCCTTTCCGCCATCTTAACCCTCATCAGCTTAGTGCTCTTCATTTGGATCAGCACAGACCACCCCATCCAGGTGAACGAAAATAATAGCCGCTTATCGTGATTTCCAGAGGTTGGCGAGGACGTTAAGTGAACTACATCAACGCTGCCGTTTTATCTGATTTATAGCGAACCCATTCGGCAATAAACAGCACGACCCCTAGATCCGTTTTACCGCCCACCATCCCTGCTACAACGCGGCGACTTCGACCCATCAAACAAATAATCTCAGGACAGACGAATCCCATGGGAATATGGGTTACTGGTTAAAAACGACTATACTAAACACCTCACATTTTGAAGGACTGAGGTTTTCATTGAGCGCAACGCAATTGTTCCAACAAACGGCGACCCAACTACGCAAGCTGATTATTAGCCGGGAGGTGTCTGCAACTGAAATCCTTCATGCACACCTAGCAAGAATCGAGAGTATTAACCCACATGTTAATGCTATCGTTACATTGGCCGAAGAAACCGCCATTGCCCAAGCTGCAACAATAGACCAACAACTTCGCCAGGGTGAAGACATTGGTATACTAGGCGGCCTGCCCATTGCCCACAAAGACCTAGCCCTTACCAGGGGAATTCGAACAACCTATGGTTCGAAGCTATATGCGAACTTTATTCCTGATGAAAATGCCTTGATTGTGCAAAGAATGCAGGATGCGGGTGCTATTTCAGTCGGCAAGACAAATACACCCGAATGGGGCGCAGGATCACAGACCTTTAATGAAGTATTCGGCTCAACAAAAAACCCCTTCGACCTTACCAAAACCTGTGGTGGCAGTTCCGGTGGTGCCGCTGTATGCCTGGCAGCAAGGATGCTACCCCTGTGTGATGGCAGCGACATGGGAGGGTCGCTTAGAAATCCCGCTAGTTTTTGTAATGTTGTCGGTTTACGTCCTTCAGCAGGGCGGGTTCCAAACGCCCCCTCAGAAGCAGGTTGGTTCAATCTTCCTACCAGTGGCCCCATGGCAAGAACAGTCGAAGACTGCGCCCTGTTACTGGCCGCTATAGCTGGACCGGACACAAGAGCACCCCTTTCCATTCAAGAATCAGGTAATACTTTTTTGAAACCTCTGGACAGAGATTTCAAAAACGTCAGGGTGGCTTTCAGCGCAGATTTTAACGGCCAGATTCCAATCCAGTCTGAGGTAAAAGACATCATTAGTAAGGCCGTTCAACCCCTGTCTGATATAGGTTGCCATATTGATAACCACTGTCCCGATTTTAGTGGCGCAGATCTCGCTTTTAAAACCCTAAGGGCTTGGTCTTTTGCTATGCGATTCGGAGAGGATATTACGAAAAACCGCGACGCTTATAAGGACAGCATTATCTGGAATGCCGAAGCCGGACTCGCACTCACTGGCAAAGATATCGGTGCAGCAGAAAAAGCCCGCACACAATTATTCAGCCGATTTTCCGAGTTATTCCGCCATTACGAATTCCTGTTGCTGCCGGTGGTCCAAGTCGTGCCTTTTTCAATCAATGAAGAATATGTAAAAGACATAGAGGGTGTAAAAATGCAAACCTACATAGACTGGATGAAATCCTGCTACTATCTTTCACCGCTGGGTTTGCCCGTGATTTCTATCCCGTGCGGGTTCACCCAACAGGGATTGCCGGTGGGTCTGCAGATTATTGGTGGCCCGCAGCAAGATAGGGCCGTTTTGCAACTAGCTTACGCATTCCAACAAGCGAATCCTGCCTGGAAAACGGAGCCAGAAATTGACCCAATTGCAGCATGAAAAAATCTCACCAAGTTCGGTTGATCATAGTCAACCGAGCAAACAGGAACCCTTTAAGGAATTGATATCTGCAAGGATGACCGCCACGGTTTAGTGTCGTCCTGGTAAACTATAAACAAACAAGGGTATCGATTAACGGTCAGCCTCTGCCCTTACTGAAATAAACAGAACATAGGAAAATGACTCATGACCGCAATGAAGGCGCAGGTCGCACCCGTACTGGGCGCTGAAAATGTTCCCGAAAGTGTCCAATGGTATTGCGACAATCTACATTTTACCTGTCCGGGGGGCATCTTCATGGCAGGGGACAACATCCCGGTTTACGCCGTGCTCAAGCGAGATGATATCGAAATTCACATCCAAATCAGGAGACGGAAGCCTCATCCCGAGTCAAGAGAAGCCATTGAATCAGATGCCTATTTTTTTACTGCCGATACAAAATCACTTTATGAGCACTGCAAAAGCCAAGGCATAAAGATCATTCGCCCCATCGAAGACTCCCAATATGGACTCACCGATTTTTGCATCGAAGACCCGGTGGGAAACCGCCTGAACTTCGGCTGGGAATCGGAGCACCTTACATAATCAGCAATACCACGATATAATTCTCTACCAACTTAGGGGTGGTCAATGGACCTGAGATGCTACCTGATAGCAAACCCTGGAACCTGATCCGGATAATACCGGCGTAGGAAAAGATTGATGAACGTAATCCCTCCAAATCGTAAGGTCACTCCGATGCCGTTAGTCATCTCACGGAGGCTGATATGCGTTTTCAACTAAAACCCAGCAATTTAATGATGATCCCCCAGCCTAACACGCAGATCAATTCTGTTCTTAGGGCCACATTCCAGCTACACACCTATACTAGACTAGTTTACCAGTCGATCGCTGCGCCCATTAAAACCCTCGATAAAAAGAATTCGTCCCGCTCGAAAATCGACTCAAAAAATGTGCTTCCGATTTCAGGTCGATTATTACCCATCCTGCTAGGTTCCGCCTGTGCCTTTGCAGAGCCTCCTGAGAGCACACAGGTGCCAATGGAACTACCGGAAGTGAAGGTCAGTGCAGACTTTCGTAATCGCCAGGAAATCGACACGATCACCAGTATTACCGTCATCAGCGCAGCAGCAATATCTAATCGCAATAGCCAACATCTGGAAGAAGTACTCAACGCGATCCCTAACCTCAATTATTCCATGGGCTCTAATCGACCTCGCTTTTTCCAAATTCGCGGTATTGGTGAACGAAGTCAATTCGTTGAACCTGTTAATTCTTCTGTGGGTGTCCTAATTGACCAGGTCGATTTCAGCGGTGCAGCCAGCATAGCGGGTTTGACAGACATTGAGCAGATTGAGGTTTTACGGGGACCCAGAGGCACCCGGTATGGTGCAAATGGACTCGCCGGACTGATCAATCTAAAAAGTTACGACCCCAGCCCAGTTTATGACATGAAACTTGCGCTCAGCGCGGCTGAGTACAACACCAGGTCTATTTCTGCAATGCTAAACCTACCCATAAACAATCGGGTGAGTAGTAGAACGGTTATCTCCAAACACCAAAGCGATGGCTACTATAGCAACGGCTATCTCAACAAGGATGACACGAATAGCCAGGATGAATGGCTGCTCCGAACAAAACTGCGAATTGAGCTAAATGAGCAAAGTAACCTGCTGTTCAACGTTCTTCACTCGGATATTGACAACGGTTACGATGCCTTTTCACTGGACAATATTCGAACCACCTTGTCTGATGAACCTGGTTTTGACCGTCAACGCAGCAATGCGATTGGTATTCAGGGGCACTTTGAATTATCTAATCTAACCTTGGCAGCAATCGGCAATGTTAGTCGTTCAGATATTGGCTACGGCTATGACGAAGACTGGAGCTTCCCGGACATCCACCCCTGGGCCTATAGCTCTACTGATCACTACTTCCGAAAGCGCGACAACCTCAGCCTGGAACTGAGACTGTTATCAAATGAAACGAGCAAAATCCTGGCCGACTCTACAACCTGGATAATCGGGCTATACCTCCAGCGCCGGAAAACCTTCCTAGAGCGTCAGTATACTTTCGCTGTAGATGATTACCGGAGTACTCATGAGATTGAATCAGTCGCTCTTTATGGCGAACTGGAAACCACGTTGAGTAACAGATTGGCAGTCATCACGGGCCTCAGGATAGAACACAGAAACAGTCAATATACCGACAATGCACTTCTTGAATATGATCCCCAGGACACCTTGTGGGGCGGCAGGCTGGCACTACAGTTTCAACTGAGCCAAGAAGGCATGTCCTATTTCAGTATTGCTAAAGGGTTCAAAGCAGGCGGATTTAACACTGATGGATCTCTAGACGAGGACCTCAGGGAGTTCCAATCAGAAACCCTGCTTGAAGCTGAATTGGGTTTCAAAGGAAGCTTTGCCAATAACCAACTGCAATTACGCTCAGCCATATTCTACGCCCAGCGCCAAGACCAACAGGTTAAGAGTTCTCTATTGAGGCTACGCCCGGATGGCAGCACGGAATTCATTGAATTTCTTGGTAATGCCGCTGAAGGCACCAATAAAGGGATTGAATTGGAAGCTCAATGGCTCATTAACTCGCGCTGGCAGACCGGCTTATCAGCGGGGCTTCTGACAACACGATTTGACCAATTCATTAACGAATTCGGTGAAGACCTCAGTGGGCGAGAGCAAGCTCAGGCCCCTCGTTCTATGGCAAGCATGACCCTGGACTATGCAGCAGAAAACTGGTTTGCCGGTATCTCAATTGATTCCAAGGCAGATTATTACTTTTCCGACCGTCACAACACGCGCAGTCGAACCTTCATTTTGGTCAACGGGCGGGTAGGCATGGAAAGCGAGCGGTTTAAGCTAAGCCTGTGGTGCCGAAACCTGACCAACCAAACGACTTATACACGCGGTTTCGGCAGTTTTGGAAACGATCCCAGGAAATTTTATGTAACAGAACCTTATTTTCAATTCGGGGAACCCCGCATCGCCGGAGTGACTTTTGAGTATTTCCCATGACCCTCTCCTGGCAGTCACTGTTAAACCAGGCCACATCAAGTTCATTAATCGAGTTGGTCGCAGTAATACTTGCCATCAGCTATCTTCTGTTAGCCGTCAAACAAAGGCTAGCCTGTTGGCCCGCTGCATTCCTGTCTAGCTTGATCTATTTATATGTTTTCTTCGATGTTCAATTATATATGGAGAGCCTCCTGCAGATTTATTATGCTGGCATGGCTATTTATGGCTGGCAGCAATGGCGGCCACAGGGCCACGCTCCGCCGCTAAAGATCAAAACATGGCCATTGAGACAACACCTGATCAACCTTGCCCTCATTCTTACGGCATCCTATGTTGCCGCTAGCCTTCTTACCCAGACCGATGCACGATTACCCTATATTGATGCTTTCACCACGGTGTCAAGCGTGCTTGCAACCTATATGGTGACCCAAAAAATTCTGGAAAACTGGATCTATTGGTTCATCATCGATACGGTTTCCATTTACCTATATATCGACCGGGATTTGTACTTCACCGCATTACTTTTTTGTATCTACCTCGTTATTATAGGATTTGGTTGGACTCAGTGGCGCACATTATGGCGCGCTCAAAATCTGAATGGCGCCTAACCCTGACTTCTCTATCTCTAACCCTGACTTCTCTATCTCTAACCCAGATTATCCCTGCCTATCCCAGAAGGCGAAGAACCCACTCTCGGCTATGAACCATTCAGTCTACCCATCCCCCCGAAACCCTTGGAATTCCAGATAAGCGGTGGTCACGAGCCTGGACTTTGACAAGGCAAGTCAAAGATCAAAATGGATGTCGAGTAAGATGGTGCTCGCATGATCAATCCCTCTTTATTAGGGCAACTGCAATTTGTATTCTGTTGACCCCCGGTCAACACCCTAAACTTAAATTCTTTTATAAAAGCTCCCTGAAGTGTTAATTTTGTGGAAGAATTGCCTCGAGGCTTTTCGGGGCCATCATAGAAACCTCTTTTTAAACAAATGCTGGAAGGACTTATCATGAGCCAGGCTTTTGAAGGAATAACCATTCTCGATTTTACGCAGGTATTTGCAGGGCCATTTGCCGCAATGCAATTGGCATTGCTTGGCGCAGAGGTCATCAAGATAGAGCAACCCGATACGGGTGACCAAACGCGCAACCTAATGAGTGCTGAGGATGAAAAAGCCCTGTCGCCCGCCTTTTTGGCAATGAACCTTAACAAAAAAAGCCTAACCCTGAATTTAAAATCAGATCAGGCTAAAGAGATTGTCAAAAAATTAGTCCTCAATACCGACGTCATAATCGAGAATTTTAAAGCCGGCACTATGACCAAATTAGGACTGGACTACAGTACCCTTAAGGAATTAAAACCGGACCTGATCTACTGTTCAATTACAGGCTATGGCCAACAGGGACCTAAAGCTGGCGAGGGAGCCTACGACGGCGCGATTCAGGCTGCATCCGGCATGATGAGTCAGAATGGCCATGAGGAAACTGGACCTACCCGCACCGGATTTATGCCCGTGGATATGTCCACCGCACTCAATGCGGCTTTCTCAATTTCAGCCTCACTTCATAGGAAAGCAAAGACTGGCCAAGGACAATGCATCGATGTTGCTATGCTAGATACCGCCATAGTCGTGCAAGCGGCCCAATTCAGTAATTATCTAAATCAAGGAAGGCAACTGGGCTTGATGGGAAATGTATCACCGACTGGCCAACCCACTGCCAACGTCTTTGCAACCAAAGACGGCTTTATACAGATCACAGCCCTGAGACAAAACCAGGTCGAAAAGTTATTCGATGCACTCGGAGGAAGCGAAGACCTAAAAAAGCCGGAATTCGCTAACCCCAATGTTCGAGCCAAAAATGCAAACCAGGTTCATGATTACCTGACCGAAAAACTCAAGCAAAAAACCACCCTAGATTGGATGGATGACCTTGCCAAGCGAGGGATTCCCGTAGCTGAAATCAAAAATGTTCCTCAGGTCATTGCTGACCCGCAATTGGAACACCGAGAAGTATTTGCCAGTATCGCCTCACCCAACCAGCCAAATACAGAAATCAAGGTGGTCAAAGCCGGCTATATGGCTTCACCTGATGGACCCAGGGTTAACGCAGCTCCACCCTTGCTCAGTGCGGATACCCAGCAAATTCTATCAACATTAGGTTATAGTGAATCCGATTATGCTGATCTCAAATCCAACGGGGTCGTCTAGGGCGCCCATCATAATGCACCACCTGATACCCAAGAGCCTGATGCAAGTTCAAATTGGTAATCGAATCCAATGCACGCATTCAAATACGGCATCTCTACCCTAAAGACATCCCGACATACTATCCCGATACCTGGAGCTAAGATCCACCGATTCTCATCATCGACCGACACAGTTCAAGTTCCCCTGAAAGAGTACAATGTGGTTTCAATCATCGTCGAACAGGTTGGATAACCTGGAATCAATATCTTCTACCGGCTTACTTTCGAGGGGTGATTGAGCCGCATCACCAAAAAGCTCATCTAATGATTGGCTTGCCAACTGGTGCTGCCTCCTTGAATTGTTTCCTTGCCGATGGCTGGGACTAAAATACTCGCAGAAATTGGCATTTGCTTTCTCTGAGGGAGGGTCTGCCAAGTCATGATTGCATTGGCCAGCGGCCTCAGCACTAAAAAAGCGACACATCTTGCAGCAGTGCAAAAACTCAAAGCATTGGGTACAGGTAAGGTGGCGACTTAGACGTCGGGATGTAACTTCAACCGGTTCATTACAATTCCAGCAATTCAGATTTTCATTCATACTGAAACCCATTCAGCCAGGATCAATTCTGAACCCAGAATGACACTTAAAAACACCCAAAAGCATTTCATAATAAGCCCATTTCAATGTGGCATAACTGGCTTCGCACCCCTGATCGACTAACTATAACTGATACCCATTCCAGCTCGAACATCATTATTCACCCCGTACTGCGGAATCGGGTAACGCAGGCCATTACCTGACAAGGCTTCCAGACCAGCAATCACCTTGGGTAAAAATGCGGGTGGAATCGCCATCAATAATTCGTCTTCCATAACGCCCCCATATCGCCGTTCGGCAAAGCAGGGAATCGAAAGGCTGGGTTCGCCTGTTTTTAATGCTCGACCCCAGGAGTCAGCACAGGCTGATTCACCGACACAACCCCAATCCAGCTTTTTATAGCCTGTCCACTGTAGCCCATTGATGAATAAAATCATCTGCGCAGGGGTTGCATAGATAAGACAGATATCCGGAGGGTCCAGCCGACCCGATGCTAATGGAGAAACGGCCATTGCTTCAAACTGACCAAATTCAAGGACATCCATGGCTGCTTGATGGACTGCGGCTTCTTCCTGGTTGGAATACCATACCCCAGCCATTCTATCTCCTGATAACCAGGACTCATCGCGCGGAGAGAGACCAATCACAGTTCCACATTGAGCTCCGACCAGATCATCCATGGTAATTCCTACGGTCCAGCCATTACGACTCGCCTGGCCTACAATCTGATCTGTGGTATGGACATTACGCGGTCTTCGAATTCTAGGGATAGCCTCCATTTCGGCCCTATCAGAAAACATTTTCATACCAATCGGTGTGGTTCTTAGTCTCAGCAAACGATTCAGGTCCGCTACCACTTGCTTACCATCGACATACTCAAGATCAGTCGTAATGGTTTCCTCTGACATAACATCTTCCCTTTCCGGTATCTGACCCTACAATATATCGAGCCGGTCGCCAGGGGAAGTAATATCAAACAGCTACCTCAGAAATGGTTGCATTTTCTTGAATGCAGCCGCTTCTATCTGACGAACGCGTTCCATTGAGATGGAGTAACGTGCGGCTAACTCTTTCAGGCCGGCCTTTTCTTCCTGCAGCCACCGACTCTCAACAATATCCCTAGATCGAGGATCCAAAGCGGTTAATGCTGAATGCATGGAAGTCGCTTGGGTGCACTCTAATTCACTTTGTTCTACCTGCACGGCCGGATCGTCCGCATCCTCCACGCTTAGAAAAGTCTCTGGTGCTCCATAGTCTTCTTCTGACTCAGCATGAAAACTTCTGTCTGTAAGACCTAATCTTGCTTCCATCTCCACCACATCCTCGGCAGACACACTCAGTTGTGATGCTAACTGCTGAGTTTCCTGATGATTCATCCAACCTAATTTTTCCTTACTCTTGCGAAGATTGAAAAATAACTTCCTCTGCGCCTTGGTTGTCGCTACTTTTACCAATTTCCAGTTCTTCAGCACATAATCGTGTATTTCTGCCTTGATCCAGTGAATAGCAAAGGTAATTAAACGCACCTCTTTATCCGTATCAAATTTTTTCACCGATCTCATAAGCCCCACATTGCCCTGCTGGATCAGATCCTCGAGAGGTAGCCCATAACCGACATAGCCTTTTGCCACATAGACAACATAGCGCAAATGAGCCATCACAATCGTTCTGGCCGCTTCGAGATCATGATCACTCTGAAATCGGTAGAACAATTCCTGTTCGCGTTCACGACTCAGAACCGGAATCTGTTGAACCGAATCAAGGTAGGCTTGTAAATTATTACCCGGTACCATCGGGTATACAGCGCTTTCTGATATGGTAGTCATGCTAAACTATCCTTTAATCGTAAATATCTTAATCACGGTAATATCTAAGTACCGACACACTCTAAACACCATCAATAGCGAACAATTCATGTGAAATTATAGGCTCCTATTACTAATGTAGGGCTGATTTGGTTATTTTCAAGACATGACACTAAAATAGTTGAGGTTGTCTTTTCTGGGATAAAGATAATTCATCGCGTTATGTTGCGCTAAAACCAATCTGTCAGTTCAGCTAAACTTAAGGATGACAAGCCAAGGTAAGGTATGCTGATCAACAAGTAACCTAGCACAAGAAAACTTGTGGATAAACAATCCAGTTTATCTAGGCAACAGAATAAAAAAGCAAGATTAGTCTCAATCAAAAAGGCAGAAATGACAAAACAAATAACCAGCATTTCAGAAATTGATTGGCACCAGTGGCAACCCGAACAGACTGCGACTCTTTTATTTGTTGTTCAAAACAATCACGTGCTGTTAATCGAGAAAAAACGAGGACTGGGAGCGGGCAATATCAATGGACCTGGCGGAAAGATAGACCCTGGTGAGACGCCACTTGAGTGTGCTGTACGAGAGACCCAAGAAGAGCTATTGATCACACCCAGAGGGGTAAAGTTTGCAGCAGAGTTATTATTTCATGCCTATGACTTTCCTCGAATTCACGCATTTGCTTACATCGCGACCCATTTCAGTGGGGTTCCCAGGGAAACCGAAGAGGCCATCCCCGTGTGGTATCCAATCGATAAGATTCCCTATAACAAGATGTGGGAAGATGATAGATACTGGTTACCTAGAGCGCTGAATGGGGAAATTTTAAAAGGCAAATTCACCTTTCAGGGTGAATCCTTGATTGATTATCTAGTTGAGCCCCTCGAAGCCTGACCCCGTCCAAGACGACATTTTATGAACCGGCTTATTTCTATTCAGATAAGGTCTTCATGGCCAAATCGGCTGTTAAAAACATGTCTCCCGTTAGATTTCGAATCAGGGCGGAATGTTCCAATTGTTGCAGGACGGGCCCTTTGATCTCGGCCAAATGCAGTTTTATCTTCGCATCTTGGAGATTCTCATTCAGATCTTCCAACATGAGCAAGCCGGTAACATCTATAAAATTAGTGGCAGTACAAATTAAAACCAGGTTAGTCACTTCTTTCCTGCCAACGAGTTGATCATAAACAAAACTCTCTACATACCGCGCATTAGCAAAAATAAGACTTTCATCCACTCTCAATAACATTAAATTACTTGAGATCTCAACTTCAAAGCGCTCTCTATTACGAAAATGCTCCGTTCCGGATAAGCGCCCCACTTCAACAATATGTGGACGAGAATTCCTGCGCAATAAAAACACAACAGATAGAGAAACGCCGAATAGCAATCCAATTTCAACTCCCAGCACGATGACCATTAAAAAAGTACCCGTAAAGGTAACTGCGTCCGAACCGGAATAGCTGACTAATTCCCGTATTCTTGGAATATCGATCAGCTGCGCGGCAGAGACAATCACAATGGCACTCAATACCGCCGTTGGTAATGCAAAAAACCACTCAGAGAACCAAAGCAAGGTCACACCTAGGAAAAACGCGGTCACCAATGAAGCCAGTTGCGAAACGGCCCCACTGGCAAAATTAACAGCTGTTCTTGCAAAACTACCGGCCACTGGGAAACCGGCCACGCCCGCAACGCCTACATTCGCAACGCCCAGCGCGAGCAATTCCTGATTAGGTTCAATACGCTGCCTATTTTTACTGGCCATTGCCGAGCCAATACTGGTACTTTCCAAAAAAATAATCATCGCCATTAGAAAGGAACCCGGCAACAATTGAATCGTTTCGTCCACGCTGGGTAATAACCATGCAAGCGCAGGCAGTCCAGTTGGAATGGCGCCGACAATTTCAATTCCGTAATTAACATTAAAATTGAAATGAGCCGATGAACCGATGGCCAGAACGACAATGATCATCGGCGCTGCCTTAGCAACAACCCCTGCATTTTCCGGTCTAAGCCCCATCGCTGCCAATCCATTGGCCAAATAGAGTTTACACAGCACCAGGGAAACGACCGAAGCCAGAGAAATTCCGAGCGAGCCCGTATTTAGATTGGCTAATTGACGGCCAAGATGAATCATTTGGGCAGCCAAATTCATTTCCCTAAGGCCCTGTAATCCCAAAGCAGTAGGGAACTGGTTGCCAATAATCAATACAGCGGCCGCAGTAATAAACCCGGCCACCACAGCATGACTCAGCAGGCTGATAATATAACCAAAACGGATGGCCCTCAGAATCAATAGGAGCCCACCCGTTAACAGCGCTAACTTAGTCGCAACAGCGACATATTCCGCCGTTCCGGGCTCGCTGAAGGTCGAGGTTATCTGCAGCGTCATCATCGCAACTATCGCTGTGGGTCCTACTGCCAACACTTTGCTACTACCCAGAATCGCATAGAGACACAATGCAACGAGCGCAGCATAGAGGCCGGCCTGAGCAGGCATCCCAGCCAAAAACGCATAAGCAATGACCTGAGGAATGGTGATGAACAGCACCGTGATACCGGCAATGGTATCTGCTTTTATTCTCTGGGAAGTCAATTCCCCGTTAAGGATTTCCTGCATGGTGGTCCACCTCTGGAGCATTAACACTTGGCATTTAAAGGGGGGAAGATCACTTTGGGCTAGAAACGCTAAGCCAAATTATCTTCTGCACGCTGAGAGCCGGATTGTCTTTAAAGCCCCGTCTTAAACAAACAATGGTAATAACCTATTCACCTTACACAACCAGACCCTATGAGCCACGCACAGGTCAATGGCTAAATTCTGTGAGGATACCACAAGTCACCAGTTCGCCCATGGTTGAAATGAAGCCAAATGCCTTTTGAGGCACTTTACCTCCACCTCCGCGCACCCAAACCGATCTGCTAGAGCAACCCTCAGCCACGATCATCGACAAAAACCAGTGAGATCCTCGGTATGAAACCAATCCGGTCTCGTACACCGCCCTAATTCCGCCCGTTATTCGGGCGAGAAGCAGCTAATTCAATCGGTAAAAGTGACTCATTTAGGCTTTTGACAGGAAACAAGCCAGCAACAAAATCCGATTTACCTCATGGAATTGAACCTGTTAAGGAGAAGATCCTGAGTTTTTCATTGACCGACAACCACTAGGCGATTAACCTTGCCGAGTCTATTTCGTCAAGGTGTACTGAACCCCTGTTTTAAGGGATAACAGTATTAAACGGGAAGCCGGTGTAGAAGGTCTTCTTCTGAAGCCGGCGCTGCCCCCGCAACGGTAGGCGAGGCGCCTCATCGATAGCCACTGTGAATGATCATGGGAAGGTGATGAGACCCGAGCATGACTGTCATGCTCCACTCGCAAGCCCGGAGACCGGCCTTTGATAATTTAGCCAAATAAAGTCGACAGGCGCTCACTGAGAACTTCAAGATCCTGCCGAGAACATCATTTCAATCGCTCGGCGGGAGCGGGAGTCAACTATGCCTCATGTACCTTTTCTTCCACATCTAATCCACTTTCTTATCATGTTTTGCGCTCTCATCCTGTCGCAAGCAGCCAGGCCCGACGCCAGCACAACCCCTGAATTAAGAGCGTTGGAACAAGTCACCGTCACCGCTTCCCGTTTGCCTGTCATTTCTGACAAGGCAGGCAGCGCCATCAGCATTATCAGCCAAGAAGAAATCGCGCATCACAATCCGCTATCGCTAGCCGAGCTATTCAGAACGATTCCTGGATTAAGCGTGAGCCAGGTTGGGCCCGCCGGAAGCCTAACTCAGATTAGGATACGCGGCGCCGAAGCGAATCAGGTTCTGGTGATGATCGATGGCATCGAAGCCAATGATGTCAGCCAGGGAAGTGAGTTTAACTTTGCTCACTTATTACCTAATCAAATTCAAAGAATAGAAGTCGTGCGTGGTCCGCAGAGCGCTATATGGGGAAGCGACAGCCTTGCCGGTGTCATTCATATCATTACAAACCGGGCTCATACGGAGGACAACGCCGTCATGCAGCTAGGGCTGGGCTCGCAGGACGTTCAACAATTTAGCTTCTCGAACAGGACACATATTAACGGCACGGCAGCTTCTCTAGGACTGGAGTCAATCCGCAGCCAGGGCGAAAATGCATCAAGAACCGGGTCAGAGGAAGATGGTTACCGCAATACCACTCTATCAGCGGGGCTGAATAGGCAACTCAATGACACCTATCACCTGGCCATGAGCCTTCGCTCTACCCGTAGCGAAACAGAATACGATGATATTGACTTTATCAACACCGGGCTACCTGTAGATGCACCCTTTCGTTCCAAGAGCACGCAGAGCTATGGCGGTATCACCTTAAGCTATAATAACAATCACAACCTAAGCCAACATGTGCGACTCGGCTTGAATGCCAGTGACAATGCTAATTACACGCTGCCGGAAGCAGACACCGCGTCAGAGGGTCAACGCCAGCATCTTGATTATCAAATATCGTATTATCTGCAAAACCATCGCTTCACCGGAATAATCGAAACAGAAAGAGAAACCTTCGAGCAACAGGGACCGATAAGCCTGTTTGGCAACCCAAACAAAAACCTATCAACGCTAAGTCAGGCTGTCGCCGGCGAGTACCACTACAGTCGAACCAAATTCGGGCTTTCCCTCAGTGCCCGTTCAGAACATAACTCAGATTTTCAATCAAGCTTGAGCTGGCGATTAACTCTGGCCGGATTACTCAACAATGGTGATACCAAGATATCATTTGCCGCAGGTCGCGCAATCAAGAACCCTTCCTTTACCGAACGTTTTGGTTACTTTAATTCATTTATTGGTAATCCGGACCTGAAGCCAGAACAGGCTCTTTCTTATGAAGTGGGATTACGTCAACGCTTCCGTGACCTTAGTCTAACGCTTGAAGCGCATCTGTTCTCCAATCGCCTGGAAAATGAAATCAATGGGTTTTCTTATGTCCCTGCACAATACAGTTTCACTGCCATCAACGAGCAGGGCAAATCCAACCGAGATGGTTTTGAATTCAGCATGCGATGGGTGCCAACGGGGGCTATTGTATTAAATGCCAGTTACACTTATCTCGACTCGCAGGAACTAACTGGTGCAATGGAAATCAGGAGGCCAAGACATAGTGGCTCTATGAGTCTCAGTTATAGGGGAGAAAAAACCCAATCAAGCCTGAGTTACATTATAACAGGGACGCAACAGGATGACTTCTATCCCCCCTACCCACCCTTCCAACAAAGAGTCCTCCTGGAAAAGTTTGCCTTAACCAGTCTAGATGTAGCACATACACTCTCTTCAAGACTCAGGCTGAAGCTGCAGATCAGTAATTTGCTGGACCAGCAATACGAAGAGGTTTTTGGTTATAATTCCCCAGGGTTCAGCCTATTTACTGCTCTGGAATTCAAACTCTACTGATCAGGGCGAATATCAACCTGATTCTAAAGACTTATGGAGGTATCAAAGATGTACGAATGTTTTGAGGTATCCATCAATAACAAAATTGCCAACGTGCAACTAAATCGACCTGAAAAGCGTAACAGCATGAATCCGCAGTTTTGGAAAGAATTACCAGAAATCATCCGGAAAATTGATCAGGAAGGTGATGCCAGGGTCATTGTCATCTCATCAACAGGCCCTCATTTTTCGTCCGGCCTCGATGTATCTTCATTTGCAGGCGTGGCCCAATCCGTATCCGAGGCTGATGAAAAAACCAAGCGTATACAGGCCGGGTCAGCATTCTATAGCAATGTCCTTCACATGCAGGAATCATTCACCTGCATTGAACAAGCCAGGGTGCCCGTCCTGGCTGCTATCCAGGGAGGTTGTATTGGTGGTGGGGTCGACCTAGTCACATCCTGCGACATACGATACGCAACTGCGGATGCGTTCCTAACCATCTTTGAAACCAATATTGGCATGACCGCCGATGTCGGCACTTTCCCCCGCCTGGTCAAACTCATACCCGAAGGCTATGTAAGAGAGTTGGCCTACACCGGGCGACGTGTAGCTGCAACCGAAGCAAAGCAGATGGGCTTAATCAATGAAGTCTACGAAGACCAAGCAAGCCTGCTCAAGGCAGTCATGGAGATTGCAACTGAAATCGCGTCGAAAGCACCCCTGGCGGTCTATGGCTGCAAAAAAATGATCAACTATGCCCGGGATCATTCAACCGCCGATGGCCTAGACTATATTGCCCTGTGGAATGCATCGCATCTAAAAGTAGAAGAAATTCAAGAAGCCATGCTCGCCAATGCAGAGAGAAGACCAGGCGACTTTGTTTCCATACCAAAAACCAGCAGACACAAATGAAAATAGACCTGTAGACGGGTGTTAGACAAAGGAAGAACCCAAAGACAATCCGGAACCTGGCAACACTGGCCTCAGGATTGTCAATTTGAATCGCGACTTGATGTCTGGGCATGAATTCTAGCCCAGATACGCCTAAGAATACCGCCAAGCAGTCTAGCTTGAAGCCATGCAATTGGAACAAATCCAGCGTTGCCAGCCTATTGATCAGTATCCTACTGACCCTATGCTGTAACGCTACTGCCGGTGAGCCGCGTCCGGCTAACTTTGTCAACCTCCTGGCCCTGGATCCAACCATACACCTGGAAATGCGCTACGCGAGCTCGCACAATTTCATAGGCAGGCCTATCTATGGATACGATATCAGCGCTTGCTGGCTGACTGAGCCCGCGGCAATTGCCTTGGTTAAAGTGCACCAAATTCTAGGCAAATCAGGCTTCGGCCTCGTTATCTTTGATTGTTATCGCCCCCAACACGCCGTTAATGATTTTGTACAATGGGCCAGCCAGCAGCATAAAGATAGGAAAGCAGAATTCTACCCCAGGGTAGCCAAGCGTAAGCTGTTTGATGCCGGCTATATTGCGAAACGCTCGGGTCATAGTAGAGGCTCGACGGTCGACCTTGCTATCAGAAGGATTTTGCCCACTGAGCCCATGGCTCGGGACAATAAAATAGAGCGAGAACGGCCCGAACACTGCCAATCGGACTTCAAACGAGCCCAATCTTCAGGACAACTTGATTTTGGTTCTGATTATGATTGCTTTGATCATTTAA
Organism: uncultured Pseudomonadales bacterium; assembly: GCA_964524295.1. Lineage (GTDB taxonomy): Bacteria > Pseudomonadota > Gammaproteobacteria > Pseudomonadales > Azotimanducaceae > UBA9926. The sequence goes on from CAZGCW010000045.1 coordinate 18,428, forward strand.
GTCATACAGACAATAAATCGGTGAGCGCAGAAGCTAAAAAAAACAGACAATTTCTAGTCAGCATTCTAAAAACACACGGCTTTATCAACTATCCAAAGGAATGGTGGCACTTTACACTCCGTCCTGAACCCTATCCGAACCGATACTTTGATTTCACCATAGAGGCAGACTAGAGGTCCCGCTGTAGCCCCGGATTAATACGGACGACCGGGACGGCGCCTGCGGCGACCGCGATACCGAAAAAGCATCAACTCATCTTTAATCTATCCCAATAACGACCCAATGAATCGCTACCCATGGCTAACAAAAGGCAACAGAGCGTGCCCATTGGAAACAACCATGGCCAGGCAAAAAGTGGTTCTGAGACGGTTTCCAAGGGTAAAATCAGGCCAGGATGATTCACTATGACTACCAGCACAATACTCATCAAGGCGGCAGGGAGAACCAGGTAGCCTCGACGCATACCCATCATACTCATGATCATAACCCCCAACAGAGGGCCATAGGTATAAGTTGTCATTGTGAACGCAAGATCAATGAGGTTCAATCGGGAATCCGCCATCGCATAGGCCATCAGACAAAGGACTAACCCCCAGAAGAGAACAATGGCCCTGCTTATGTCAACAGCAGAACCTAAATTGATTCTATTCGAAAATAACAATCGGTAGGTTATCTGGGAGAGCGCCGCAAGAATAGAATCGAGACTGGAAATAGCCGCACTGAGTAACCCGGCAATCATAAGCCCGCGAATGCCAGTAGGTAGCTCGGAAAGTATAAATACAGGGAAAACCCGGTCGCTCCGCTCGGTTACCAGAGCTGAATATTGGCTCGACATCGGATACTGCTGGTAAAAGGCATAAAGCACCAATCCAACCGCCAGCATGATCATCGGGACAATCTCTCCAATAGTGCTCCATAGAACGGCTTTTCTTGCCGCTTTTTCATCGCGACAGCAGAGTAACCTTTGCACGAATAGCTGATCTGTGCCATAAACAGCCACATTCTGAAATGGCATAGCCAGCAGCGCAGCCCAAAAAGTCATGGCTACTCTTGGATCTGTAGACCAATCAACCAAATCTAATTTCCCTGAAACGCTGGCGAGATTAAGTACTTCACTCAGACTTTGATCGACCTTACCCAAGACAAAAACCAGCACAAATAGAGCACTTCCTACCAACAGGAAGAACTGAACCACATCAGTCCAAATGACGGTCCGTATCCCGCCCATCCAGGTCCAGAGAATACTGAAAACACCGATCAGTAGAATACTCTGGCTGAGAGCCCAGCCAGTGAGTAATTCCAGCACCAGCGCCGTGGCATAAACCCGCACCCCCTGACCTAGCACACCACCGACGAGAAACAACAAAGAAGCAAGGCGACCGGGCCAGGAGCCAAGACGTTGGCTGGTATAATCATAAGGGCTGAAATACAGTTCCTGATAATATCTTGGCAGCAACCAGTAGGCCACAATAATACGGCTGATGATGCCGGCAAGTGCAAACTGTAGATAAACCAGGTTACCACCGTCAGCATAAACCAACGCCGGTACTGAAATAAACGTGACCGCACTGATCGTGGTCGCGACCGAAGAAGCGGTTACGGCCTGCCAAGGAACATCACGATTCCCCAAAAAGAAATCTTTGGTGTCCGCCTGAGGCCCTCGCAGTCGATGCCCGAGTACCGTTGTTCCTAGCAGATAAATGCCCACCACCAGCCAATCGATCAGGCTAAACATGGCACTTCCCAATGACCACAGCAAGCACTCTTGCGAAGCGGCACAACCTCGTTGTTGGATTCATAGGTCAATATCAGTCATCCATGACGAACCTCGCTCGCCAAAGTACACCACGTTATTGCTTAATTGCATTGTCAACGTTGGCCTCTTTTTGCTTACCGTCTCCAACCTAACCCGTCACTAATCGAACTGTTCTAAAATAGACTCGAGTCTGAAGGTACTGGCGGCACTGTTTAGTCATCAATCTCGCATTTCCTCTCAAACCTTAAACGAATGATAACGTTGGATTACCGCCTACTACTATACCTTCCGCAGAGCCCTAATCGAGGTGACCGCACTGTTCTTTGCTTAGACGATACATCAATACTGGGTTCCTCATTCGGTCAGCTGCCCCCTTGAAATGTATCCCCCCATCACTCCAATCGCTGCGTTCCTGCATACAAACAATGTTCCCAAACCCATCTGATATCTTAACCATGGCCTGACCAAAATCATCCTGTCTTTCAGACCGGCTGGGTTGGGAAATCAACGACGGCAATAGCCTGGGACGCGACGGTGAACCTGGTTTGGCTTCTCGCTTCAGGGGAAGGTCATCCGTACTGAAGGTTCGCTTAGATAAAGGCCGACGGAACGAACCCTTACGGACGCTTAAAATGGCCTGCCGATACAACTCCCAACCGCTCTTCTGCTTGGGCTTTGAAGGCTCAAGCTGAAGCGCCTGCTGGTCAGATGTACTAGTGACTGATCCCGATTGCCGGTCGCTGGCTTCATCAGGCACAACCTTGGCCACCTGGTCAGCCTTAACCTGCGATACTAAAGTAGACTCACTGTCTGCTGGCGTCGACTTAACTGGCTGGAACTTTCTTAAAACCAGCGTCAACGCGCGACCGGATTGTTCGACTTGTGTGGTTTTAATGAAGACGTCATCAATTGAAAACAGCAACACATGAGCCAAAACTGAAACCACAATGGCATAAAACACATGATGGCGGCTCTGCGCTGAATATTGATTCATTAGCTTCTAGCAATACCAGGTTGAATTGTGCCTAAATGCGACAACCAACCCATCAACAGCTTCCATAATTAACCCACATCTGCGTATAGTTGCCTAAACAATAGTTTTTTTTAATTATATGTCGATAACCGAGTTCTACACCGGCGTTGGCTG
>CAZGCW010000046.1:0-20729 GCA_964524295.1 uncultured Pseudomonadales bacterium
CAATTGATCTGCAACTGACGGATAAAATGCAGTCTTACTGGCTAGCATTTGCAGCCACGGGTGATCCGAATGGGCGGGATCAACGGTTGTGGCCTGCTTATCGACCCAACGAGCCTACGGTACAGATGCTGGATGATGCTATCTGGAGTGGGCGGCATAGTAGCCAGGCTTTTTGTGATGTTCTGTCGCTAGATTGAGGCGGTCAAGCCTATAGAACCAAGATTGAAGGGTTTATTACTGGGTAAGATCGCCCCGGCCTGTAATCTATTTTCAGTCGAGCTTACCAGCTGTTTCTGCGTGCTCTGAGCGCAAGGAAAACATCTTTTTCGCTACCGTCCAATAACCCGAGTGAGGTTTTTATTTCAGTGTTTGTCAGTCTAAAGAACGTATTGAACTGATGTTCATCGCCAATCGTGGTTAGTAAAGGATTATTGGCCGGATCCGCGACAATGGCTTTTTCGAGCCACTGGGTTGCTATGTCGTTAGATGCTTCCAGGTTCAGGGTAAAACGAAGATTGTTCTCCAGATAGTCGTGACCTGGGTAAACAATGACCTCATCCGGCAAGGAATGGAATTGTTCACTGATGGTCTGGTAAAGCACCGCTGGGTCGCCACCATTATGGCAGTTTCCGACGCCGGCATTGAACAGGGTATCACCGGTAAATACCGCTTTGGCCTGACCTTGCTCGAAAACGACAAAGCAGAGGTGGGCAAAGGTGTGCCCGGGTGTATCGAGGACTTTCAGTTCAATATTATCCTCCAGCGGGATGCTTTCATGCGCTTTTAGACTCCGGGTAAGGCAGGGGATTTTGCCTTCTCCGTTTGCATGGGCCCAGACTTCACATTGGTGTTGGTCTACCAGGGCCTGGTTTCCCTGAGTATGATCCCAGTGCTCATGGGTATTAATGATGACAGACAGATTCAACTGATGTTGCTGCAAGGCGTCGTTTACCTGTTGGTCATCCCATGGATCAAGCACCAGGCAGCTTGCGTCGGACAATTCGATTAGATAAGTAAAATTCCGTAGGGAGTTGTGCGTGTAGATGGGATGTATTTTCATGCTATTACCTTGTTATTAATTGTTTGGCAGTAATAGGATTGGTTTCCATAGTACTGACGTTAATACTTGTCTTTGGGTTGTGTTTTTACTTTGTCTGATTTTTTGCGGCTTCAGATAAGTCCGGCGCGTTGGCGGATTGGAGTGCTGCCTGGGCCGTCACGCCTTCCTGCATTGCTGCCGCCGCTTTATCGTTTTCCATTATTTTAGCAACAACCGCTGCCCCGGCTCTATCAAATACGGTCCTGTTTTGTTGAACATAGGCTTCTGATTCCCGGAAGCTGTCCAACAGGCCATTCACCTCGGGTATCACATAACGAGCCAGGAGGTCCCAGCTATTGGACGTGTTTGCTGGATTAGCCCAGTCGTGAACAAAGCCGATGACAGTACCAAAGCCCCCCGTTAATTTGCTCATTTTGGTGATCGTTTCGATGAGGTCATCCGGTGTGCCGATGACCGCTGCCGATTGCTCGCCTGTGGCGATTTCTTGAATGGCCAGTTCCGGTGTTGGGTAGGCTACTGCACCAGGGCGCTGCAGGGTGGCGACGGTATAATCGTTGTGCCAGCGCATCAGGCCGGGACCTGCCTGTCGCCTTGCTTCTTCGCGCGTCTCCGCTAAATGCCATGACATGACGATGCGCCAGTCAGCGCGGTCGACTTGATTGCCATGCAGCGCAGCTGAATCCTCTGCAAAGCTCCACTGTGTGGGTAGCGCCTGCAGGCCAGCAGTCGACATTGAACCGATGGATAACACCCCGGTACGGTGTTTGCCGGCAAGGGTCATACCTGAAGGACTGATACTCGATGCCACGGCAAAAGGCAGATCCTCCTGAAGGGGCAGGAGCTGGAGCTTGGCGTCTTTTAGCGTAAACCAGTCACTTTGGTAATCAAAGCGGTCCTCGCCACTTAATAGTCGACGAATGACACCCAAGGCTTCATCCTGTCGATCCCGTTGTGTCATCGGGTCGATGCCCAGGGTATAGGCATCAGAGGGTAGTGCGCCTGGACCGGATCCAAAGATGGCGCGTCCGCCTGTCATGTGATCCAACTGAACGATTCGTTGAGCCACATTGAAGGGGTGGTGGTAAGGTAATGAGATGACTCCGGTGCCGAGGTTGATCCGATGACTTCGTTGACTTGCAGCCGCAAGAAACATTTCCGGGGAAGCAATCACTTCCCAGCCGGTGGAATGATGCTCGCCGCACCAGAATTCATCGAGTCCCAGCCGATCCACTTGTTCAACCAGGTCTAGATCCCGCTGCAGTTGCAACATGGGATGTTCGCCGATGGGGTGGTGAGGCGCCAGGAACGCGCCGAATTTCATTTTGCCCATAAATTTGTACCCTCTGTCATGCTGTCACATCGTATCAGATTGAAATGGTGGATGTGCCGACTATTTTAAGCCGAAGTTGACGCCTGTGAGCTCGACTGATTTGTCCCATAATTGGCGGGCAATGGTTTCATCCCGAATGTGTTCAGCGATGATGGCTTCGCCCGCTGAGTGAACACTTTCTGCTCTTTTTGTCGGGCCATAGTAGCCCATGCCTGTGACATCGGGGCTAGTGGCAGCATACAGGCAAGGTAGTGCTCCCTGTGCTGCACTATTGAAAAAAGGATTGGCGAGTGGGGTGATCAGACGTAGCCAGGCGGGGAAGTGCCGGCCTATTTCAGTCGTCGCAATGCCGGGATGGCATCCGATTGAGAGGGTGCCGTTGTTGGCTGAGCCTAATCGCCGCTGTAACTCCAGGGTGAAGTAGAGGTTAGCTGCCTTGCTCATCTGGTATCGCGACATGGACGAATACGAGGCGGCACCGTGAAGGTCATTAAAATTGATCTTGCCTGTTCGGTGTGCCAGGCTGCTGACGGTCACCACACGAGCACCGGATTGCACTGCCAGTTTTTGAAGGAGTAATCCAGTCAGGGCAAAATGGCCGAGATGATTCACTCCAAACTGGCACTCAAAACCGTCTTTTGTGAGGCTCCTGGGGACGGCCATGATGGCAGCGTTATTAATGAGGATATCTAGTCTTGATTCGGTTTGGACAACCTCAGCCGCGCTCCTGATGTTATTCAGATCAGATAAATCTAATTCGATCCAGGCTAAGTCAGCTTTGGGGTAAACGGCCTGGATATCTTCAATTGCCTGCATAGCCTTGGACTTTGATCTGCAGCCAAGGAGTACTCGCGCATTCTTGGTTGCAAAGATGCGGGCTGTTTCAAACCCAATACCGGTATTTGCACCAGTAATCAAAACGGTCTTGCCGTGTTGGCTGGGAATGTCTTCTTCAGAGTAGGATTGGCGCATAGGAGGCCTCAAGGCGATTGTTAAGGACGCATAGATCTGCTTTGTGGTGTTCTGCGTTGCGGGCGACTTTAGGCCTGCTATGAAAGCAACGAGGTACTGCATGGGCGTGCCCAGGGGGAGTTCGTCGAGTCGCTTGCTGGCTAGCAGACAGAGCCAGGTACGGAGAAAAATCTTCGAGGTGGTTGAAATAGTCGATTTGCGCTGCGCTGATAAACAGGGTTATTGACTCATCGCATCGGCCCGTTAAGGTATTATGAGTTGGCTCCGCCAATGGCTTTATTCCTGTTAAGCTATGGCTTAGTATGCCTTTCATTCATGTCTGAAACTATCAGTTTATTGGCCGTCGCTTGCGATAGGGACGATGGTAGCCTGGGCAATGGAATTAGCTTACCAGTCTGGTTTTGGGATGTTGAAAAGCGGCTTCTAATGGTAGCCGAGTCTGGCCGTTGCAAGGGTGCTAATGGGGGTTAATTTAATTTCGACTTGACCTGGTTTGGGTCGATCTGGACGAGCCACTAAAAATTTACACTGTTTGACAATGAGGCAGCGAGAATACCTGAAGATCGTGAATTCATTCTTAATGATGGGACATCAATGACCATTGGGGTATTTTTAAACAGCAAAGCATCTGTTGTTGCCTTGCTCCTGATGCTGGTTTGTGGCGCTAATGCGGATAGACCCGATGAGAGTGAATGGGGATTGGACACAGGCTATCTAGCTCGCCATGCCCGGGTGATTGCAGCTGCAGTGGATGCACATGATCCTGGTTCGGCAATCCACCGTGCTCTTATTCCCGGGCTTGATCTGGATGGGCATTGGCTGAACATTCCTAATCACCGGAGACCTCAACTTGGGGTGACAGCAGCAAGCCTGCTGCCGAGAATCGCAGTAGGGGTTGAAGAACCTGAATTGGCGCCCGATCGGTTAGTTCCAGACGCCAGTGCGAAAGCCCCGGCAAGGCTTGCTGTTGAATCCATAACAGTCGCTACGCAAGGGCTCGCTGTGACGCCAATACTGGATATAGATGGTGATGGTGTCGCCTCAGCCCTGACGGATGGGCTGCTCATCATCAGGAGGCTATTCGGTTTTACAGGTCAATCCCTGGTTCAGGATGCCCTCGGTGAAGCGGCCAGCTTGACTGATCCAGACGAGATCGCTGCAAAAATCGACGGCCTGGGTGACGCCTTGGACATTGACCTTAATGGCGAAACGGGTGCGCTGACCGATGGCCTGTTGATTATCAGGCACCTGTTTGGCTTCAGCGGGACATCGTTGATTGAGGGCGCTGTGGCTGGTGATGCGATTCGAACAGATCCGGGAGATATTGCCGCCTATTTAGAAGATATTACCCCTGAGCAGGTCGATCCAAATAACCCACCAGTCGTTTCTGCTGGTACGGACCAGTCAGTTGTGGAAGCTGATCTGGTGTCGTTAGTCGCGGTCGTTTCTGATGAATCAACACTGCAGATAAACTGGAGTCAGCTTTCCGGGACACCGGTAACCTTGTCAGATTCAGCCTCTGCCAGCAGTACGTTTACGGCACCCCAGGTTACCGTTGCTGAAGACCTGGTTTTTCAGGTTTCTGCAGATGATGGCGTTAACAATGTAGTTGTTGATACGGTGGTGATTACCGTGAGTCCTGCTGTTGCGGAAGTCTTTACACACTGGCTCATTAATACCTCTGAGCGTTCTTCAAAAATTTTTGAATCTGCCAGTAGTAGCCAGGGTGTGCTGGAAGATGTTCAGTCCGTTAATCCGGAAACAGTAGCAGCACAGGAATACGCCCTAGTGGAAGCCAGTGGAATTCCAGATTATGATGTGTATATCACCCAGGAAATCATCAATGAACTCAACGCGAGACCTCGTCTGGGTAATGATTTTGTCAGTGCGGCGACGACCGCGGTCTTGGGCTCAACCGTAGAATTTGGTGAGGATATCGGCTACAGGAGCAGTACCGCTAACTGTCTTTCTACGGGTGGGGATGGTTATTGGCCACCTGGACCTGCTTGCCCCACTAATCAGGACAAACAGGCCTACCTGATCGCTGAACCTATGCCCACGACAGGTTCTTGTGAGACTGGCATGGGGTTTGTGGGATTAATGATCAATGGTACCAGTATATTTAATTGGGGTGATGGTCAGTCCTACGGAAATCGCGTCTGGTATAACCTGGCACCCATTGCAGAGCAGTATGATGTGGATATATGCGGTGGACATGCCCCGCCGACGGGTGACTACCATCATCACTTTTATACCCAGTGCCTTGCTGATTTAGTGGGTGATGATGGCGATGATCACTCGCCGGTCTATGGTTTTGCCGCTGATGGATACGCGCTCTATGGCCCTTATGAGGGCGATGGCCTATTGGCGGTAAGCGGCTGGGAAAAGCGCGACTATGGCGCATCTGCTAGTCAGGGTGGCTGTGATACCCCAGGACAGCGCAGTTGTATTTTAAACGATGCTTATGATCTTACGCAGGGTGTCAGTTCGGTAGCAAATGGTCCCGATATCGGCGCCAGTGTATCGACCTTATCGGGTAATATCTTGTCAGCGAGCGATGGTTATTATATGGAGGACTATTATTACTCGGCTGACCAGGAAACACTCAGCTATAGACTCGACGAACATAATGGTCATGATAATAACGATGGTCGAGGCTATCATTACCACATTACCCTGGTCCTCGAGCAGGGCAAGTTAGTGCCTAGATTTCCATTTACATTCGGACCCCGATTTTATGGTGATCTGCCCGACAATGCTCTGACATCGTGTGGGGCTTCTGGCGGGCCAGGAGGTCCACCACCCAAAGCGGAGCTTTCATTCCGTTGAGCATGATGGATGGAATATAACCCATGTCGACAATGAAATATGGTCTGGCTAGCAGCACATTGCTGCTATTAACCACGGGCATCCTGCTCAGTAGAATGGGTCAACCTGTCTATGCCGCAACCGCCCTGTTTCCAGAACATGCACATGTGCCGATAGAAGTCCCGGTTGGTGCTAAACAACCGCGACTGAGCCTCAGGTTGTCTAGAGATGTTGTCGATGGCTTCAATCTGCAGCTCTTGACCGAGCATTTCGTCCTGAACTCACCGCCGCCTGATTTGGCTCAAGAGGAATTGATAGCGCTTGCGCTTGATGAAAACTCTGGATTAACGATGGGCCATGGTCACCTTTACATTAATGGTCAAAAGAGACAAAGGTTATACGGCAGGTCGGTGCATTTGCCGTCAACACTGTTTCTCGGTGGTGTCAACCAGGTGACCGTCACGCTTAATAACCATGGACATCGCTATTGGAGTATGGGTGGTCGCCAGATTCTGGCTACTTTGTTCGTTAAACCAAAAGAAGCCGTGTTTGTTATTCATCGCTTCGATAGTTTTCCTGCAAGCTTGCCGATAGAAGAGTAGCGTCGACGCCGGTTACAAGTCGAACCGCCACGACCAATAACCTTCATACAGTGACGACCTTAATTTCGCCGGGTAATCAGGCCAGTGTCGCCAATGCTTCGTTGACCAGATCCTGCATTACCTCGTCAACAGATCTAATCTCGTTAAACCAGCCGATGCCCTGTCCGGCTGGCGAATGAACCAGTGCATCGACATTATGTTCGTCAATAGCGCCCAACACGTCTCCAACCAGGATATCCTGAAATGGCATCTTTAATGGTCTGGGTGCACTATCGGATTCCCATTCCATGCTCCAGGCCGATCTGATCTGCCGTAGCGTCTTTCCGCTATCTGCTCTTGATATGACAGTATCTTCCGGGCCAGCTTCCAGTAGTTTTTGCTGATTGAGTGGGGATAGATGATCCTGGTGCTCGAAGGTCGTCAACCAAGCTGTTCCGATCCAGACACCCACGGCTCCCAACATCAGAGAAGCCGCGATGTGTCGCCCAGTGGCAACGCCACCAGCAGCCAGAACAGGTCGCCCTTCGGCTGCTTCAACGATCTGGGGAATCAGTGAAAAAGTACCAATCTTGCCCGTGTGAGCGCCGGCGTCGTATCCCTGGGCAACAATAAGATCTATGCCCGTCTTTAGGAGTTTTGGCATGTGATGCGGGCTGCCAACCAGAGCACAGGTTTTCTTGCCTCTTGCTTTGGCTTGGTCGACCGCGCGCGGGGGTGCGCCGATTCCGCAGGCAAACAGATTAACATCGGATTGCATGACGGCCTCCAGTTGCTGGTCCAGCATTTCATTCGAGCGGACGAATCGAGATCGCATTCCTGGCTTGGTGCCGGCGGGGACCTGGTATTTGTCGATAATGTCTGATACGAATTGTCGATGCCGGTCCGGGATCTCCGCTTCGATAGCATCCCTGTTGTCTTGTTCTGGCATGCCGGGCGGCATAACAAGGTCGATACCGAAGGGTTTGTCGCCAACCGCAGCTCGAATCGTCGCCATGGCCTGTTCAATTTCTTCAGGGGTGGAGCGGGTACCACCAAAGACACCGAAACCGCCTGCATTCGTAATGGCAATGGTGGCATTGACGCTGTGGGCAAAGCCAAACACGGGATAGGTAACTCCGTACTCATCACAGATTGAGGTTGATAAATTTTGTGTCATTAGTCCGGTTCCTTGCTCAAACTGATTTTTCGGAGGTTGTGAAACCAACGCTTAATACGATACCACTTCTGACTAAGAGGCCAAAATTGCCTATACGTCCGCGAGTTTCAGGTAGATCTTGCCCTACCAGGCAACGATTACGATCCGTGAGGATTGACCGTTCGGCAACCCAGCCGCGTCGGTTGCCCAGTGAGATTTAACGGTCATTTTCCAGTTCGATCGCCAGTTCGGACATTCGCTTATTGATGAAGGCGGTGTTGCTTGCATAAAGATCGGGAAAGGCTTTTATCTCCTGATGGCCGAGTTCGGTCAGTTCATAAATACCCCGTTCGATCCGCTGGAACCAACCATAATGATTTTTGCTTAAGATACTCAGGGTTTTTTCACCGGTACCAAGGGATCTGAGATGCTTGGCCGAACAGGCTCCGGTCAGTTCGAGTCCGGCAGCGATTAGTAATGCACTTTGACGGTAAGCGGTGAGTAGTTTTGCTTGACTGCTACCGCCTATATTGACATCAATTTGCCGACCGGCTATTTCTTTAATAATAGCACTGCGTTTTCGTGCAGATTTGCGCCGTTGCGCCGGCATGGGGTCAAACAGTTTTTGTACACTGGCCCCAGCGGGTGAGAAGCTGACGGTGAGAAGCCCCAGTTCCAGTTGCTTTACCACTCGTTGGATACCAAGCCAGTGTTGACTTCTTTTCCGCGGTGTAGGGACGGCAATGTAGACGGCATCAGTAATACGTTGTCGGCTGGTAGCCTGGATGAGCAATTGCATATTGGCACTGGTTTTGAGTTCAATGATGACCAGGTCTTCACCGCGCACTGCCGTAATATCACAGTCCTTTACCTCAGCATTAACGGCGTAGCCATTTTTTTCCAGATAGTCTTTGACAGGGTTGAACAAGGCTGTTTCAAGCATGGCAATACTCAAGGTTAAGAACGCAGGTTATTTGCCATACAGTGTCTGGCAAGCCTTGCAAAGTATATCAGGGTAATCTGTTTATACAGAGACAGGCAGTCTAGTTGTTATCGATTAAGTAGCGGTTGTTGAGTTAGACACTTGATCTGACCTATGCTGGTCAAAAGGACGCAACCAAGTCCTGGGTGGTTATCTTCTTTTCTGGAAGTGGTGATTTTAATATGAAACATAGAATTCCGGTTGCTGATGCACCGTTTGAAATTGTCTGGGATGACACCGGTGTGCCACATGTGTTTGCCTCAACTCAGGCTGATGCTTATCGTGGCATGGGTTACGCAGCCGGCTTTGAACGCTTGTGGCAGATCCACTTGAGTACCTGCTATGCCAATGGAGAGGCTGCAGCTTTACTGGGTGAGCGATTTGTTCAACAAGATGCGCTGCTGCGCGCGTGTAATGTATCTGGCAGGTTAACCGGACTGCCTCCCAGTCGAGGGGATTGGGTTGTGTCCGCTTATCTGGATGGTTTGAATGCCTATATCGATACGCTAACAGAAGTTCCGGCTGAATTTGCCCAGGCACAAGTTGAACCTCGTTATTTCACGGCAGCGGATGTGGCTGCCCGGTATCGGTTTACCTCCTGGTTTCAACATAAAAGCTGGACCGAAAAACTGGTCATAGGGCAGCTTATGGCTCGGCATGGGGTCGATTACTTTCGTAATAATGTCCTGCATTTTTCTCCTCAAGACGAGCAGTTGATTGCATTGCTTGCTGATCCTCTGCAGAGGATCGATATGAAGATGATTCAGTTAGTTTACCCGGATGCCGGCATGATGGATCTATCAGGTAGTAATAATTGGGCTGTATCGGCTGGTCGTTCTCTGTCGGGAGGTCCGCTGCTGGCAACGGATCCGCATCAACCGCATTTGATACCGAATACTTTTTTTTATGTGCACCTGCACGTTGATGACTGGGAAGTTTTTGGTGCAGCCTTTCCCGGAGTGCCTTACTTCATGATGGGTTATACCGCCGACGTGGCTTGGGGCCTGACGACGGGTTGCGTTGATAGTTACGACGTTTATGTTGAAAAAATGAGCGGTGATAACAGCTATTACGGTGACACTTGGGTGCCGTTGCAACATCGCATTGAAAATATCGAGATAAGAAATGCCGATACAAGGTCCATAACGGTTTCAGAAACGGGTAATGGCGTCTTGCTAGAACCTCTATTGGGCGAATTGGGGATGACGGAGGCGATCGATTCAACATTTCAAACCAGCCTGAGATGGTCGTTGGCGAAGGTGCCTAGTTCTGCAGGTGCGTTAGCGCTGCTTCCCATGGCAAAGTCTTCAGAGCAGTTCGGGGAACTGCTGTTTGAGAATGATGTGTGCCCATTGGTGAATAACATTATCTGTGTTGACGGTGAAAGCAACTTACACCGATTCATAGCAGCGACATTGCCTGTCCGACGCGGTGTAACCGGTTCGGTGCCGTTACCTGGCTGGGATAAAAATTATCAGTTTCCATTGGCGGCTGCAGCTGATCTAGTAGTAGAAAGGAACCCGGAAGCACAGTTCCTCCTGACGGCTAATAATGACACTATGGAAGATAGCGGTGACTTCTTCATCCATAATTTCCCCGCCCATAGCGCTCGTGCTGATCGTATCCGTGCCCTGCTCAATACGAAGCGAAAATTCAGCGTTGAAGATTTTTGTGAAATGCAGTTGGATTTGGACGATACTCGAGCTGTTGCTGTTTTAGAGCAACTGCTGCCCGTGCTCGAACAAAGCCTGGATGAAGATGTGCAGTTGGCCTGTCGAGCACTGCATGATTGGGATTGCAGGGCAACAGCTAATTCTTCCGGGGCCTGTTTTTTCTATCCGTTTATGGATCAGTTCTGGCCTCGGGATTTCATGTTTGAGGTTCTCAATGATCCCCTGGTTAAAAAGTTACCGTTGGCTGCGCCCGGTTTCAACCGGCTGGATATCAATCATTTTATGGCAGCGCAGAGTCCCTGGTTAGATCATCACGAAACCTTGGCCAGAATTATCAGTGAGAAGATGAAACAAGTGGTGCTGGGTTTGCGCAATACGCTGGGTCATGATCATCGCAAGTGGCGCTGGGGGGATCTTCATCAAATTGAATTCAGCCATCGATTGCTGAAACACCCGCAATGGTCTCACCTGCACGTTGGCCCTGATCCAATCGGCGGCAGTCCGTTTACCCTGGCTATGGCGGTCCACGCAGGGCAGGGACAGGCGGGGATTGATGGCGACCTGTCCTGCCGGGTATATCATGGCCCCGCTTATCGTCTGGTAGTCGATTTGGCCGATCACCAACACGCTCGTTTTGTCATCGCAGGTGGAAACAGCGGTCGGCCTGACAGCCCATTTACAACCAATCAGTATCAAAGCTGGTTGAAGGGAGATTACTACACCCTCTTTCTTGATAGAGAAGAAATTGCTGAATTCGAAACATGGCAAGTGGTCCGATAAGCGCTTTTTTAGTGAATTTTTTAAGTCTGGATCGGCGTTCACTCTACCCGTATTCAGGCAGGTGGAGACAAGCGGTAAGGTGCTCGGCTTTTATTAGTGAGGTCAGGCGGTGTAGGATGAACAAGCAGGTTTCTAGCTAACGGCTGTTTTCGAGGGGATAGCCGCGGTGTAATAGTTGTCTAGATGGTTGTCTAGATGGTTGTCTAGATGGTGTTATAGATGGTGTCAGAAAGGAAGTGACAGGCAGGGTCGGTAGGGGGAAGTGACCAGCAACAGATAAGTAGGGGCTCCAGGGAGGAGGAAATGTTGTTTTCAAAATTGCGTTGGCGTGACTGGGTGGTTTTTTGCTTGCTTTTGGCGTTTTCAGGTCCGCTATTGGCGGATTCACAGGTGGTTACTGTTGAGAGTTCGGTTCAGATTACAGCGTCTGGCAAAGAAATCACGCTAGATTTTTATTATCAGACTGATCCGGTCAGTGTGCAAACCACAGGACTGGGGATCAGTTTCTTCTTTGATAGTGATTATCTGGATTTCCTTCGGGCCGTTGAGGATGAAGCAGTTGAAGATCAGCTCATTGGCATCACCGATGTTCCAGGTGAAATAGCAGAGGATACCGAGAACGAAGATAACGATACGAATACCGATAGTATCGGTACCATCGCGTTTACTTCGTTTAATGGTTCATTTCCGCCGGAAGCGGCCTGGACTGAGGATGATTTACCGATTCCTTTATTCAGTGCTGTTTTTAGGGTCGCTGATCCAGAGTATATAGGTGAATCCACGGTGAATATGGACCTCAACACGGCTTCCGGATTCGACGGTTCAGCCGAATCTTTTGTCGTCGAGTTCCTGATTGATACTGATGGAGATGGGGTTCCTGATGATGAGGATGCGTTTCCTGAGGACCCGACTGAAAGCGTCGACACCGATGGTGATGGCATAGGCAACAACGCTGACCTTGACGACGACGATGATGGCCTGACGGATGAGGAGGAAGCAGCACTGGGTACTGACCCGTTACTTGAGGACACGGATGGGGATGGCAGTGATGACTTTAGGGATGCGTTTCCGCTTGACTCTAGTGAGTCAGTGGACACGGATTCTGATGGTATTGGCAATAATGCTGATCTAGATGATGATAATGACGGCGTCAGTGACCTTAACGATGCATTTCCGCTTGATCCCATGGAAACGACCGATACCGATGGCGATGGAATCGGCAACAATGCCGATGATGATGATGATAATGATGAGGTCCCGGACCTTGATGACGCTTTTCCCTTGGATCCCACTGAATCCGTTGACAGCGATAGTGACGGCACGGGGAATAATGCCGATCCAGATGATGATAACGATGACATGCCCGATAGCTGGGAGATGAGTCATGGCCTTGATCCCCTGGATGACTCGGACAAAGAGTCGGATTTGGATGAAGACGGGTTTACTGCATTGCACGAATACTTTAATGGTACCGACCCCAATAGTTTCGATGAATCGCAACAGATTTCGGTCTTAGGTAACCCCTTCGGCGTCTATGGATCCCAGGTGATTCTGCCTATCCATTATGACGTCAGTGATGGTAACAATGAATTGACAGGTCTGGGTGTTAGAATTCACTTTGATAGCAGTGTGCTGAGTTTTAGCACGATGCTGAACGTATTTCAGGATAGCCTGGTTGGTCAGGATATCCAGGCTAGCTTTGATGAATTTGATGAAGATCATAATGCGGACACCGATAGCTATGTCGGTGTAGCCTGGGCAGCACTTTCCGGCAATTTCCCGGACCAGTCTTTACCATTGGAGCTTCTCGAAGTGGCCTTCGAAGTCTCCTCCGAGACCGAACTTGACGCGACACCAATCGGGTTTAGTGACAGTGCGACGGCTCAGGGTTATTTGTTTCTGGGGCCTGCTTATCGGCTGAAAATTGGCTCGGCGACCTGGGATATTGATCATAATGGTGAAGTAGATGCGCTGACTGATGGATTAATGGCGCTAAGATACGCCTTTGGCTTCAGTGGAAGCACTTTGATCGCCGATGCCGTCGCCAGTGATGCTGAGCTTACCACAGCGGAAGAACTTGAAGCAGAGCTTGAAGCGGTTCTGGCAGCCATTGGTGATATTGAAGACAATGGAGAAGTCGATGCGCTGACCGATATGTTGATGTTGCTTCGCTATCTGTTTGGTTTCACGGGTGATTCCTTAATTGTCAATGCAGTTGCAGCAGATGCCAATAGGACCACTGCTGAGGAGATTGAGGCTTATATCGAAGCCTTTATTCCTGGATAGCCAACACAGGGCAGGGGAATTGGTCGCGCCAGTGAGTAAAACAACTTCAGGATCACGCCGCTAGGGTCGTGATTAATATGCTTAGTCTGTTCAGGACGCGATGGGGTGATCGGTTGAGTTTTAGCGTAGCCTCATCCAGGGACTCCAATCCTGTTGTAATACGGCTAAAGGATTTGATGCTGTGCGCGGATAAATAAACACCAGACCCGGGTTTTGGTTAGAGCTGATGGGTTCAATGTTGTACCGATTGCCGACTTTATGGACTAAATGGACACCTGCTGGTGTGGTTACAAAGCCCTTGATTCGTTCGATTTGGTCTGGAACCTGACTTAGCAGCCTAGTCAGGTCCTGGGTTTCAATAGGGGTGTGTTGCAGCAAAGTGACAGCCTTGAATGTAGCTGTGTCGGTGGTAGGCTCTAAAGGATCAGTTGGGTTCACGAATTGTAACAATCGATCCAGGAGATCTGGGTCTGTTACGCGGTAATGCCTGGGCAACGATTCAGCAGACGAGCTCTTTGTGTCGGTGTGGCCCTGGATACTTAATTCGAAGTTTCTGACAAGATCCAGTTTGGTAATGATGATCGTATCGGCTTGCCTTACCTGTTGCTGGACAAGACTACCCACATACTTATCGTGTTTTTTATCGTCAAAGTTTTCCGCATCGACCAGGACAGCGCAATGTTGTGGGAAATAACCGGGATAGTGACATTGTGCTCTGAGTTTATCGGGCAGGGCTACGCCGCTGGCTTCGAGTAGAACTCGATCAATTGAGCTGTTTTTCAGCATTTCGAATGTCTGCGCCAGATCATCCTGTAGCATGCAGCAGACGCAGCCATTGCTAAGGGAAATCAGGGTGCCATCGTCAGAAACCTGATCAATCAGATTGGTGTCGATATTGATGTCTCCAAAGTCGTTGACCAGAATAGCCACCTTTCCGGGGAACAGATCCCTGGCCAGGAATCGATTGATAAAAGTGGTCTTCCCGGAACCAAGATAACCGCCGATGATGGTAATCGGAGTCATGGGCCTCTCCATATTAAGCAATGATATCGATCATCATGATGCGAGCGGAAATACGTGCCCCTCGAATACGGTGGCATGAATGCGCAGGTCTCGCAGGCGCATGGGATCGCAGGTTAACGGATCTTCATCAAGAATTGTGAAGTCAGCATACTTCCCGGCTCGGAGGCTACCCGTATCTCCAGCTATGGCAAGCACGTGGGCGGCATTGATAGTGATGGCTTCCAAAGCCTGCTGAGGTGTCAGGCGCTCTTCTGGGCACATGACTTCGCCGGCATGATTGATGCGATTGACAGCGACCCAGGCACTATTGAGTGGTTCTGCTGGTGCCATGGTGAAGTCAGAGTGCAACGTTGTATTGATGCCACCTTGAAAACAGGCGCCCAGTCTGGACATCTGTGATGCTCGTTCGTAACCGATGCCTTGTTTAGCATAGATATCAGACAATTCGTGCAGATAGTAAACGTTGGCTGAAACCTGTGCACCCAGTGCCTTTATCCTTTTTATCTGTTCAGGGGTGCTGAACCCGAAATGCTCGATGGTAAACCCATGGTTAAAACGCGGTTTTTCTTGCTGCATTTTTTCCAGCAGGTCCAGTGTCAATTCAATGCCAAGATCACCGCAGGCATGGACATGGATCTGGAATCCCGCATGCCAGTAGGCTCGCATATTTCGCTCCAGGATTTCAGGTGGCATGAGCCATTCGCCTTGATGGCCATCTATGTAGCCAGGCTCCATCATCTGTGCTAATTGGCTGAAGAAAGCGCCATCACAGAATAGTTTAATGTGTTTGCCGAATTTTAATCGGTGACTATTTCGATCCATCAGACTGTGAGCCAGCTCAGGGCCTTCCTCTATCGGTTTCCCACCTTTCAAGATAGCGGTGCCATGGGCAACCAGTCGGGTACGGAACGGGACGTCATCACCCTCAAGCATGGAGGCCAGCGCATTAGCTTCAGATTCGAAGTCGAACAATCCGGTTGCGAGATCGCCAATGCTGGTCTGCCCTCCATAATGCACGACTTGCTTCAGGCGCTCTAACCCTGCAGCATATTTGTCAGGTGCGAGTAACCAGGGATTCAGCCGGTTGATGGCCAGGCCCAAACCGTTTTCGTAGAAATGGCCATTGGGATAGTCAACCTGTGCGCCAGGCTTTATGTCTTCTGCTTTAATTTCAGTCATCTTCAGTGCGGCATCGTTCATGTAAAGTTCATGAAATGATCGGTGCCAGACTATGATCGGCCGTTCACGACTGATGTCGTTGATCCTGTGTCTGCTCATAGAGCCATGCCACAGGTGGTGGTAACCCCAGATAAAGAGGGGATTGTCCTGTTCTTTTTCAGCATGCAGGTTTGCCATTCGCTGATCAAACTGGTCGCCGGTGAGGGTTGGCTCAACCGTACCCCAGGGTAGTTTCCAGCGCATCGCCGTGATGAACTCCATAGGTAACAATACCGCCGCCATCGTTGGGTGAAGATGAGGGTCGATAAACCCGGGACAGATAATTTTCTCGGAAAACTGATGATCCGTCGTATGGGGATGGGCGTCCAGCCAGGGTCGCATCTGCTCCTCGCATCCGACTTCGATGATGCGTCCGTCACGCACCAGGATGGCATCGGCCCGCGGCATTGATGGGTTCATGGTAATAACGGACTTTGCAGTGAATAAAGTGAGCATGATTTTCCTGGGGCCGGTGGCATTAACGTTTAATCTTCAGTCAGAATAACGAACAACGGATAGTGTTGCATTAAGATTAAACGCAAGCGGGGATAAAGGCTAAAGCCCCGCTGGATTTAAGGTAGGAATGATTGGCTGTTATGCTTGCTTGAGCCGACGGTTTTAATTGTAATGCGCTGGCGTCCGGCTCTACTGAAACGGACATTTAGGTTATGGTAAACCGCGGGAAAATCGAATCAGTTTAATTAGGAGGGATTATGAGTGATGTAAACGTGACTGCGTCAGGACTGCGCTACGAGATAATGAGTTCAGGTGAAGGCAGGACACCAGGGCCAACTGATGTTGTTTCGGTTCATTATCATGGTACCTTCGAGGATGGACGGGTGTTTGATTCTTCAGTAGATCGTGGAGAACCTCTGGATTTGCCGGTCGATGGTGTCATCGCTGGATGGACTGAGGCGCTGCAATTGATGAAAGAAGGGGATAAATGGAAATTAACGGTACCGCCTGAGCTGGGTTATGGTGCCAATGGGGTTGGGCCCATTCCGGGGAATACCACACTGGTTTTCGAAGTGGAGCTCATGACTGTCCGTTGAGCAGGGTAGGGTCCGTTTCCTGTCCAGAAACTGGATCCTCGGAGACCAGGTGATGTCTGTGCTGCAGCAATGTTGTTCTAGTGTGCTCTATGCACAGTGACGGGTTCTTGTTTTTCAGCTGATCGGTCTTTGGGGAGAGATGGCAACTAGGTGAGTGAGCTGAGGCGCGAAATAGGACAGATTGCGATTGAGATAATGCGGATGAGTGTTGCAGCGCCTGAGTCAGTGGCATGACCTAAGGGTTGCGAGGGTGTTTTTGCTTTAAGCCGATGGGTAAAGTGGATCGTTAGTATTCTGCGGGAGATGACGATTGAAATGATCTCTACTGTCATTTACGCTCACACGTAGTGCAGGTAGATTCAGGTTTATTCTAATCCAGAGGTGACCATGTTCGATTCAGCGAATTTAACTCGCGCTAAAAATGCCATTATGGGGGCATTCGTTGCCGATGCGGCGGCGCTGGGGTTTCATTGGCTGTACAGCCAGACACGCATTTTAGAATTAGCCCCTGAACAACCTGAGTTCCGTGAACCTGACGAAACCGATTTCGAGGGTAATGTAGGCTATTTTGCTCACCCCGGCAAACGGGTAGGTCAATTATCGCAATATGGTGAGCAATGCTGGGTTATGTTGAAATCGATGCTGGACAGTGATGGTCAATACCAGAAGAGCGCTTATCAGGACGCATTCCGCGATCATTTTGGCTATGGTGGGAAGTTCAGCGGTTATATAGACCGACCCACTAGAGAAACACTGGATACGATTTACCGGGGTGAATACGAATCGTTGCAGAGGGTTAATGCTGTGCCATTTGCCGGCGATGAACGTCAAAAATCAACACTGCTCGTTAAAATCTTAGCCGCAGCCAGACGCTTTCAGGGCGAGAGATTACAAGCGGAAGCAATTTATATTACCAATGCCATGCCGGATTCAAAAGCGAGCCTGGGTTATGCCCGCGAGATCATAAAAGCCCTGCAGGCCAGTATTGAA
Source organism: uncultured Pseudomonadales bacterium (assembly GCA_964524295.1). Taxonomy (GTDB): domain Bacteria; phylum Pseudomonadota; class Gammaproteobacteria; order Pseudomonadales; family Azotimanducaceae; genus UBA9926. The sequence continues at coordinate 17,912 of CAZGCW010000046.1, forward strand.
TTTCCCGGTGCAGTCGACGAACAACTTCCGGCTGTGAGCAAGTTACCCGCCGTGGTCGCTCGGTATGCAGGTCATCGGGATCTACTGGAGCATGCAGACAGCGCCATTCGGGTAACCAATAATACGCCACGTGCGATTAATTTTGGAATGATCTGTACGCACTTGCTTGATGCGATTATAGCCGGAGAGGCGGCTGGCAGTGCCATTGCGGCAGGTTTGGCGGTCGCATCTGAAAGCAACCGGCGTTCCCTGGAAGCCGCGCTTGCCAGCTCTGGTTCCGTGCCGGAACTGACCCGCGAAGTGGGTATGCACTGTGATCTGGGTGCAGGCGTTCCCAGTATCTTGCATAACCTTCAGTCGACCGCATCATTTATGGATGCCATCAGGGCGAATATTTATGCGGGAGGGGATAATTGCGGCCGAGCCATTATACTGGGTGCTGCCTGTGGGGGCCTGTATGGCATTGACGGGCCATCGGGAATTCCCTCGTCATGGATTTCCTTATTGGAGAATCGAGCCGGGATAAGCGAGGCAATTGATCGTTTATTTGCTTTAGCATGACGCCAACAGGCGGGTTTTGGCATAATGCATAAATTAGTGATGGGGCAGCCACATGCAGCAGAATTTTTTTGACCGGGTAGGCTATGAGGTAAAAGATAGGGTTGCATTGATAACCCTGAATCGAGCGGAAAAATTGAATGCCTTTGATGCGGCCATGTATCAAGGTGTAAATCAGGCTCTGGAAACCTTTCATAACAGTGAAGAAGCCTGGGTCGCTGTCCTTCAGGCTGAGGGTGACCGGGCTTTTTCAGTCGGTGCTGATGTCAACGCCCTTAATGAATTGGCAAACCAGGGTATTACTAGCGGACTGGGTGGCCTGGACATTGATCAACAGATGGTGACGGATAAACCGGTTATTGCCGCAGTGCAGGGATACTGCGTCGGTGAAGGCGTTAATCTGGTGCTTGCTTGTGATATGGTTTTTGCCGATGCGACGACGCAGTTTATGATCTCCGAGGTTCGTATTGGCGTCAACGCCGTTGATATCCCACTTAAGCTCGCCAGGCGTCTGGGTTACGCGAAATCGTTTGCATTTTTATCGCCTGGTGATGCAAAAGATGCGAGCTGGGCCCATCAGGCGGGATTGGTTGAGCACATCAGTGAACCGGGAGAACTGCGCAGTGACGCTTTTGACTTTGCCAGGCGATTGGTACTCGAATGTGCCCCGCTGGCATTGAGAGCGCAAAAAGCGACGCTCTGGAATGCGGTTTATGTCGACGAAAAATCAGCAAGGCAACTCGGCGACCAACGGCGGACGCAGATCCGATTGTCAGAAGATTATGGTGAAGGCAGGCAGGCTTTTCTGGAGAAACGACAACCCAAATTCAATGGGCGGTAGCACTTTGAATTCAAGTGATTAGCCAACCCTCACGGAAAAGCGAACCTTGGGTAAAACGACTGGGGCTTTGGGCTAGAAGCACCGAATAACCTTAACTACACAATGATAGAAAACGCAGGTTTTGCATGCCATCAGCTTCCAATTATGACTAATTCCCCAGCGATAACACGTGAGCGTAGGCAACCGACATCAGAGGATCAATCGCAGCCCGGCTGGTCAGCTAATTTAGCCCTGCGATTTGCAGTCAAGGGCGACCGCACCACAATTGCGAGTAAGTCGTTTCAAGGTCCGCTGGCGGTTCAGAAACCCTTTTATCCAGAGGGTGATACGTGTCATGTCTACGTCTTACATCCACCTGGGGGCGTGGTCGGAGGCGACCAGCTGGCGATTGAGCTTAATCTGGAGGAACACAGCCATGCTTTGCTGACAACACCCGCGGCCAACAAGTTTTATCGTTCTGATGAGCGCCAGTCTCGATTGCAACAAAGGTTTCGTTTGGAGCATCAAGCGGTGCTGGAATGGTTGCCTCAGGAATCGATATTTTTTGATCAATGCAACACCCATTTGGCGACCCAAATTGAACTGGCTCGAGACTCACGTTTAATAGCCTGGGATGTGATTTGCCTGGGAAGACCTGCCTCCGGAGAGCCATTTAGGCAGGGGTCGATTCGCCAGATCCTGGAAATTCTGCAGGCAGGCGAGGTGCTGCTGAATGATCGTTTATTGATCGAAGGCGCCAGTAAGATGCTCACCGAGCCCTGGGGATTTAGTAGTTATCCCGTGATTGGATATCTGGTTGCTACGCCGACCAGTGTTTCTACACGTGACAAGGTCAGGGAAATGGTCGGTTTTGGTGAATCGGTGCGATTGACAGCAACGTTAATCAATGACCTGCTGGTCTGTCGGGTGTTGGCAAGTCAGGCGGAGCAGGCGCGTCGCAAGTTACTCGAGGTCTGGCAGACAATAAGGCCTACCATTGTAGCAAAAGAAGCGATACAACCTAGAATCTGGCATACTTGAGATCTGAGGTCAGTCACCGAGTTATGTTACTTGTTGTGCCGGTTTCATTAAGTCAAAGAACAGAGGGTGTGATAAGAGGAAGTTTGAATGGATTTGACACCAAGAGAAAAGGACAAACTGCTTCTATTTACAGCGGCGTTGTTAGCAGAGCGGCGTAAAGACAGGGGTGTAAAACTAAATTATCCAGAAGCAGTGGCATTGATATCAGCCGCTATTATCGAAGGTGCAAGAGATGGCAGGAGTGTCGCTGATTTAATGAGCTATGGTACGACCATACTGAGCTCAGATGATGTCATGGAGGGTATTGCCGAGATGATTCCTGATGTCCAGGTAGAGGCCACTTTCCCAGACGGGACCAAATTAGTCACGGTCCACAACCCGATAACTTAGGGCCCCTAA
>CAZGCW010000047.1:0-20626 GCA_964524295.1 uncultured Pseudomonadales bacterium
ATAAGGCTGGGCTATATTTGAGGCCATACAGGAATCAGGCCCTGTTGGCAGGTGTCGGGGTTCAGCCCGGATGTTGTCCTGCTAGTATCTGGAGACGCATTGAAATTGGATTTGCCTGTTGTTGATCTGATTTAGGCTTTAATGAAAAGTCAGAAGATTATCCTGAACGAAGCGAGGCCCACGACTGATCTGCCCTGTTGAAGTCGAGTCTGCTTTTTTGCAAATCAGAGCCTATAGATCAGCGCTGCGGGCGATTGGGGATTCGATTGCAACCGAGGTAATATTCCAGTTACCCGATTATAGGATTTTATGATGAGTCTCGACATTTATACGGCTGCAACGCCAAACGGCTGGAAGATTTCGATCATGATCGAAGAACTGAAAGAAGCAGGTATCGACTTGCCGGAAATTAAATTGCATCGCATCGATCTGTCTAAAGGCGGTCAGTTCTCGAAGGAGTTTACTGACATTTGCCCAAATCAGAAGATTCCGGCCCTGGTGCACGATGGCAAAGCACTTATGGAAAGTTGTGCTATCTTGCACTATCTGGGAGAAACCTTTCCAACCGCTTTGTTTCCCCAGGGGGAAGATCGCTGGCAGGTGATTCAGTGGTTGTATTGGCAGGCCGCTAATGTTGGGCCCATATTTGGCAATAAGTTAAGTTATACCCGGTATATCGCTGACGCGACGGATGAACAGAAAAAACATCCGATCCAGAGGTTTGGTACAGAGGCATTGAGATTGGTTGCTGTACTGGATCGACAACTTGAGCTTCATGATTATGTCTGTGGTGATAGTTTTACTATCGCTGATATTTCAATTTGGTGTTGGATACGCTCATGGAAATGGGCGAAGGTCGATATTACCGGTAAGCCTCGAGTGTTGGAATGGGTTCGGCGGGTGCGTGCAAGACCTGGAGTGGAACGTGGCATCTCATTCGGGGTGCCAAAGGAAGAGATTGATCAGTTCAGCGAGGAACGTAAAGCTCAGTATCGGAAAAGTGGCGCTTCTATCGCTTCGAATGATCGCTTACCGAGCGATATTTAAGAGGAGATCATTCCAGGTGCACTGGTTAGGGAGTTTTAGGCGCGTTACTAACAACAAATAAATGCTCAGAAATTCGAACAATATCTTGTCTGGAAAAATTACCGGGCGAGTCGTAATTGAAGGATTGAGTGCGGTTGTTTATTAGGATTGATTAATCGGGGAAATCAATGTCAATCATGGGTGCTTTATTTAAGAGTGGCGAACAGATTAGACACCAGCGCTTTGCTTACCGAGGGGTGATCTATGGGGTAGATCCGGTATTTCTGGGGTCGAATGAATGGTATGAGGAAATGGCCCTTTCTAAGCCACCTAAGAACGCGCCCTGGTATCATGTTCTTGTTCATGAATCCGATCATACGACGTACGTAGCCGAGCGAAATCTGGTGGCTTATTCAGGTGAGGAGCCAATCGATCATCCGATGCTGGGTCAGTTTTTTGATGGCTTTGTAAAAGGGCGCTATCTTGTTATTGGTGAAACTCGGGCTTGAACCGCTGGCACTGGCGGAGACATTGAAGACCTGTTTTTAAACTGAATGTAACTGGGTTCATCTGGTGGTAAGGCATTGGCGCAGGTCCTGCGGAATAGGAGGTTGGCAGTTCTGGTTTGAGTCTATTAATTTGCTGTGGCTAACTTGTAAGCTAATGGCTTTAGTGGTTTGAAAAAAGAGGTCACCAGGCAAATAACCAGAAATGCTTGACCCAATCCGAATTATCTGGATAGAGTGTCAGGAATAATTAGTAAAGGTTTAGGAAATGATCTATGGAACCTGAATTTTATACGCCACTGGCAAGTGCCGATTCGTCGAAGTTGACCTCAGCTCGAGTTTCTCGAAGAAGTTTTATTAAGGGAATCATTGCTAGTGGTGCTACGGTCGCGTCCGGGTCCATGCTCGGCACATTGGCCGGCTGCTCAGCAGAGACTTCGTCCACCACGGGCGTTGCAGGCACCGTTGAGAGATTAATCACGCTGAATATCAATGGTAAATCCAGACGCGTCGATGTGCTTCCGCAGGAAACGCTCGCGATGACACTGCGATATAAACTCGGTCTGACGGGTACTAAATTGGGCTGTGATCGGGGAGAGTGTGGCGCCTGTACCATCTTGATTGATGATGTCCCCACCTATTCCTGTTCAACGCTGAGCCATGGGGTCAGAGGTCGACAGGTAACGACCATCGAAGGTCTGCAGGCCTCAAATGGTGATCTCCATCCAGTTCAGCAGGCTTTTGTAGCGGAGTTAGGCCCACAGTGTGGTTTTTGTACCCCAGGGCAGATTATGTCGGCAGTAGGCCTACTAAACGTTAACCCCAGCCCGACACGGGATGAGGCGCGTCGGGCAATGTCAGGCAATCTGTGCCGTTGTGGTGCCTATGATCATTATCTGAATTCCGTGATGCGTGCAGCGAGGATAAGTTGATATGAATAACTACACATTATTGGGTAAGGACTTCACACCACCGGATATCGTTGCAAAAGTCACCGGCAAGGCAAAATATGCTGAGGATTTCAGGGTAGAGGGCATGGTTTTCGCACGTTTGCTTAGCAGCCCTATGCCGCACGCCAGGGTTAAGCGTATGGATGCCAGTGAAGCCCTGGCGATGCCTGGCGTGGTGGGTATCTTGACAGCCGATGATCTGCCGCCAACGGTATCGCCGCAGAAACCCACTCTGACCAATGAGCCCCACTATGTTGGTGAACCCATTCTGGCTTTAGCTGCCGAGAGTGAGACCATTGCCCAGGATGCGCTGGAGAAGATCAAAATAGAATGGGAACCGTTGCCGTTTACAGTCGATCCGTTAGAGAGTCTTTATCCTGGGGGCGCTAATGCGCGAACGGATGGGAATGTTGTCTCACGTGGAAGCTCTGGTAAACCGCCAAGCATAGAGGAAACCAAGTGGTCAGCGAGGGATTTTGCTGCAGTTGAGGAAGGACAGTTGCCTATGGGGCAGGCCCAGGCGGAATGGGCTTACGGTGATGTTGAAGGTAATTTCAAAAAAGCCGAATACGTTATTGATGAGACTTTTGTGACAGCCGGAACCTCCCATCATTGCCTTGAGCCTCGTTCAGCACTGGCTTACTGGCAGAATGGCAAATGTATCGTCCACGGTTCTTCGCAAAGTCAAAGTTTTACTCATCCGTTTCTTGCCCAGATGATTGGTATAGAGCCGAAGGATCTTGTTTTTATTGGTGAGTATTGTGGCGGTGGATTTGGTTCCAAAGGGTATGCCTATACAGAAATGTCCATTCCTGCTCATCTCTCCAAGAAGATCAGTCGGCCAGTGATGATGCGAGTTAGCCGTGCCGAAGAGTTCTTTGTTGGTGCAGCCAGGCCAGGGTTCCAGGGTAGAGTCCGATTGGGCTTTGCTGGAAATGGTCGTATGCTGGCAGCCGACCTCCATATTGTTCAGGATAATGGCCCGGATACCGGTTTCAATGACTTTATGTCAGCAGGCGATGCGCTGGCACTTGTTTATACGCCCAAGGCAATGACGTTTAAGGGTATCCCGGTCGCAACCAATACACCACCCAGAGTACCCCAGCGAGGCCCGGGTCAAAACCAGTTGGCCTGTGTCATTGAACCTCTGCTTGATAAGGCAGCCAAACACCTTGGGATAGATCGAGTCACCATCCGAGCGCTCAATGATCCTGATAACAACACCCGATATGGGCCCAAGCAACGAGGCCTGACCAGTGCCTATTTGAATGAAGCGCTTGAAAAAGGCGCCGCCGAATTTGGCTGGCAGGAAAAGAAAAAGTTAAGTGGGCAGAAAAATGGTTCCAAGGTCATGGGTATCGGTGTTGGCCAGGCCTATCATAGTGCCGGTTCTAAGGGATTTGACGGACTGGTCGTCATCACGCCTGAGGGAAAGTTACATATTCATACCGGGGTGGGAAACCTGGGCACCTATTCCCATACAGCAACCTCTCGCGTTGCCGCGGAAGTACTTAAGTGCGACTGGGGTTCGTGTGTGGTTGTCAGGGGCGATAGCCGAAAACATTTGCCCTGGAACCTTGCCCAGTTCGGCAGCAATACCTCTTACACCATGACCAGAACCAACTACGTGGCTGCTATGGATGCTGTAAACAAGTTAAAGGAAATCGCTGCATTGGATTTCGGCGGTACTGCAAGTGATTATGACATTGGTGAGGAAAAGGTATTTTCCATAGCAGACCCCGCGAAGAGTCTGAGTTATGCCGCAGCTGCACAACGTGCGATCGACTTGGGTGGCAAGTACAGTGGCGAGCAAGCACCCGAGGACCTCAATGCCATGACTAAAAGTTCGGTGGCAGCTTTGGCCGGGACGGGTCTCGTCGGTGTAGCCAAGGACAACCTGGAGTCTGAAGGTACGCCGCCTGCTTTCGCGGCCGGTTTTGTCCAGATCGAACTTGATATAGAGACCGGGCTTTATGAAATATTGGATTATGTTGGCTCCGTGGACTGCGGTACGGTGTTGCATCCCATGGGCCTGGATCAACAGATCAAGGGTGGTGCGGTGATGGGCTTTGGTATGGCGACTAAAGAACGTCATGTTTATGACCCCCAAAATGGTCTGCCAGCGGCTGTCGGTGTGCACGAATCGAAACTGACAACCTACCTGGACTTGCCTTTAGAAATGCGGACAGCAGCGGTTGATATCGCCGACCCGATGAACCCGGTGGGGGCCAGGGGTATCGGTGAGCCGGTGATGGGGTGTGCGGCTGCTGCCTTGCTGTGTGCTATTTCTGATGCGCTTGATGGTCATTACTTCAATCGAATACCGATTGTTCCCGATATGATTGTGAATGCTGCCAGTGGCCGTGATCAATCGTATGGCCCCTTGGCGATCAATACCTTCTAGGGAGAGGAAAGCATGACTAAAGACATGATGCGAGGGTTTGATCTATATCAGCCGGCTAACCTGGAAAATGCACTGAGCTTGACAGAGCGTCTGGGTAAGGATGCCTGGCTCATGGCAGGCGGTAATGACAGCCTGGACTGGTTTAAGGATAGAGTCAAAAACCCATCAGCCTTAATAGATATACTTGCCATTGATTCACTCAGGGGCATAAAGGAAATAGACGATGGTATTGAAATAGGGGCCACAACGACGCTCACGGAGATTGCGAATAGCGAACTGATTCGGTCTAGATATAATTTATTGGCAGAGGCGGCCGGCCACGTAGCGAGCCCGCAGATCCGCAATGTCAGTACGATTGGGGGAAATCTCTGTCAGGATGCACGTTGCTGGTACTATCGCTCCGGATTAGATTGCTATCGTGCCGGTGGTAAAAAATGTTATGCCGACACGCCCGAGGGCATGAACCGTGAGCATTGCCTGTTTGCCGCTGACAGATGTGTTGCCGTGTCTCCTTCAGATACTGCACCTGCACTGGTGGCGCTGGATGCTAGCTGCGTGATCGTCGGCCCACAGGGAGAGCGAAGCGTCAAAGCCGAAGATTTCTTTATCGGCCCGGCCGTCGACATAGAGCGTATGACCGTATTGGAAGAAAAGGAAATCCTGACGGCTATTCGGATTCCAGGCCGTTGGGCCGGGGCGAATTTTTATTTTGAAAAAGTCGCGGATCGGAATGCATGGGACTTTGCTCTGGTCAATGTTGCTTGCGCAATGAAGCTGAATAAAGACACAATCGAAGATGTTCGCATTGCCTGTAGCGGAGTTGAATGTGTGCCAAAACGATTAACCGTCGTTGAGAGTGTGGTTAAAGGTAGTCCGTTGGATGATGAAATTGCAGCCCTCGCTGGCAAGTCAGCGATACGCGGCGCGACTCCGCTGAATTATAATCATTTCAAAATACCCTTGCTGGAAAACCTGGTTAAACGTGCGATACGGAATAGTTAGCCGGTGACAGTCCTTCGTTACAGTTCAGATGCCTGGGGACAATCCGTATTGGAAGGCGTGTCCTGGGATCTCTTGGGTGTATTTTTCTTTTTGACAACGGCTGTTATTGTTGTGCATGCCCTTTATATGTGGCGCGTTCAGCGGTCCAGATAGAGAATATGTTATAGATGGTCGATGATGTGGCCGAGGCTGAAACCCGAACAGTAGAACTCCCTCAGGTGGCTCGGCATTTGTTGCTTGATATCTGCTTTCACTGGCTGGCCGCCATTTCAGTCCTGATTCTGCTAGCCACTGGGTTTCTTCCCATCATCGGGATTAAATTTGCCTGGGTTATGAGTCATTGGGTTGCTGGTATGATGCTGGCGTTGTTGGTTTTGCTGCATATTGTCAGAGCCTGGTTCTGGCAGAGTATGAGCAGTATGTTTTTCGGTTGGCAGGACATTAAAGAAATAGTCGAAATTGAAGAGCACATACCAGCAAGCTCAGATGGTGAACGGATAACACCGAAATACTCGCCCGCACAGAAACTCATGCACCATGCTGTGACTATTCTGATCGTGATTACGATCATCACGGGATGCCTGATGATGGTAAAAATCGATACACCGTGGTGGCAGCGGGACCTGTATTGGTTGTCGGCTGAAAATTGGGGGATCGTTTACGTAGCACATGGATTTGCAGCATTGTTCCTGCTGTCAGTGGTAATGATTCATATTTATTTTGCGCTGCGACCTGAAAAGATCGCTTTTCTGCGTTCGATGATCTCCACCCGGTTTATCGCTCAGAAAAGTTTTAATCAGTATGATTCTGAAACGAGGGTCGTAGCAAAAAGGGAGTCGGTTAATGGTGAGCGATAGTAACGAGTTGTTTAATGATCGAATTGACAGTATTGAGTCAGCTTATGAGTTCATGCTGGCCTATGCAGCTCAGGGTCATGAAAAGTCAATGGGGCCACGACCGGCTCATGAACAGGAAATTTATGCTTATCTCAAAGAGATGGACCAGGCATTAACTGATATTGCGGATATAACCACCAGGCAAGTCGAACAGTTTTATGCCAGTCAAGTTGATGCTTATCGCGCTTTCATCGATGTGCTGGCCAATGACGCAAAAAGCAGTCAAGCGGCGGTTAGGCTATTACTTTGCCAAAGCTCGATTAGCTCCCAGCTAGTTGATAACCTGAACGCTTCGATTCATCTTAGAGCGCTGCTGACGGATTTGTTTGTCATTGATGAGGCGCTGGGCTAGCGTATTTGATTAGCATGTTTGGATAAAACCAGGGTATTCATCTCCGGTGGTCGAGGTAACAGTAGAATGGGCTGTTAACCCGGGCAAAGGCGAATAAGGCCGGGATTGAATGGGGCTAGGGCTTTGCATTTGCTATGAGATCAGGTCATCGGCTTGGTATACCAGGTAGAGGGAGGACGCTTTTTTCAAACTTCCGGGTTGCGCTTGTTCCAATGTCGAAAACATGGTGTATTCTGATAGAAAAGACCATTGTCTTAGATAAACCCGTAGCTTGGCTGAATGGGTTTAATCCCTGCCGGTCTTAGAAGGCGGGTTTCTGCCACCGAAACAAGAAACGGGTATTGAAAAGGGAGGTGCTATGACCTACGCCGGTGATCGAATCATATTCGATGCTGATAGTCACCTGTTGGAGTTACCTGATTTTCTCTCCAGCCATGCAGATAGTCGAACCAGAAGGCGATTACCTGATTTGGGCGCGGCCTTGGTAGGTCAGTTTAACCCAGGTGATTATATTCAGGAGCAGGGTCATCACCCGGATCGTGTGCGCGAACTGCTAGAACTGGGAGATAATCTCACTCGGGGCCCTAAGTGGCATGAGGCATTGGGTTCCTTTAATGGCCCTGAGCGTGGTCGTGCCCTGGATCTTCTAGGTTTTTCCGAGCAGGTAGTTTTTTCGTCTTTCTGCGCCCGGCTTATCTTTGATCCTGCCAATGACCTTGATATCGCCTATGGGGGTGCTGCCGCGCATAATCGCGCAATGGCTGATTTCTGTTCGGCGGATCATCGTCTGATCGGCGTGGCCATGCTGCCTTTACAAGACACAGCTAGAGCGCTCAAAGAACTCGAACAGGTCAAGCAGCTAGGATTAGGTGCTGTCTGGATTCCTGCCGATGCGCCTGCAGGTCGTTCACCCGGGCACCCTGATAATGACGCAATCTGGGCTCGCCTGGCGGAAGCAGAATTACCGTTTATTTTGCATGTAGGTAGCGCGCCTTTGACCATTGGTGATGCCTGGATGAACGATGGCCGGCCAGATTCGATGAGTGCTAGGGGTGGGGCTGAGGTCATTGGTAGCAAGGACCTCACGGTCATCCACTTTGCTGCTCATCAGTTTCTCTCGGCGATGATTCTTGATGGGGTGTTGGAAAACCACCCAATGTTAAAAGGGGGTGTTATCGAAATTGGGGCAGGCTGGGTTCCGGATATGTTGCGCCGTCTGGATCATGCGGTTGATATCTGGTCTAAATCGGAAGCCCAACTGGCTAAGATGTCCAGAACGCCATCAGAGCAGGCTGAAATGCAATTGAGATTCACACCTTATCCGTTCGAGAATGTGGCACAGATGGTGTCTGAATCCAGTGCGAAACTCTATATGTTTTCGTCTGACTATCCGCATGCTGAAGGCGGGCGAGACCCTATTGGTCGCTTCATGAGTTCCACCGAGGCGCTGACGGCACTCGATCGGCAGTGCTTTTTTGCCGATAATTTCACCACACTCTACCCTGTTCGAAGATCACCCTAGCCTGCGGTGGCTAGGCTAAAGGAATCGTCAGCGCTTGATTAAGTTAATTACTGATCGTTATCCGGCACTTGCTTTCAATCTATATAGGCGCTATTGGCTAGCGTCGTTGGGCTCTGTGGGTGGCTGGCAGATAGCCGCGGTTGCTATGGGTTGGTTAGTGTTTGACCTGTCTGCTTCAGTCCTTGATTTGGGCATTCTCGGTGCGGCAATGGCGCTCCCGGCCATCGTTATGACTATGGTCGGAGGCGTCATTGCGGATCGCTTTGAGAAACGCAGTGTGCTCCTGATGACAACTTGGGTGCAGGTCCTGGTTCTGGTTTTATTAGCCTGTCTGGATGCCTTCGGCTTGGTTAGTGTTACCCAGGTCTGGCTATTGGCCGCTGTCATCTCAACGGTAAGCGGTATAGACGGACCGACTCGACAGGCTTTTTTTCCTCATTTGATTAATCGGGATGCCTTGTTATCTGCGGTCGCACTGAATTCGGTACTGTGGCAGTTGACTCGGATGGTGGTCCCTGCAGTAGCGGGGCTGATCATAGCCGCTTATAACACGGCACTGGTTTTTTCGTTGGCTGCACTGGGTTATTTAATCATGTTGATTGTGCTACTGCAGATTAGACTGCGTTTGCCTGGAATTCAGGGTAGCTCTCCATTGAGCCAGATTATGGAAGGGTTGCGATTCATTGTGGTTAATCCATTGTTTCGAAACTTGATTCTGCTTTGTTATGCCAGCATGTTCTTTCTCAGTGCGTATCAGCAACTCATGCCCGCATTTGCAGATCTGTTAGGGGCAGGCCCTAGGGGCTTTGGTTTACTTATGTCGGCCTCTGGAGTCGGGTCAATTATGGGTACTGTTATTTCGGGCGCGATCAAACCGGGCCCACGCTATGGCAGAACGATGCTGGCTGCCGCGGGCTTTTCTGCCGTTATGCTTTCTGCTTTTGCGGTCTCGACGATGTTACCCAGTTATTTGCTGGCGTTACTGTTTGTTTTATTTTCAGCGGCGGGTTTGTCTGTCTTCTTAATTCTTTCAGCGACCGCATTGCAGTTTGAAGTTCCTGACCCGTTGCGAGGTCGCGTTTTGGGAATTCACACTATTACCTATAGTCTGATGCCTCTCGGGGCTTTATTGATCGGCGCATTGGCTGAAGCTTATGGAACGCCGCTGGCCATGCTTATGGGATTAGTTGGGTATACTTTTATCTGGATGGGGCTTGGCGCTTCAGCTTCTATTCGGCTCTTAGAACAGCCTCATGGTGGACCTGATTGATGCATCAGGGCTGTATCCAAAGGGACTCGATCGTAAGCTTTTCCTGAAAGGGGGAAGTTTTGTTACATTACGGGTATGAGGTTGTCTATTGAGTTAACGAGGCGACCGCCGTGGGCAAAGTCCGGCCTAAATTGTGCCGTGTTGTCGATGATAGACTTGTATCCGAATTTTAGCTTTTCCGATTAAGGAGCCCCTATGAAACTCAGTCCATTTCATGTCGCCATTCCCGTTAGAAACCTTCAGGAGTCCCGTGAGTTTTATGGGGATATTTTGAATTGCACGGAAGGGCGAAGCAGTGATGATTGGGTTGATTTCAATCTCTTTGGTCATCAGTTGGTGATACATTATGACCCTGGTATTGGCGCTAATAACCGTCTGAAGCTCTACACCAATCCGGTCGATAATCAGGCCGTACCGGTGCCGCATATAGGCGTGGTCCTGGAAATGCTGGACTGGCAGGCGCTAGCGGAACGGTTAATGACTGCAGGGATTGAATTCGTGATAGAGCCCTATGTCCGGTTCAAAGGTTTACCCGGCGAACAAGCGACACTGTTCTTCTTAGATCCCACGGGTAATGCGCTTGAATTTAAGTCGTTTAAAAATATTGATCAGCAGCTTTTTCAGGTGTAACGAGCGGCCCTTGAATTATCCTGTTAACTCATAACTCATAACTCATAACTCATAACTCATAACTCATAACTCATAACTCATAACCGGGATTTAATGTTGTGAAACCAAGATGGCAACGGGTGACAAGATCAACCGATGCACTTGGATTACCGGTAAGCAGGAGGGTGTTAATAGGAGGCTTTGTCGATGGCCTTGATTCGCTAGCTAAGCGGATACCATTCTATAGAGATTAGCAAGTAAGCAGATGGGCGATCGCGGACAACAAGGGTGAGTCAGGCGGGGTTTGCAGCGGACCAATTAAGTTGACACGGGTAACATCTCACTTGGTTGTTAGCCAGGGCATGCGAGTGTCCTTATAAATCTCATGCTCCGGAATAATAGAATCAGGCGTATCGAGGCTGCAGATGGTGATGTCGATTACATTTGGGTGAGAATCCAATATACAAGCGACTGGCGTACCGCAGTCCGGGCAGAAATAACGACTTCCGTGGATGGAGGACTTGAGTCGTTTTGGTGTCCCGGAGGTGTAACTGAAGCGGTTATTGGGGACCACGATCCAGGACACGAACGGCGCAGCCGAGGTTCGCCTGCACATCGTGCAATGGCAATTGGCGGTAGGGTAATCGCCAGATTCGAATGTGTAACGAATTGATCCGCAAAAACAGCCTCCAGACAGTTGCCTGCTCATAGCCTTCTCCACTGCGGTTTCTTATTGATGAGTATTGTAAAACAATCTCAGATTTTTATAAAAGAGGGGGCCGACCAGGGTGATTTATCAGCATCCCGGGTTGAATGTTATGATTAGATTCTATCGACAGGACCTTGATTAAATGGCTTTTCCTGAATCCGGTAAGGTGGATTGCCGGGGAAGCTAAAACATGGTTTATTCAGTCTGTCAAAACAACAAAAGAGTTCACTATGCCTAACTCACCTTGTCATGATCCTTTACACGAGATTGAAACAGCCAGCATCGATGAACTTCGTCATCTGCAATTTGACAGAATGAAGAAAACATTGCAGCACGCGTATGAGAACTCGCCTATGTATGCGGATAAATTTAAATCCGCCGGTGTCCATCCTGAGGACTTAGGCAATCTGGATGACCTGTCAAAGTTTCCCTTTACCACTAAGCAGGATCTCAGGGATAACTATCCGTTTAGAAGTTTTGCCGTTCCCATGGAAGAGGTGGTTCGTATACATGCCTCAAGTGGTACAACGGGTAAACCGACCGTAGTCGGTTATACCCAAAATGATATCGATGTCTGGGCTGACGTCGCCGCCAGGTCAATTCGTGCTGCAGGTGGACAGGCGCTGGATAAAATTCATGTGTCCTATGGTTATGGTCTGTTTACCGGGGGTCTTGGTGCCCACTATGGCGGTGAGCGATTGGGTTGCGCCGTCATTCCTGTTGGGGGTGGCCAGACTGAAAAGCAGGTACAACTGATTCAGGATTTTGATCCCGATATTATTATGGTGACACCGTCTTATATGCTGAACATAGCAGATGAAATGGACCGTCAGGGAGTTGATCCAGGCAGGCTGTCTTTACGGTTGGGTATTTTCGGTGCTGAGCCCTGGACGGATGCGATGCGTAAAGAAATAGAGTCACGATTGCATCTGGATGCGGTTGATATCTACGGCCTGTCGGAGGTAATGGGACCGGGCGTTGCTCAGGAATGCCTGTTGACCAAGGATGGGCCAACTGTCTGGGAAGATCATTTTTACCCTGAAGTTGTTAACCCAGAAACCGGTCATGTCGTTCCAGAAGGAGAAGAAGGTGAGCTGGTATTCACCAGTCTGACCAAAGAAGCCATGCCAGTTATTCGCTATCGTACCCGTGATCTGACCCGGCTGTTACCCGGTAGTGCTAGGACTATGCGTAGAATGGCCCGTGTCACAGGTCGCAGTGATGACATGATGATAATTCGTGGTGTTAATGTTTTCCCTTCTCAGGTTGAAGAACATCTGCTGACCATTGCCGCGCTGTCACCCCATTATCAAATCGAACTGTCCAAAGACCGGCATATGGATGTTATGACCATTAATGTCGAACTAACCGAAGGGTCCGATTCTTCGCCTGATAGTATTGCTGCTGAATTGACTCACAGAGTGAAAACATTTATCGGTGTGACTGCGCAAGTACAAGTTCATGGCCCGGGCGCAATCCCCCGCTCTGAAGGTAAAGCCCAGCGCATTATTGATAAGCGATAGACTATGGGCTGACCTATGGTTATCTCTGGCGGATTCCTGCTAAATTGGACGTGGATGGTTCGCAAAGCTTTTTTTAAAGAATAAGGTCTCAGTCAGTTGCTAGTTTTTAATGGTAGATGACTGGATTCGAAAGAGTGATTAATTCTTGGTAAACAACAGGAGATAAAATCAATGAAAAAAATGCTGTTAACGATTTGTCTGGTAGTCAATTGCTCGGTTGCTTTCCCGCATTCAGGTCCTGAGGTACCGGAACCCTTGCCGCTGGAGACGTTGGCAGCTGCATTTGGCTGGGATTTTGATGGCACAGAGATTACAGTCCAACGAGTTAGCAAGAATCTGAATGTGTTATTTGGAACGGGTGGAAACATTGCTGTCAGTACGGGTACAGATGGGGTTCTTATTGTTGATGATCAGTTTCCCTCAGTGATGCCAAAAATAGAGGCTGCCATTGCTGGACTGGGAGGTAATGCAATTGACTTTGTTATCAATACCCATTGGCATTTTGATCATGCTGAGGGCAACCTGGCACTCGGACCGAAAGGATCCTGGCTGGTCAGCCATGCTAATTCCCGTAGCATGATGCTGGATGATCATATTATTAATCTTGTTGGACTGTCTTATTTTCAAAAAGCCTACCCGGAAGCAGCGCTGCCGACACTCACATTTGATACAACAATGCAGTTTCATCTAAACGGGGAGCAGGTTGATTTGTTCCACTTTGGGCCTGCTCATACAACAGGAGACACGGCCATTATTTTTCGCGGTAGCAATGCCGTCCACCTCGGTGATGTTTTCAATAATGCGGGCTATCCTTTTATTGATGCGGGTAATGGTGGAACGCTTGATGGAGTGATTCGATTCTGTTCTGAAACCTTAAAGCTGATTGATACAGATACGGTTGTGATACCGGGGCATGGTCCCATTACGGACTATAGTGCCTTGAAAGCCTATATTGATATGTTAACTACGATTCGGGACCGCATGATGGATTTAATTGAAAATGGAGCGACTCTTGAGGATGTAGTTGCTGCCAAGTTAACCAAAGAGTGGGATGAGAAGAACGGCGATAACACAGGATTTATTAATCGATCCTATATGAGCCTGACGCATAAAATAGTGGATCATTAGCATCGGGAATATGGGGTGTTTGGAATGTCCCGCCGCACGCAGGTATCAGCTAGGGTGGTATGTGTTTAATAGGCAGGGAATACTGAGAAAGCCGCGAAAACGCGCTCGACTGGCACGAACCGGTCGATTAACTAATTGATAATCGGGGAAATGCCGAATAAAGCTTGATATGGCGATACTTGCCTCGAGCCTTGCCAGGGTATTGCCAATGCAGTTATGGGCACCACTGGCGAAGGCCAGGTGTCGATTAGGGGACCGGCTAATGTCAAAGTGCTGTGGTTCCATGAAGGTGCTCGGATCACGGTTGGCGGCGCCGATACACAGGTGAATATTGGTGCCTGCCGGGATTGAATAGTGACCGATTTGCACGGATTCTGTCGCCATTCTGTTGCCCAGTTGATTAGGGCTTTCCATGCGTAATACCTCTTCAACCGCTGTTTTAATCAGTTTCGGTTGTTCAATCAGGCGCCGCCGTTGAACAGGGTTATCATGCAGCGTAATCAGAGCACTCCCAATCAGGTTAGTTGTTGTTTCGTGGCCTGCATTGAGTAAAAAGATACAGTTGTGTAGTAATTCTTTTTCAGAGAGTTTGACTCCGTCTGTTTCTCCCTGAATGAGGCGGGTTAATACATCATGCTCAGGGTTGCCGGGTTGCTTGCGACGTCGCTCGGTTAGTTTTGCCAGATAAGAGAGAAAACTATGCACAGATTGATTGCCTCGATCTGCTGCTTGGTCACTGATGACCGGTTCCAGAGCACCCAAAATCGCCAGCGACCATTCTCGTAATGGGGCACGTTCGCTGTGTGGTATAGCCAACAGATTACCAATGATTTCAATGGGAATCGCACTGGCGAAGTCCGTCAGCAGGTCGATTTGGTTCTTTCCTTTCATATTAGAAATCAACTCATCTACCAGTGTGGTTAAGCCCGGCTCCATGGCGTTGATGGCTTTGGGTACCAGCGCCCCATTAAGGATACTACGTACGCGGGTGTGCAAAGGTGGGTCATTGAAAACCAGCGAGGTGGTATGGTGCTCGTATAAGGGGGTATCACCGAATTTTGGCTTAAATTGAATTTTCTTGTCCGAACTGAATAAGGCAGTATTTTTATATACACCGATAATATCGGCGTAACGGGTCAGGAAGAAGCTACCATCGGACATTTGTTTGACAGGAGCCTGTTCGCGTAGCGCTTCGTAATAAGGAAAGGGGTTGTCATAAAAGTCCTCGGGAAGCGTGAGTAGATCGAAGCCTTGAGCTAGTTCGGTAATCCCTCTTTGCTGCATTGGTACATCATTCTGCATTGGGTGTTTGGTATCCTAGAGCACTTGAAATGAATAAATACCATAGCATAGTGGAAACTGACAACCATTTGGGTTGTTCTTGTCAGCGTCGTTCAGGGCCTTAAGCGGTAGGGATGGGCTTCATCCAAACTCGTATCGTGGGTTTTCTATTTGGAAATTCGAGTGAGCAGTGTATTGAGGCTTTTCAACTCGCGATGCCACTCAGTCTGCATTTTGGGTTTCTGGAATTTTATTTTCCGAGCCTGGTCTTCTGCAATCAGGGTTTCTAACTCGATCATCCTTTCCAGAATGGAGTCCTCATCAATGATCTGTCTCGGGGTAATGAATTTGGCAGTCGTGGTGTGACTGTCCTGGGTAATTTGACTTGTGTCGGTCTGGTAAAACGATTCTGGATTGCTGATCTCGATTAACTGCTGATTTTCGATGAGCATATAGCGATCGGCGATATGGTCAATAAACCTGCGATCATGGGAGGTGACCAGCAGGGTCGCGTTAGTCGCTAGAATTTGCTGTTCGAGTTGCTCTTTACCCTGAATATCAATGTGATTAGTGGGTTCATCCAGGATAAGGAAGTTTGGCTGGTTGATCTTGATGATCAGGAACATCAACCGTGCCTTTTCACCGCCGCTTAGCACAGCGACTTTTTTAGTGATATCCCGGTAGGGGAACCCGGCTCTGATTAAAGCTGTTTTGTAGTCAGTCTCGCTGCCACGATGGCAACGTGTCCTCAGCGTCTCCACTAAATTCATGTCGCCATCGAACTCGTTTATTTCTTGATCATAATAACCAATCTCGCATTGCGGGTTAAATTTTATAAAGTCACCGCCTCTGTCATTTTTAAATTGTTCCATAATCAGCTTGATAAAAGTGGTTTTACCGGTACCGTTATGCCCCAGTAATGCGATACGGTCACCGGGGCGTATAAAAAATTCTCCAATATGAAATAATGGAATGGCGTTCGTTCCAGGCGATAAGATATCGCGTTTGTCGATATGTAACATTCTGTTGGCACGAGCAGTCTGCATTTGGAGGTCGAGATGGAGTTTGGAACCTTTGCTGACAAAGGTTTTATTTTCTTCCATCTTTTCAATTCGTTTTTCCATACTTTTTGCTTTAGCAGCAAATTTTTCGTTATCGTAGACCTTGCCCCATGTGGCTAGCCGTTTGGCACTAACGGTGAGGCTTTTGATGGCTTTCTCTTCTTCCTTGAGTCGGGCATTGGCCGCGTTGTCCTGTGCATCAAGATGTTTTTTTGCTTCTGTATAGGGAAGATCAAAGTTATAAATTCTTTCATCCCGGAGAAAAAGAGTGCGTTCAGTAACGGCATCGAGAAATTGTCGGTCGTGGGAGATCAGCAGGAAACCTGCGTCAAGGTGTTGCAGGAACCGCTCAAAAAACAGCAGAGTCCTCAAGTCAAGATGGTTAGTCGGTTCATCAAACAGAATCAGATTCGGTTTGTTGATGACGGCACGGGCAAACATTAATCGATTTTGCTGTCCACCACTTAAATCAGAGACGCTGTAATCATATTCGGCATGGCTGAATCCAAGCTCGGTGAGTAGCTTCTCAACACGGTATTGATTGAAGTCCTTTTCTTCCGAGGGCAGTTTATCTGCCAAGGCGTCGGCAAGGCTTTGGTCAGCTAAAGCGGGATCGATAAATTGCTCGACCACTTCCAACTGCAACCCTCGTTTCCTCGAGATCTCACCCTCATCGGCATCAAGTTCTTCGCTTAAAATGGCCAACAGAGTTGATTTGCCTGAGCCATTGTGGCCAACCAGGCCAATCTTATCGCCATCATTGATCGAAATATCAAGGGATCTAAATAGAGTTTGAGTGCCAAGAGAATGGCTGATTCGATGACCTTGGAGGAGTACTGCCATGATGAAAAAACCTTCCCGAGACTGGCCAAAACAGTTAACGGCTTTGTGTTCCATAAGGCAAGTTTTTTGAGTTGCCCAAGTTCCCATTTTTGAGTACTGGTCCAGGCTGGCTGCGTTTAATTCGGTTATTGAAAGAAATTGGCTCAATTCACCGGCCACCAGCTCGACTTCAGCTCATTTGGACGGTGCGATGCGGTATCAGGACCAGTTGAAAGTAAAAAGGAAATACCTCGGTTATCACCTATGGGCCAGGCTGACTTTAGTCATTGCCAGCCCAAAAAAATCACAGTTGGGCATTGAGACCAAATATGGGTCGGTTTGTTTGCCACTGGCCCTGGGTGAAATCCGGTATCTCAATAGGAGCACTACCCTGCGCAATCGACTGTTCGCTTAGCGCTGAAACCACGCTCATGCTGACGGCATCATAAACGTCGATGACCGGTGGCATACCCTTGAATGTTTCGATCATTGCCCTGACGATGAAATAGTCCATCCCTCCATGGCCTGCACCCACTGCGTTTTCTTCAAAGCGTTGCCAAAGCGGGTGATCGTATTCTTCAAGGTAAGACGCCTCGTCTTCCCATCGGTGGGGCTGGTGGCTAAGGCCTTCGATATACAGTGATCGAGCCTCTTTTTGCCAGATACCCTGGGTACCTTGGACGCGGAAATTCAGCGAATAGGGACGGGGATTGTTCGTGTCATGGTTAAGCACAATGGATTGGCCCTTGGCACATTGGATCACCGTAGTGACGATGTCTCCGCACTTGAATTCGATTTCCGCATTAGGGTGATCGGGACCGCCTTTTTCGACAATATACTTGTGCAGCCCGCGAGCCTGGCTCGCGGTAGAGGTGAGATGCAGCATGCGATTGCCTCGATTAATACCCAACATGGGGCTGATCGGTCCCAGACCATGAGTTGGGTAGAGGTCGCCGTTTCGATCAACAGAGTGTTGAGTTCGCCAGCGTGCTTCTGAGAATCCTTTGTCACCGAATTCGACGCCACCCCCATAGGCTTGTTTGCCATTGTTGAATTTTACGTGACGCAGGTCGTGTTGATAGCCGCCCTGGCAGTGTAGCAGTTCGCCGAATAGGCCCTGTTGCACCATGTTCAGTATTGCCATGACATCGCGTCGGTAGCAGACATTCTCCATGATCATACAGTTCATACCGGTTTGTTGTGACGTTTTCACAAGGTCCCAGCATTCTTCCACGCTGAGTGCGGCTGGGACTTCAGTGCCGACCTGCATCCCATTTTTCATGGCTGTGACTGCCATGGGGTGATGCCAGCGCCAGGGTGTGGCTATATAGACACCCTCGAGATCTTCAGTGCTCAGCATCCTGCGGAAATCTTCCTCCCCGCGACGGTAAACCCGGGGTTTTGGTTTTCCGGCATCCTTTAATATTTTAAGTGCAGAGGCCAGCATGGTTTCATCGATATCGCAGATGGCGGGTATGTCGACTTCAGGGTATTTTGCTGCCAGCGATAGAACCCATTGACCGCGCAGGCCTGTGCCAATGACCCCCAGTTTCACGCGTTTTGGTGATGGAGAAGCCAGCAGAGAGCCGGGCATGATGGTGGTTGCTGTCCCTGCGACGGCAGTGGTTTTAATGAAGTCGCGTCGATTGATTGTTTTTGCCATGACTTGCTCCAGTCATTTCAGATAGCACCGGGTCTTACCGGCGTTGGGTACTCGAGCTCAGGAGCCAAGTCACTGTGTTTGGTTAGGCTGACTTCTGGGCTGGCTGCCAGGTTTTTTTGTGGCTTGAGCCCGAGCCTGCTTGTTTGTCATTGTCCATCGGTTTTCAGCCACTTTAGACAATCCGTTGTTGACGAAATCCAGCAATATCCTGATTGGAAAAACCCAGTTCACTCAGGATCTCATCGGTGTGTTCGCTCAGCGTAGGCGGACGTTGTGGTTTTATCTGATCGATTTTACTGAACTCCAAGGGCATCCTGGGTAAGGGATAGGTTCCATTGACGCCAGGATATTCAATGTCGGTCAAATACTTCATGGCCTCTATTTGAGGATGCTCGAGCGCTTGTTGTGGCGATAGCACTTCACCACAGGGGATCCTGGCTTGGTCGAGTTCAGAGATTACTTCTGCAGTAGTTCGGGTAATAGTCCATGCTTGCATACGTTTGCTGATTATCTCGGCGTGCTCACCACGGCTGGCATCCGTTGCAAAACGCGGATCTGTCAACCAGTGGTCTTCTCCCATAAGGTGAGCCCAGCGTTTAAACAAAGGCTGGCCGATAGCACTGATCAGAATCCAGCCGTCCAGTGTCTGAAACGTATCCGACGGTGCAGCAGTTTGACCACGATTGCCCGAGGCAACACGGTTGATACCAGTGACTGCTTGCTCGATCAGCGTACCACCGGCAACGGTCAGTGCAGAGGCGAGCAATGCACCCTGAACTTCCTGGCCTTCACCGGTCTGGTTGCGATGCATGATGGCAGCGAGAATAGCGATGGTATTGAGCGCCCCGGTGGTAAAATCAACGTAAGGATGAAAATTGCGCATAGGTGTATCGGCCGGCCCAGTCATGTGCAGATTGCCGGACATCGCCTGAGCAACACCATCAAAACCTACGCGCTCCCCGAAAGGGCCTGTTGCGCCAAAGGCGGTGCTACTGGCCAGGATAATATCGGGTTTTATCTGGCACAGCGCCGGGTAGTCGATACCGATATCTTTTAATCCGGCTTGGGGCATATTCGCCAGGACAACGTCGGCGGATTCGATCAGCCGTTGTTTGATGATGTCTGCACCCGGTTTCTTCGGATTCAAGGTAATACCACGTTTGTTCCGATTAAGATGGAGAAAGGTTGAACCGACTTCACCGTCGGGATTGCCTGGATTGACTGGGGTTGTATAGCGGTCTTCACTACCGGATACTTTTTCGATACGAATCACATCTGCACCGAGATCACCTAACAGGGCCCCACAGAAAGGTCCTGCTATATACCGTCCAAAATCCAGTATCCGTATGCCTTTAAGAATATTCATGGATCACATCACATTTTAAAAAAACAAAATAGCACAGAAGACCCGTGCTGTAATACCGGCAGTTGATGCCCATTTTTCACCTCGCCAGGGTGCAAAATAATAAGACAAGCGGGACTCGAGAACGCCCTTGGGTATCCGTTTCCATGGTCTGAGTTGATGGCGGTGCTTCAGGGTAATTGCCTGAGACAAGTTGTGCTTGAAGTACCGGTTGCAATCAGTACACCTTGATCTCTGACTTCAAGGGTTGTGGTTGCCAACCCCTGGTTGATGGAGGCAAGCTGGCAGGTTGAAACCAGGTGGCCCGGGGTCGCGCTCTGTCGGCAGAATCGTAGTGACAGATCTGGATTCGGCATGGCCAAGGGTCTTCCTTTAAGGGCTGCAGCAACCGGTGGGCCTACGGAAAGATCAGCAGCAATGCATGCGGCTTCTTGTAATGAGCCGGATTTCCAGATCGTGTCGCTAGCGGTCACGATCCCAGTTGAAGTCTTACCCAGTAGTCTCGGTCTGAAGGTCTTGATCAAGGGGATTTCCTGGCT
>CAZGCW010000048.1:0-20373 GCA_964524295.1 uncultured Pseudomonadales bacterium
TTACCGACCCACTCCCTGGAAGGAAGGCGAGGTTGGGCAGGTTATCTGCCAGGCCCTGGATAAAGAAGGAAAGGCACTTCTTTATGATTCCCGGAATCTGCTAACTCGGGTGATCAACAGGTTTGAGGCAAAGGGTTTGACTCCCATAGTCGCTCCAGAATTAGAATTTTATCTTCTAGATCTACCTAAACGAGGCGATGTCAGTTTAAAGCCGGGCCCTGGCTATGATGGTAGAGATGAATTTGGAGGGGAAGCCTTCAGTTTCGATGCGTTGGACCGCTACGCGCCTTTCGTGGCCTCTCTCCGGGAAATGTGTGATCAGGCGCACATTGATCTGAGTGCCATTATCCATGAAGTAGGTCCAGCACAGATTGAAATCAATGTCGGTCACGCGACTGCATTGGCGGTTGCTGACCAGATGTTTCTTCTTAAGCGCCTGGTGAAAGGTTGCGCATTACAGCAGGGATATCTGGCTAGTTTTATGGCTAAACCCGCCTTTAAATTACCTGGGTCAGGGTTGCATGTGCATTGTAGTATGCTCGATGCGCAGGGTTTCAATTTATTTTCGCTGGAAAATCAGCTGGCACCTGCGTCGTTGCGGTACTTTATAGGTGGATTACAGCACTACCTGCCCGATGCATTTTCTCTTCTGGCGCCCAATGTGAATAGTTATAAGCGATTTATAGGAGATCGATCCGCACCGATTAATCTTGAATGGGGCTACGATAATCGCAGCACGGGACTCAGGGTGCCGCATGGCCCGGCCGATGCAGGGAGGGTAGAAACCAGGGTTGCCGGGGCAGATGCGAATCCCTATCTGTTGTTAGCGGCTATTCTAGGGGCCGGTTTGCTGGGGTTGGAAGAGTCATTGCAACCGACTGAGCCGAACGAGGAGGATGCCTGGGATACAACGACTGGCCTGCCGGACACGTTGGGAGAAGGGCTGCGTCGGTTAAAGGCCAGCGCAAAACTGGCTGAACTGTTTTCCCAGGAATTTATTGACGTTTATCTATCCGTAAAAGGGAGTGAATTAGAGGATTTCAGTAGCCGTATTTCTTCCTGGGAAGTCAATTATCTAGGTAGCCTGTTATAGGCTGCTTGCTGACCTTTGGGTTGGACCTGGTTGATAAGCTGGCCTGATGAAATCGGGCTCAGGGCAACCCTGGCCCAGCGGCTCGACCTGAGTTAAATTAACAGGCAAAATAGGCCTACCAGACATATCAGAAAAAAGCATGGCTATTCAGCAATCCCATGTACGACAGGATCTTCTTGGCAATCGGGATGCCGGCATGACCTATGGTGGGCAGTTGTCTTTTCTGAGGCGGAAGTTTACCCAAGATGTGGCAGGTGCGGATGTGGTGGTTTCTGGGTTGCCTTATGATGCAGCGACCACTTTCAGGCCTGGAACCCGGCTGGGGCCTCAGGCCATTAGGGCTGCCAGTGTCCAGTTAGCAGAAATCACTACCCGTGCTTTTCCGTATGAAATCAATCCTTTCGAGACTCTGGCCGTCGCTGACTACGGTGATTGCTATTTTGATTCGGGGTATCCACAGCATGCCGTTGAGGTCATTTTGGCGCACGCGCGTGAATTGCTAGCGCAAGACGTCACTATGCTGACCTTCGGCGGGGATCATTTTGTCACCTATCCTTTGTTGAAAGCCCATGCTGAAAAGTATGGCCCCCTCGCACTGATTCATTTCGATGCACATGTTGATACCTGGCCCGATGACGGCCAACGACTCGACCATGGTTCCATGTTCTTGCGGGCAAAAAATGAAGGTTTGATTGATACCAGTCGATCTATTCAACTGGGTATCAGATCGTTCAGCGACGGTGATCATGGTTTCACTGTATTAACAGCGCCCTGGATTCAGGAGCATGGTTATGCCCGGGCGGTTGCTGAAATCCAGCGAGTGGTTGGTGACCATAAAGCCTATTTGACATTCGATATAGATTGTCTTGATCCTGCTTTTGCTCCAGGAACAGGTACGCCCGTAGCAGGTGGGTTAAGTTCGAGCGAGGCATTTGCCATTACCCGGGCACTGGTGGATTTTAATATCATCGCTATGGATGTAGTTGAGGTAGCTCCGGCCTACGATCACGCTGAAATCACGGCCATTGCGGCGGCCACATTGGCACATGACTTCATTTGTCAGTTGGCTATTCGTAAAAACAGAAATCGCCAAGATTCGGTTGATTGATCTTTCCGCGCTGTTTAAAGGACCTGATCTGAGTCAACGGGCTGGCCTTTTCTTACAAAATAGATGACCGCGTAGACGAAAGGGGTATCAATCAAGGCGATCCCTAATTTGCAGATGTAAGCAACTAAAATCAGCTGTAGGAGTTGCTCAAACGGGACTAGGCCATAAAAAGCAAAGCCGTAGAAAATAGTCGTATCCAGACCCTGGCTGATGATAGTGGACCCATTGTTTCGCATCCACAATTTGGATCGACCCGTATAGCGTCTGATCCTGTCGAAGGCCCAGACGTCGAAACTCTGACTGATCAGGTAGCTGAGTAATGATGCCAGTGTGACTCGTCCGGCGAATCCCATAATGTTGGCAAATGATTCCTGGTCTGGATAGTAGATACTGGGAGTCCAATGAATGCTGAACTGCGTCGCTGCGAGAACAATCGGATAGCACAGAGCGGTACCAAGAACGGCGGATTGGGCTAATTTCGGGCCGTATAGCTCAGATATCACGTCGGTAATGAGGAAGGTGCTGCTGTAAATCAGAATGGAAACGGAGATTGAAATGGTGTCGAACCCGCCTAGGGTAAGATCGCCTAGTTTGCCGGCAATAAATATGGAGGTGACCACAGAGCCTGCGAGTAGCGGTGGTAATATGTGGGCACCCAGCCACCTGGCACTACAGCATATTAAGCTGGTCAGGACGACAGTACTGACGAGAACAGTTAATTCGTACATGGTGGTATCCTTAAGCTGGCAATTAGGTCGCAGTAGGTGGGTAGGGTGTTGATGCTTTTATCTGTTGTAGCGCTGGTTTGTGTTGCGCCAGCTCTTGGTCGTTAAGGCCGACTAATTCGTAGGGTAGTACCAGCCAGTCATTGGTTTCATGGAGAAAATAGTCAGGTTCAAATTCGACTCTGGTCATTTCAGGCTTTCGGTACAAACAGGCGATACGAATTTGTTCGGGTAGATTCCGTTTTAGACGTCTTCTGAGTTTGGTCAAAACGGCCTGCATATTCAGGCCAGAACTGAACACATCATCAACAATCAGTAGTTGGTCATGGGCATTGAGCGTCTCCAGCAGGTACTGCGTACCGTGGACTCTGATGTCGGGTTTATCCGACTCCAGCTTTTTACGGTATTCATGTTCTCCAGCGTAAGATGTCCTGATGGCAATGTGGTCAGTTTGAATACCCAAGGTCTGTAGGCATTCCTGTATATAAATGCCGATCGTACTGCCGCCGCGCCAGAGGCCGACGATAAATGAAGGTTTAAAATTGGAACGATATATTTCAACACCCAATCGAAAACTATCTTCTATAATGGTTGTTTCATCTAAAAAGGTTTTCTGTTGCATACTGGCTACTTTGCTGAATTCTAAAAGGATAACTTAATATGTCTGGAAAACGCTATCTAGACGCTCAGGAATTATTGGAAGACAGCTGGCGACTGGGTGCGCAGGTCCTTGCCAGCGGATTTAACCCTGATTTCATCGTCGCGATTTGGCGTGGAGGTGTTCCCATTGGTATAGCCGTTCAGGAATACCTGGAGTCGCAGGGCGTGCAGGCAAATCATATCGCTATTCGTACTGCCTCTTACACAGGTATAGATGGAAGAAGTAATCAGGTGCAGTTATACAGTATGAATTATCTGGTCAAACATGCTCGTCACGAGGATGCGATGCTGATTATAGACGATGTGTTCGATACGGGTAGAAGTATCGCCGCCGTTATCGATCATTTGGTTGCCAAGGCTCGAAAAAATACGCCTGCAGATATCCGGATAGCCGTGCCTTTTTACAAACCCAGCAGGAATTTGACGGACAGAGCACCCGATTATTTTATTCATGAAACGGATGAATGGCTTAAATTTCCCCATTCTCTGGAGGGTCTCAGCCCTGACGAGATCACTCGCCACCGGCCAGGATTGGCGGCGATATTAAAATCAGCAGGTCTGCCAGTGGGGGAGTGTAAGTAGCAGGCCTTGCCAGTCCGGCAATGCAGCTTATAGTAGGCTCAAAATTGTTTTTTCATTTGATATAAGGAATCCGTCGATGGCTCATATTGGCCCTTTTGTTGAACTCAATGACCCGCTTTTTATTCATGAAACGGCCCATCTGCATGGCAAGGTCTGGATTGGCAAACAGGTGTCCATTTGGGCAAATGTCGTGACCCGGTGTGAACAGTTTGAGATCTTTATAGATGAAGGCACCAACATTCAGGATTTCGTGATGATTCATGAAGGCACTCAGACGCCAACCCGGGTGGGTCGGAATTGCTCAATTACCCATCATGTCACCCTGCATGGCTGCAGCATTGGGGATAACTGCCTCATCGGCATCAATGCGACCGTGATGGATGGTGCCGTTATTGGTGCAAATTCGATTGTTGCCGGTCATGCCATCGTCAGCGAAGGTTCCGTGTTCCCGGAGAATTCAGTGATCGGCGGGGTTCCGGCAAAATTAATAACTCAGCGAGATAACGCCGCTGCAAATTCAGCCAATGCACTTTATTATCGTAAGCTCGCTACCCTATATGCTGAGGGTGCAGATCGTCTGGACCCATCCTGTTAAGTTGACAGAAAATGTGCCTGTGCCAGTGATTGAATGCTGCCTTGATTCTAATTTTCGATTTATTTTCCGGATAATTGAATTTTTCAGAGTAGAATAGGGTTGTCTCATAAGGAATTCCCGCATGAATGGTTTAAAAATCGGCTTTTCAGCCCTAGTTGCACTGGTATTGATATCACTAGCCTTGTCTAGTTTCGTCGTTGTTGATGCTGGTTACGTTGGTGTCGTAAAACGTTTGGGCGCTGTCCAGCCCGATTACCTGCCCGAAGGCTTTCACCTGAAAGCGCCTCTTCTGGATACCGTGCAGGAATTTGATGTTCGCCTGAGTAAAGCTGAATCTGATGCAGGTGCTTCCTCCAGGGATCTTCAGGTCGTGCGCACAAAGGTTGCCGTGCAGTACTCGATGAATGCCGCGTTGATGCCGCAGACACTGCAGCGCATTGGTACTCGCCTTGTGGTAGAGAGAACGCTGATCGATCCTGCCATTATGGAATCAGTCAAGGCCATTACGGCCCTCTATACGGCTGAACAGTTGATAACCAAGCGCGATGAGGTCAAGAATCGGATCCAAGCCCAGATCAATAGCTTTTTGAATGAAACCCTGCAGGAAAAGGAACTCATTGGTTCCTTGACCATTGCTAATATTGCGATTACTGATTTTGATTTTTCTGCAGAATTTAACAGGGCAATTGAAGAAAAGGTCAGAGCCGAACAGGAAGCCCTCAAGGCGAAAAATGAGAAGTTGAAACGCGTAACCCAGGCCGAAGCCGCAGCGGCCGAAAAAACGCTGGCTGCTGATGCCATGGCCTACGAGATTGAAGTGCAATCAAAAGCCAGAGCGGATGCCATCGAGAGAGAGGCTAAAGCACTGAAAGATAACCCGCAACTGATTCAACTTCGAATCGCTGAGAAGTGGAATGGCGTCCTTCCCCGGTTTACCGGAAGTGAAGCGATACCGCTGTTGTCGATTGAAGGTATGAACTAGCAAGTTAGGGGTATCGCTTCTCGCTCGGGGGTAAGCTCAGCATGGGCTTACCCTGTGTCTGGGCGTGCTTGGTCCCACCGAGGACTCAACACCGGATGTCCTGATATCCCAAAGGGCCTGGTCAGATCTTAACCAAACCGAGCCCCACTCACGGCGCACCGAGTGAGGGTAAATTAATCTGATATTAATGCTGCGTCAACGAGCCGAATGATAAAATTGCCCTGATTTGAGTGACCGTTGTGTCGAACATTCGACTGTCGGCATTGTTTGTGGGGCTGGATTGGTGCCGACGCCAGCAGATGATTCAGGTTAGGTTCATTGATGTTATGTGAGATTATAAAAAACCGGCGGGAGGATTCAGGGTGACATTGAGCGTCGTAAAATTGTGGAAAGCAGCACATGTCGGTAGATAGCAAGCCAGATAAGTTAAACGCAAGCCGTTGGAAAAAAGAGATAAAAGCTGGTTTTTACCTGTTGGCAGTGTTTTTTCTAGGGAGTTGTGGCGGCGGATCCGAAGAGAGTACCAGTACGGTAGCACCACCGGTGGCAGTCGTACCAAAAACAGGCCTGCTGATTCCTTTTGAATCCGGTGAGCAGTTTTTGTCTTCTGTTCAAGTCAGTCTGAAGCGTGAACTCGAAGCTGCACAACAGCGACAACTGCAGTCCGCCGAAGTGAGCCTGTCGGATACAGATACAGGAAGCAGTGGCGGTGGGTATACGACAACCTATACCCAGGAAGCCAGCGTCGATGAGCATGATGTTGTCAAATACGATGGCAGTCGCCTTTTTATAGCCCCCACTCGGAGTCTATCTTGCTGCTTTATCGTCGATGATGTTGTCCCCGAAGGTGCCGTTGCGGATGCCGGGGCAGACACGGTCGTAGCAGATGCGCCAGTGCCAGCCATTAGAATTATGACGACCCGTCCGGAATCGGCGGGGATAGAAGAAACGGGGCGCATTGAGCTGAGCGACGACGACACTGTTGAGGGGTTGTATCTGAGTGAAGATCGTTTAACAACCATCACCAGTTCAGCCTGGTGGGGAAGCTATGGTCGGGTTTTTGATGATTTGACTCGTTGGCAGGACCAGGCATCCGGTCTTAACGTTTATGATACGGGTTCTCCCGAAAATACCCTTCTCAGTCAGGTGGAAATAGAAGGTGTATTTGTGACCAGTAGAAAGACGACGGATGGAATTTACCTTATCAGTCGGTATACACCGAATATTGAGGGCTTGAATTATTATCCAGAAACTGAGGAGGATTTGCAGTTAAATCAGGTGATCCTGGATGCATTGGTCATTGATGATTTATTGCCCGAGGTATCGGTGGATGGCAGTGCGGTTGACGCATTAGGTCCAGATCAGTGCTATGGAATTGACGCAGACCATGAGCTGGCACCCCGTGACCTGGGCTTTCCTACCATTACCACTATCCTGCTGTTTGACCCACTGCAAGGCACCATTCAGGATGTGCGGTGTTATGTGGAATCATCGAACGGTGTTTACCTCTCTGAAAATGCCCTGTATCTCACCCAGTTGCATACAATAGAGCGCGACTCAGGAGCGCGTCAGATGACGTTAGTCCATCGTTTTGACCTGGCTGAACTTGAATATACTGGTTCTGGAGAGGTGAGTGGGGGGCTGTTTTTGGGTGATAACCGGGATTTCAGAATCAGCGAATATGATCAAAATCTGCGCTTAGTAACCAGTCGTTTTACCGGAGATAGTAACGATCTTTGGGAGCATCAGCTGTTTATTCTGGCCCCTTCAATGGATGAGCCTGAACTAGAAGTCATAGGCCAGTTACCGAATACAGAAAACCCGACGGCTTTGGGCAAGGAAAACGAAGATCTTTATGGCGTGCGATTCCTCTCTGAGCGGGCCTACCTGGTGACCTTTGAGCGAGTAGATCCGCTCTATGCTATTGATTTATCTGACCCTTCAGACCCGGAGATCGCCGGCGAGCTCGAAGTTACGGGCTTTTCAAATTTTCTTCACCCCGTCACTGAGGATCTGCTGTTAGGTTTGGGCCTGTCCGAGAATGGTTTGGCCAAGTTGGAATTGTTCGATGTGGCGGATCTAAGCCAACCCGTGTCCAGAAGCGCACTGGAAGCGGGACGCGACCTGGACTATAGCTATTCCAGTGCGGAGTATGATCGTCATAGTTTTACCTATCAGGCGTTCGATGCTGCAGCTGATCGCATGGCGATTCCAGTCAGTGGCTGGAGTTCAGAGGAAGCTGGTTTTGTTTCCGTGGAGCGGCTGTATTTGTATGAGATTTCGGATAAAGGCAATCCTGACCTGGCCGGGTTAACAGAAATAGGTTATCTGAATGTGCAGAATTTAGCACAAGGACAGTACGCTTCCAGTCAGAGTCGATCTGTCCTACATGATGATGCAGTTTACTTCATCAATGGTGAATTTGTCTTTTCGGCAGCTTGGCAGGACCCGGGAGGGCAGCAGGGCCCCCATTAAATCCTAGCAGGGATCGTCAGTCAGGCAGAAACAATATAGGGCTTCTAGGTTATAATACTCGGCACTCTTCCCAGGAAGCCGTGATGCTTATTCAACCAGTCATTCTTTGTGGCGGCTCAGGCACTCGCCTATGGCCTCTGTCCAGACAGCTTTACCCGAAGCAGTTATTTTCTTTCGGTGGCGATGCAACACTGTTGCAGGCAACGGCGCAGCGACTTCAGGGCGTTGATCAGGTACTTGACCCTTTGGCTGTGTGCAATGAGGCACATCGATTCCTGGTAGCTGAACAGTTTCGTGACGCAGGAATCAACTGCAGCGCAATTTTACTCGAGCCCGAAGGCCGCAATACCGCACCCGCCATTATCCTGGCCGCCCTGGCTGCCAGGGAACGGCAGATAGACGACGAGATTGTTCTGCTGGTGTTACCGTCTGACCACCTAATACAAGATAAGGATGCATTTCATTTGGCGGTTGAACATGCGGTGGATTTAGCGATTCGTGGCCTGCTCGTTACCTTCGGTGTGCCAGCCGAGACGCCTGAAACCGGTTATGGCTACATCCGCACAGGCGCAGCGGTCGGGTCTGGCTTCGAGATTAGTCAGTTTATAGAGAAACCGCCGCTAGAACAGGCGAAAGCCTATGTGGAGCAAGGTGGGTTCTACTGGAATAGCGGCATGTTCGTGTTCTCTGTTGAAAGGCTGCTCCAGGAATTAACCGTTTATCAGGCTGATATGCTCACACAGGTTTCGGCATCCTGGGACTGTCGGAGTAGCGATTACGATTTTGTTCGGCCGGATGCCGCGTTATTTGCAACCAGCCCGGCAGAATCAATTGATTATGCTGTGATGGAACATACCCAACATGCTGCCATGGTACCCCTGCAGGCCAATTGGAGTGATGTCGGCAGTTGGCGGGCGCTTTGGCAAGTCGGTGACCAGGATGAGCAAGGGAATGTCGTGTCTGGTGATGTGCTGATCCACGATACGGCTTCCAGTTACATTCGGGCAGAGCATCGCATTGTTGCTGTAGCCGGGCTAGAGGAGGTGGTGGTCGTGGAAACGGCTGATGCTGTGTTGGTGGCAGCGCTGGAGAAATCCCAGCAGGTCAAGGATCTGGTGGCCAGTCTCACTCAGGCTGATCGAGAAGAAAGACTGACGCATCGGAAAGTTTCCCGACCCTGGGGATATTTTGAGGCCCTCGATCATGGGCCACGTTTTCAAGTGAAGCGGATTATGGTCAGTCCAGGTGCTCAGTTATCTTTGCAGAAGCACCAGTACAGGGCGGAACACTGGGTCGTTGTCTCTGGACTGGCCAGGGTGACCCGAGATGGGGAGGTATTCGAATTGAGTGAGAATGAATCGACCTATATCCCGGTAGGCGCCGTACATCGACTGGAAAACCCAGGTAGTGGGCCACTTGAAATCATTGAAATTCAATCCGGTAGTTATCTAGGAGAGGATGATATTGTTCGGATTGATGATCAATATGGCCGAACAGATAAAGCAGTAACAGATGAACCAGTAATAGATAAAAAGGAAGAGTTCCCAGATGATTAAAAAATGTTTATTCCCGGCCGCCGGTTATGGCACCCGATTCTTGCCGGTCACCAAAGCCATGCCCAAGGAAATGCTGCCGATTGTGAATAAGCCGCTCATTCAATATGGGGTGGAAGAAGCCCTGGCGGCGGGCGTGTCGCAGATAGGGGTGGTGACCGGGCGCGGGAAACGGGCTATCGAGGATCATTTCGATATTAATTATGAGCTGGAGCATCAGATTGCTGGGTCAGATAAGGAAATGCTCCTTGACGACATTCGTTACCTTATAGACCAGTGCATATTTTCCTACACTCGGCAGACTGAAATGAAAGGGTTGGGCCATGCGATCTTAACCGGACAGTCGCTTATAGGTCCGGAAGCCTTTGCAGTCCTGCTGGCGGATGACTTCTGTGTAGCCGAAGGCGATGGGGTGCTGGCTCAGATGGTGGCACTTTACGAACAGTATCACTGTAGCATTGTTGCTATCGAAGAAGTTGCTCGTGAGCAGACAGCCAGTTATGGCATCGTTTCCGGTGAGGAAATCGCCCCGGGCGTCATCAGGGTGGGTGCCATGGTAGAAAAACCAGCGCCTGAGGAGGCGCCTAGCAATTTGGCAATTATTGGTCGCTACATTCTAACCCCGGATATCTTCGACGTCCTGCAGCGTATTCCTGCTGGTCGTAATGGCGAGATACAGATTACCGATGCACTCAATGAGCAGGCCCAACAAGGTAATGTCATTGCCTGTCGTTTTGATGGTCGACGTTTTGATTGTGGGCAGATACAAGGCTTTGTAGAAGCCACTCAGCATGTGTATGAATCTCTTTATCGGCAGGGCGAAAATTACGCTCGGGAGGTTATCAACAGGATACCTTCTTAATCCATTCCTAAGCCGGTCTGAAGCTGTGGCTCTTTGCCTTGAACAGTCATCAGCATGGGATCAGCAGGCAGCGCCAGGTCCAAACAAGTGGTGGTTTCGTTTATGAACCAGAACGTGGCTACCCGTTCGCGTTTATGCGATTAATGAGCAGGTGAAAAATAACAATGCAGACGATAAGGCCGAGAATATCTCCCAAGAGATAAGAGAGGAAAAAAGTTGCAGAGAAAAAATGCTCGGGGGCTTCTGAGCTGATGACAAATCGAGTACCAATGTCATTGATCAGTGATGCAATGATGCCAACCAGAATCAGCGCTTTTGAGTTGATGTCAGCAATACCGCTTGTATAGTAAAGGTTTAACTTGGCCTGTTTAAAAAATTCGAATGCTAATGGCGCACAAATGGCAGCCACCAGGCTAACGAAGATTGAGTTATCGGCACTGGGAAACAACTGAAAACTGATGTATTGAGCCAGAAAAAGGGGGAAAAAAGCGGAGAACCCGATGAAATATGTGGCAAATATACGAATGCCATGGGGAAGGAATAACAGGAAGCTGTAATTGCTTTCAGGATCAATGCCCAGGGCATCCCTCAGTAAAAGGACGTTAATTCCGTAGCTGCCTACGAAGAATCCGATGGCCAATGTCCAGTTAACGGCAGTTTTGCGGAAGGGCACGTCAGAAACCTTGGTTGGACGACTCGCTATTGTATTTGATTAGGAAAATAAACTGCCCTAGTCTAAGCACAATGCATAGAGCCCTGTTTTTCTACCTTCAGCTGGTTTGAGAATCTGTTTGCTGAGTAGGGATTTCAGTGCTCTATGGTAGGTCGGGGAAGATAAAGACTTGCAATACAAACTGTTGCGTATTGTTTTTGAGGACACTAAAGATACATCTGGTCCTAAGGTTTCTGTCATGGCACTGAGGATTCGGATTTCCTGTTCAGTCAAATTACTCAGACCAAAGTCTTGTTCCATGTCGATGAGTACCGCTTTTAATTGCGCAAGTTTGCGAAGGTTTTGCAGGTTCAAGGTTTTCTCCCATTTTGAGAGCGGGAGGATACCACAAAAGTCACGGAATGCTAATTCTTTAAATTACCGCTGAATGTTCATAATAGAGGGCAATGCTGCCAATTTTTTAATCGAAAAGTGAGGTTTGTCTAAACCTGCGGAAAACCAGCATAGCAATGAACATGAACAAAACCAGACCGAGCATATCGCCTACGATATAGCTGGAGATAAAAAGATTGCTATCCTCAAAGGAAAACTCCTGCTGGAATAGCACCATACTGCCAACAGCATTCAGCAGGGCAGCAAAGAAACCGGTTAATATCAGCGTTTTCCAGCCCAGGTTGATATTTTCCTGAGTTGCGAAACTTGGTAACCCGGCAATTTGAAACAATTTGAAGGCGATGTAAGGTGCAATAGAGCTTATCAAAGCGGGCCAAAGTAAGAAGGTCTCTGATGAATGCCCATAAACAGTGGCGCACAACCAACTACTCAGCAGGAGTGGAATGATGGCTCGGGCACCCAGAAGCCAAGTCGCGACAATTCGAATCCCGTGAGGCAAAAACACGAGTAAGGAATAGCGAGGTCCGTCAGTCATTAAGTAATCTTGTAGCGACAGGATCGGGTAAAATGAGAGGCCATAGCACAAAACGTAGATAGTGATAATCCAAATGCAGTCTTCGTATTCATGGATTTGCTTTCGTATCGTGTTCAACCCACACCCTTTAAATCAGACAGTGAATAGGAGTATTTAATATAACGGAAAAGTAATGTGCTTGTACACTTTTTGTATACAGAAATGGGGTTGAGCGTTTATAGCCAGACTGCGTCTAAACTGATGTCACGAATTACCCTGATTTATCTCCTGGAGCGGTCTATTTACAGCAAGGTTTGTCACACTATCAGTGAGGATACTGAATAGTGACCACCGACTCAGGTTAAGAAGGAACGAAAGTCCTGTTCGTTCTGGTTTCTTAGACTTTGACGATCGTCTTGCCGAAGTTGTTACCGGCAAATAAATCTGCAAACGCAATTCCGCATTGTTCTACACCTTGATATTCCTGTACAAAGGTTTTTAGGGATCCCTGATCCATCCAGGCTTTCAAGTGTTGCCGAGCTTCATCATATCGCGCTAGTTTAGTGTGGGTTAGGAATCCCTCCAGGCGAGCACATTGGGTTACCAGCATAAAAAGATTACCAGGCCCAGATGGGTTTTTACGGTTGTAATCGGCTACAGCGCCGCAGAAGGGAATTCGGGCGCCATGATTGATTTGGTTCAGCACGGTCTCCAGGATGGGTCCACCGACATTATCAAAGTAAACATCGATACCATCTGGACAGGCGGATTGTAACTGATCCTCAAGGTTCCCCTGGCGGTAATTGATCACCTCGTCGTAACCTATTTCCTGGATCAGGCGTTGGCCTTTAGCCGCGCTGCTGGTTAAGCCTACGACACGCTTTGCGCCCATGATTCTAGCGATTTGTCCAGCAACATAACCAACAGATCCAGCTGCAGCGGATATCAGCACAGTCTCTTCAGTACTTGGTTTGGCTATATCCTGTAAACCAAAATAAGCTGACATGCCCGTATCGCCGAGGATTCCCAAGTGATAGTGCTCTGGGATGGTATCATCGTCATCCAGGGGAACCAGGAAATCATCGGATGCCAGAGAAAATGATTCCCAGGCGAGTCGCCCCATCACCAACTGTCCAATAGGTAAGTCCGGATGTTTTGAAGCGATGACCCGGCCGACGGTTAATCCCATGACGGGTTGTCCTAGCGGCATGGCAGGCAGCACTTCGTCTCCAGCATCTTCATCCATCCAATTGCGAAAACCGGCATCCAGGGAAATGTATCGATTTTCGATGAGAGCCTGGCCATTGTCTGGCTGTACCACTGGAATTTCTCTGATCGAAAAGTCATCTGGAACAGGGACGCCATTGGGTCGTCTTGCCAGCAGTACTTGAATGTTTTGCATAATGAAATCTCTAGGTGACGTGGAGCTTAAATTCCTAAAATAACATGCTTTATGGGTGTACTCTAGTCGATGTTGCAGACAACCTTTTTGACGCCATTGACACCAATTTGAAACAAGAAGGGCATTGCCTTGTAGCAGAAATGGTGGTTAAGTCTGAGCAGGAAATGCTGGATAGAAAACAGGTTGGGTGGAAGTCAGGCTTTTCAGAACCTGATACTGGCGAGCGAATAGCCGATAACTTGAGAAGATACTGATGCAGGATACGCCTCGATTAACTAAGAAGACGCTGTTTTTTTACGGGGTGACGGATTTGCCGATCGCCATGTCGATGTTTCCTGTCATGGTGTTTATACCTCGTTTCTATGCCAGTGACCTCGGTGTTCCTCTGGTATTGCTCGGCACCATACTGTTTTTTGTACGCTGGAGTGATGTCATTACTGACCCTTTGATGGGCTATATCAGTGATCATACACGGTCTCGGTTTGGTCGACGCAAAATATGGATTGCTTTCTCGACACCGCTGATGATGCTCTCGGTGTACCAGCTTTTTATTCCTCCCTCCGATGCAGGTGCGGTGCACCTGGCCATTTGGAGCGTGTTGTTGTCCATTGCGATTACTATGATGCTGATCCCTTATTACGCCTGGGGCGCTGAATTATCCAAGGATTACAATGAAAGATCGCGTATTACCGGTAGTCGAGGTATGTTCAGTGCGGCTGGTTCATTGGCTGCACAATTAATTCCTGCGCTGGCATTGCTGTTATTCGGTATTGGGGGCACCAGCGTTGTGCTGCAATTGGTTGGGTTGACTATGCTGGTGTTGATGCCGATCTGTGTTGCTCTGACCCTCGTCAATGTACCGGATGCGGAAACTGAGCCAGCCACGAAGCGGGTGAGTATCTTTGAGGGGTTACAGGTAATGATGTCAAACGGGCCATTCAAGCGCCTTGTGTTGGCTTTTATGATTGGTTCCATCGGCCTGAATATCACCACACCACTTTATATATTTTTCATAGCGGATGTTTTACAGGCAGAAAATAAAGCGATATATATGTTGAGCGTTTTCTATATTATGAATATCTTAGCAGTCCCGTTCTGGGTTTGGTTTTCTACCAAAGTAGGAAAGCACCGTGCCTACCTTGCTTCCTTTTTTATTCTCGCATTGGCCCATCCTTTTTACCTTTTGCTTGGAGAGGGTGACTTCTGGTGGATGCTCCCAATGACAATGATGACCGGGTTTGCTGCGGGCGGTTTTTCCCAGACTTTGCCGAATTCCATGAAAGCCGATGTGATTGACCTGGATACCCTACAGACAGGGGAAAGCCGGGCTGCTCAGTTTTTTTCGGTCTGGTCTTTTGCACAGAAGGCAACGGCTTCGGTCGGTGGTGTGATCGCCTTGTTTGGGCTGAGCATGGTCGGTTTTGAAGC
The DNA here is from genome assembly GCA_964524295.1 of uncultured Pseudomonadales bacterium. Lineage (GTDB taxonomy): Bacteria > Pseudomonadota > Gammaproteobacteria > Pseudomonadales > Azotimanducaceae > UBA9926. The sequence continues at coordinate 15,046 of CAZGCW010000048.1, forward strand.
CGGTGTAGGTGCGGCTAACGGAGCAGAAGAGTTGTTTGGGCTGCGTTTTTTGTTCTCAACTTTTCCCTCCATTTTTTTCCTGGCAGGTGCAGCGATTGTCTGGAATTACCCGATAACGCCTGAACGTCACGCGGAAATCCGAGCCGGGATCGAAGGGAGCCCTGCGCGCTGAATGAAGTTGACCCTAGCAGGGCGTGCATCAAGGTTTGCGGGCACTGCATCGAATCGCAGAGGAGGGGAAATGAGGGAATCGATAGGGAGGGTGCCTGATTTGACAGAGCTTGCACATCGATCTGCTATCACTGAACTGCTGTCGAGTCACAGTCGTTGTCTTGATCGGCTTGATGCTGTGGGTTTAAAACAACTTTACTGGCCTGAATCTCAGGTAGATTATGGCGGTTTCAAGGGTGCTGCTCATGAATTTGCAGACATCGTTATGGTTGCGCTGCAAAAGCAATATCAGCTAACCCAACACAGGGTCAGTAATACGCTGGTTCGATTCGAGGATGAAGTCGCCTACGCCGAGAGCTACGTTTTTGCCAAGCATCTTAGCCGAGGCGGAGATTCTGAAATGGTTTTTTCAGGTCGCTACCTGGATCAGTTTGAGTTGCGCGACCCGTTTTGGAAGTTCACACATCGCCATGTGGTGATGGACTGGTGCAGGCGATGGCCTGTGCAAGATGAGCGTGATAGTCCGTCTTTCCAGGCGATGACGAAAGGGTCTCAGGACGCCAGTGATTTGTCCTGGTTTTATTGTCAAGGCAATTCAAATTAGTTTTCTGTGATTAGGTCAGTGGGATTAACTGCCTCGAATTTGCCTGTTTAATCAACTTGTTCGAAACTGCTTACTTACCTACTTAAATGAAGTCGATGATGGGGTTAACTACGATGGACGAAACAGTACAAAGGGTGATAGCCAAACAGGCTATTTATGAACTGTCGTGTCGCTACAGTCGAGGACTGGATCGCCTGGACCGACAGGCACTGCTCCAGGTATTCAGTCGCAATGCGTATTGTGAATATGGTTTTATTAATGGGACTCCGGAAGAATTTGTTGCGTATGCGATGAACGCCCTGCGTGGTCATATAGCGAATCAGCATATGGTAGGAAATCACTTGATTGAATTTGAGGGTGATCAGGCATTCGGAGAGATTTACTTCAATGCCTACCATAAGTTTGAAGTAGACGGAGTTAATCAAGATATGATTATTGCCGGACGCTACCTTGATAGATATGAGATTGAAGATGGTCAATGGAAGATGGCTTATCGAAGCGAACGAGTTGACTGGAGTCGATCTGAGCCCAGCAAGGACCCCTACTTTGCCAATGCGCCGAAGACCTTGCTGGGTGCGCGCTCAGGCGATGCGGTATACCAACATGACAATCGATCCTGGCCCGATGGGTCATCCGCCGGATTAGACGACTGAGAACCGGCTAGGCCGGGTTTAGGGGCCCTGCCGGCTGAACCTGGGAATTAATTCGTGTTTCTGGATTTTCCATTGCCCCTGCACCTTGATCATTTCGCTGCGGTAGGTGGCCCACAGGGTAAAGGTTTTTGTTGGGTCCTGGTCTAGAACATGTAAGGCAGTGACGTCCGTCCTGGTCGTCGCTTTGTCCCCGCTGATGGAGGCGAGTTGCGGCCCCAGCATATGTTGGGTGGCAGTGTATTTTGACAGCGCTTGGCGGACAAATGCGAGCCAGTTGTCCAGTCCGGTTATGGGCTCTGGTGCCATTCCAATGACAGTAACATCCTCACTGAAACAGGCCCGGTATTGATCGAAGTCTCGATCATCGACGCCGGCAGCATAATTTAGCATGACATCTTGTAGCGCGATGCGATCATTTCCCTGGTTGTCTTGCATGTTTTCTCCTGCTTGTTGTGAACTGATGTAACCTCAAGGGAGGCTAACACATAAGATGGTAAGTTGGTTTTGCCAACGGGTAATTGGTCCCGTTTCCATCGAAATCGAAGCGCATTGTCCGGTAGGCTGAAAAATTCTGCCTTGCCAATGTAATCTTGATTAGCCACTCATTTCTTTGAGAATTTGATCCAGATACTCGGCACTGACGAGCTCGATTTCAGACAGGGATTGCAGGTCTTCGGCTATATCGGGGTAATCCGGTATAAACCCTGGCCATGCTCTCGAACCCTGTCTTTCTGCGGACGCTTGGATGGTCATTTGATCGATGACACTCAGGTTTTCAAATACCGCGAAATAGGCTTGTTTCGCAAGGACGATGAGCGCGTCCACGGTTTCTCTCTGTTCCAGGGGAATCGGTAATAAAGCATCTATTTTGTTGGCGATCTGGTCTTCCCGAGCCGCACAGGCCAACAGCCCCATCCTGTATTCAGGGACCGCATCGGCCCAGCCTCGATAACGTTCCGCCGCACCGCGTTCAAGTAGAGCCAAAGCGCCGGGTTTGGCCTCAGCCGGAATGGGGGTTAGGAATGGCGCCAGCAGTTCACCGAATAGGGGTATTTTGAGCTTGCTCATAGTTTATCACTCCTGAATTCTTGTACAGGCTCGGGTTTCCGGGCCAAGTTGTTTTCTTAAGCAGCGGGACACAGGTTTGGATTTGTCACAACGAGGCATGATCTTTTCGCTGTTGTCGTGCTTCACCTTCTGCTAAAACGTTAGTGTTACCGACTCTGGTCCCGAATAGCAAACGGTGTTTGTGTGGCGTAATCGTGCCGATTGCTTCAGACAGGCTCACTTGGGTAATGCTGATTTAAGATCCGCATTACAATGCCAGTGACCAGATGCAAGGTCCTGTTCTCATGGGTTAAGATTGGGACCAGTTTCAGGCTGGGTTAGGGTCGTTCGCCCAGAAACGGAAGTCGTCACTATCGGGTAGCGGTATGAAAGAAGATTTTTTTTCGGGATTTAATGACAATCCTTTTCATCAGTATTTAGGCTTAACTTTGGTAGAAGCCTTGCCGGACCATGTACGGTTGCGACTGGTTAAAACCCAGACTACGCCCACCGGTATTGCTGGCAGTGTTAATGGTGGTGTTGTAGCCACCATGGTGGATATGGCGGGAGTTGCCGCCGTTTTTAGTAATCTCGATGAAGGATCCATCCCGGCGGGTACGGCTGATTTGAATGTGACTTACCTTCGCCAGGCCCAGGGCGCGTGGATTGAAGCCAGGGCAGAGGTGATTAAGCGGGGTAGGCAACTGTGTACTGTAGAAGTCAGTATTATTAATGAGGATGGTCAGATAAGTGCCCGTGGTCGGGTCCTCTATGCCTTCAAAGCCGCACCGGGATAGCCTGCAAACCGTCTTGTTGTTACCGGTGTCGGTCTTTAGATGGGAGATACTCAATTCAGCAGGCCAGAGGTTGGGATCGATGAAAATGTGGCTGTGGTCACTTTTACCTTTAATCGCAATTTACAGATAGTCTGCGATTGCATTACAAAATCCGGTTGTTGAAGCAGCACCGCCCTGGTCGACGGGAATAACCCGGCCCTCTGAATAGACCTGCATTACAGCCTTGTTAAGCGTTTTTGCCTGTTCGGGGAAGTCCAGGTAGTCAAGCAACATCACGGCTGAGAGGATAGTGGCAGTGGGATTGATGATATTCTCGCCAGCAATATCTGGCGCAGTCCCATGAGCAGATTCAAAGTAGGCATAGTTTTCTCCGTAGCAGCCCGATGGCGCTAAACCCAGGCCGCCGATGAGGCCAGCAGCCCCATCGGACAGGATATCGCCATATAAATTAGGCATGACAACAACATCAAGAGCCTGAGGGTTGGAGATCATTCGGCACAGGAAGTCATCGACTATAAAGGTTTCAAATTCAACCTCGGGGTAGCTTTGGGATAACTGGGTGCCGATATCTCGGAATAAGCCATCGACCTGGCTTAACATATTGTATTTTGAAGTGAGGGTTACTTTCTTCTTGCCCGCTCGTTTTGAGGCTAGTTCAAATGCATATCGAATCACTCGTTCTGAGCCTGATTCGGTGATTGCCTTAACGGCATACTTGCCTGGTCCCAAATCTGTGAGGCTTGAGCGCGCATGTTTGGAATAGAAGTTGAGGGCATGGAGATCTTCAATATTTCCTTCCAGCCCGAGATATAAGTCTTCAAGGTTTTCTCTGACAATGACGAAATCAATGCCCTCTGGGTTAGCCATAGGAGATTGGTACCCTGGGATCCATTGGCACGGCCGGACATTAGCATAAGTCTGTTTCCCCCAACGAAGGTAAAAGAGTGCAGCGGTGCTCTGGCCACTGGTTGAACCAAAGAAGGTAGCATCAGCGGAATCGATGCTGCTGATGGTTTCATCGGGTAGTACCTTGCCGTATTTTTTCTCAGCGATGTCTCCAACTAACGGGAATTCAAAGGTAATCGGCAGGTCAAATTTTTGCAGCAGTTCGACAGTGGGTTTCATAACTTCAGGCGATGCATCATCACCGTTGAATACAGTCACTTTCTTGTGTTGCATACGGTCTCTCCCTGTGTAGATCAAAACTGATTGACGTAGTATGGTGGTTAAGTATTACAAAATGCGAGAGGTTTTGTTTTTGCGCTACGAAAAGATAACAGTCGATACCGGCATCGGCCCTGTTGGCGCAGTCATTGGTGGCGTTGATTTGTCGCATGAATTGAGTGAACAGGTGATCCAGGAAATTCATCATGCCTGGCTGCAGCATCACGTTGTGTTTTTTAGGAATCAGCATCTTTCACCGCAGCAGCAAGCTGATTTCTCTACCCGTTTTGGCGAGCTCGATGTCTATCCCTTCATGCAGCCTGTGGAAGGACATCCCAACGTCATTCCGATTATCAAGGAAGCCTCTGCACAGCTGAATTTTGGCGGCGCCTGGCACACTGATACCTCCTATAAACCAATACCGCCCAAGGCGACGGTGCTTTATGCCGTGGAGGTTCCAGAGGAAGGCGGGGACACCTTATTTGCTGATGCGACGTTTGCTTATGAAAGCTTGAGTCTGAGTCTGAAGGCTTGTCTGGAGGATCTTACCGGTGTTTATTCTGCCAAAATGGTGCATGGTATTGATGGTGGTTATAACCAGGTTGCAGCTAAAAAAGGCCTCGGTAAGGCCTATGGAGGCAATGCTGATTTCGCTGAACTCGAAGTTGAGCATCCCCTGATTAGAACTCATGCAGAAACCGGACGGAAAAGTATTTATTGCAGTAAACCGCATACGCATCGGATCAAAGGCTGGACACGTGAAGAAAGCCTGGCGATATTTGGTTTTCTGACCCAACACCTGACCCAGGAGACGTTTGTAACACGCTTTAAATGGGCACAGGGCTCTCTGGCCATGTGGGATAACCGGTGTGTGTTCCATCATGCCCTGAAT
>CAZGCW010000049.1:0-8072 GCA_964524295.1 uncultured Pseudomonadales bacterium
GAATTCATCTCACTCACAGTTAACCGCCCCTTTCAAGCTAGACCTAATCATCTCGTTGCCGAACCAGACTCGCCGGGTTGTACCTGATATTCTCTGCAGAATCTGCCGCACTTAACGGAACCACTTTTTCAGAGCGCCTTTCAGGCAGGCTGTAGGGCACCATATCATCCTGAGTCCCAGCATTTTCTTGGTAACCAATAAAAAACGGATCTTCCGAGCTATCTTCAAAGCTATCTTCATAGCTAGCTTCAGAGTTATCTTCGGGGCCAACCGGTTGTCTGGCCGGAGCAGAGATAATCGACTGTACCCCTATCTCATCTCCTTGAATCCAGGTTCGCCAATAATCATTAAAATCGCCACTCTGTAGTAGCAATTCCAGGTTAGTTTGATCATTCTCGTCCGGTTCGGGCTGAATCAGCAGACGATGCCGTATGGATCCATTGACCAGTAACGTCTGTATCAAGACCTCCTGACCGGTCAATTGACTGAGCACCTGTGCCTGATTCTCAGCCCTCGGTTGTTCTCTGAAACTACCCAGAACCCACATCATTTGACCGTTATCACCTGCCAGGACATCGACCGGCACTATCAACAGTAACGACAACAGCGGTAAAAGATGAAATTTCCATGTATTCATTAAATGGACCTCTGCATTGAATTGAACACTATAGCGATGAATGATAGCAAATCATATTAGGGTCAGTCCTTGAAAAACAGTTGCTTCCTGCTAACTACTGTATATAATCACACCTACTGTATATATAAACATGGGCTGAGCACAGCAATTGATGATGCCGATCTCAGGCATCAGGCTGAGTTAAAACGCAAATCACCATGCCAACCATTCAGTACACTTGAATCAGTACACTTGAATGAAAGAGGAAAATTATGATCAAGCTGACGACGCGTCAATCTGAAGTCCTCGACTTCATCAGGGAACACATAGATCAAACAGGCTACCCGCCAACACGGGCTGATATTGCCAATAAACTTGGATTCAAGAGCGCCAATGCATCCGAGGAGCATCTCAAGGCACTCGCTCGAAAAGGGGCCATTGAAATGATTCCCGGCACCTCAAGAGGCATTAAGCTGCCTGAAGCACCCGGCATCCCCATTATTGGTCGAGTTGCAGCAGGGAACCCTATCCTAGCCCAAGAACATATTGAAGATCATTGCGAAATCCCGGCGAACTTCTTTAGCCCGAGCGCGGATTACATGCTTATCGTCAAGGGTGATAGCATGATCGAATGCGGCATTATGGATGGTGACCTCCTTGCTGTACATAAAACAAACCAGGTTAACAATGGCGATATTGTTGTCGCTCGTATCGAAGATGAAGTCACCGTAAAGCGATTTCGCCGTGGGGAACAAGGCCATCAGATTACACTATTACCCGAGAACTGCGATTACAGTCCAATCGAGGTGGACCTGCGCAGTGAGGATTTCGCCATTGAAGGGCTTGGCGTTGGCGTTATTCGACACTAACCGGTTTTACTGACAGATTTCTTTTTCTTGCGTTTTGCCGACGCTTTAGTTTTCGGCTTGGCTGACTCAGTTTCTACCCATTCCCCATCCTGATAGTCAGCCCGCCAACCTGAAAGTTTCCCCTTGGATAGCTCAGTAACAACATACTGCCGCTTGGTCGATCTCGCGAATTTAACCAATGACCGTCTTCCCTGGGGGTCCTGCACTGGCGCTCTCATAAGAAACTGGTACTTAGAGTCAATTTCATTCTGGTGCGGAATTAACTCATCTATGTAAGGTGCACGAGTTTCGCGATTTTTCGGAAACTGGCTGGCAGCCAGGAATATCCCTGCAGCACCATCTCGAAGCAGATAGGTATCATCCACCTTTTCACACTGGAGTTCCGGCATCGGGACTACATCCATTTTTGGCGGTGCCGCCTCACCATTACGCAACAACTTACGGGTATTTTTACAGTCCGAATTAGTGCAACCAAAATATTTCCCAAACCGACCGGTTTTCAGCTGCATTTCCGCACCACATTTATCACATTCGAGCAAAGGCCCCTCATACCCTTTTATCTTAAAGGCGCCTTTTTCAAATTCAGAGCCACTACAATCAGGATTATTACCACACAGATGTAGCCGGGTAGACTCGTCAATAAGGTAGCTGCTCATCGCGGTTTGGCACTTACTACATCGTTGCTTAGCCAGAAGGATCCTCGATTCTTCCTCATCATCTCCATTGGCACTGACCACCTCATCACCATCTATTAGATTGATGGTCTTTTTGCAACGCTCCTTGGGCGGTAAACTGTACCCTGAACATCCTAGAAATACGCCTGTGCTTGCCGTGCGAACATTCATACCCCGGCCACAATCAGGACAGGGTAAATTCAGGATAGAAGGTTGATTCGGGCGCATGCCATTTTCCGCATCACCTGCCTTGACCAACTTCTCAGAGAATCCTTCGTAAAAACGATCCAATATCACCTTCCAAGGTGTCGAGCCATTCGAAATCTGGTCGAGTGATTCTTCAAGCTGAGCAGTAAAACCATAATCAAGTAGCTCTCCAAAGCACTCATTCAACCGGTCAGTCACCAGTTCACCAATTTTTTCAGAATAAAACCGTCGGTTTTTTAAAGTCACATAACCACGATCCTGAATGGTGGTAATAATCGAGGCATAAGTTGAGGGCCTGCCAATGCCTCTCTTCTCTAATTCTCTGACCAAAGAAGCCTCACCAAAACGAGCGGGTGCTTTGGTAAAATGCTGCACCGGTTCCAGATCCTGTAATGTTAGCTGGCTACCCACCTTAAAATCAGGCAACTCCGGATCTTCTTCCTTTTTCTGAACCGGATTTTGAACCAGGGTATAACCATCAAAACGGAGAATCCGTCCCCTGGCTCTAAGCTCCATATCTCCAGCAGACACTAGAACCGAGGTGCTGGTGTACTCAGCATTTGGCATCTGGCAGGCAACGAACTGCCGCCATATCAATTCATAAAGTCTTTGAGCATCTCTTTCCTGACTATCCATTGCTGTCGATCGAACATTTACATTGGAAGGGCGTATCGCCTCATGAGCCTCTTGAGCGCCTTCTTTACTCGAATACAATCGAGGCTTGGCAGGCAAATAGCGCTCACCATAATCCGCCAGGATGAGTTTTCGACAATCTTCAATGGCATCCGCACTGAGGTTAGTCGAATCAGTCCTCATATAAGTAATAAAACCAGACTCATACAGGCGTTGGGCTAGCGTCATGGTCTTCTTGACACCAAACCCGAGTCGAGTGCTGGCCGCCTGCTGTAGCGTAGAAGTAATAAAAGGAGCATTGGGTTTCGTTTGGGTTGGCTTATCTTCGCGGTTCTCAACCAGAAACTGAGCCTGCCTCAATTGCAGCAGCGCTATATCGGTTACGTCTTTAGTGTTCGGACGAAAGGCTTTGCCCTTTTCACGCATCACCTGGAATTTAGTAACCTGGTCCTGCTCGCCTAATAAGGCAAACACTTCCCAGTACTCTTCAGGTATAAAGGCCCTGATTGCGCGCTCCCTTTCAACCAGCAGCTTGACCGCGACTGACTGGACCCTTCCAGCCGAGAGTCCTCTGGCAATCTTCTGCCAAAGCAATGGACTCAACATATAACCTACCACACGATCAAGGAATCGCCTGGCTTGTTGCGCATCGACACGGTGCTGGTCTATGCCACCAGGCTTTTCGAAGGCTGCTTGAATGGCTTTTTCTGTGATCTCATTGAAAACGACGCGTTTAAATCGGTCTGCTGAACCACCCAGGGCCTCCTGTAGATGCCAGGCAATTGCTTCTCCTTCCCGATCCATATCAGTAGCCAGATAAATTTCATCGGCAGACTTTGCTAGGCTACGAAGTTCTGAGACGACTTTTTCTTTACCCGGCAGGATCTGGTATTGCGCCTGCCAGCTATTGTCAGGGTCCACACCCATGCGCTTAATCAATCGGCTATGTGCTTTAGCCTTCTGGTAGGCTGCTTTTTTAGCCGGCTCCATCTTTCTGGTTTTTGCTGCTTCCGCGGCACGGGCTTTCGGTTCAACGGGTTGACTGGATCCACTCACGGGGAGGTCGCGTATATGCCCAACGCTTGATTTGACGATGAAGTCCTTACCCAAATAGCGGTTAATGGTCTTCGCTTTAGCGGGTGACTCAACGATGACTAATGTCTTTCCCATACTTCTATTTCAACTCTGAACGCTTACATCTAGGTCCTTGACGGGTGACAGGCTAACCTATTCGATCTCAATAATTCAATCCTCGCAAGCAATTTTCATCTCAGACTGGGCAATAATCTGATGTAGCGAGGGTCGAAAGTGAGCATTAGGCTCAGTGTTCACATTTGTGGACAACAATCGAGTCGACACAAGCCGTAATCGACTGAGATAACTCCGGGCAAAACCGCCTCGGGTATCGCTGGTTTTTAGACTTCAGGCCATCGGATACAGTCATCAAGGAAGGAAAATATCGCTTCTGCCTGCTGTCCATCTCCGCTTTCATTCCAATGCACACTCACCGCTCGGTTTTTTTCAGTCACAGATACAACCGATTCCGGCAACCGTTGCAGCTTCCCGGCTAAAAAGAGCATCAGGGGTACAGGATCTTCAAGATCCGGTCTTTCCAACCAGTGCCAGTGCGCCGGCAAGTCATCATCACCTTTAGCGACGCGCAATAGAGACCATGAAATCGCAGTCAGGTCATGTCGTGACTGAGGTCGCTTTCGATACCGTCGATAGGCCGCCACTTTAAGCACAGGGGATAGAGACCGTCCTGACCCTGAAACTCTTTTAACCGCTTCGGCAGCATGATCAGGAATATGGGTCAGTTCAACACCGACACCCCGGCTCATAGCTGCATTACGGACCTTCATAACAGCCCGTTGCTTTGCATTGGGCAAAATTGAAATGACCGGAACCACCACCAATAATACGACCAGTCCGATCAAAAAATAGGTCATCATAAATTCCACCTGATTCACCTGAGCCCGGTTCAAGCGATAGCATTAGCTGACGTTCAGCCCTATCGATGATAGTTATTTGGTCCGGCTCGGTCCATTAATATAACCCTGTTTTATCCATTCACACGATGTTCTATTGTTTAAGCTGAAATTACTGTGTAAATTTACTGATAACAGCCTCACTTTTCAGAAGGTGCACTGCATGGAAAACCCATTTAACCATATTCTGATAGCGGTCGATCTCACCGAGGATGCACGAGACGTTGCAAAAAAAGCCTGCGCTCTACGAACGGTGTTCAATTGCCAGCTCAGTTGCACCCACGTCATAGAACCCCTGAGTCTGGCCTATGGCGGAGATGTGCCCATGGATCTGTCAACGATCCAGGATCAGATCCAGGAAACGGCAATGAGCCAGCTGAAGGAGTTTGCTTCCAGTCTCAGTATTCCAGAAGAAAACCAGCATCTCGTTTTTGGCAGGCCAGAAACAGAAATTCACTCCCTGGCATCGGAACTCGAAGCTGACCTGATCGTGGTCGGTAGCCATGGTCGGCATGGCCTGGCCCTACTACTGGGTTCAACGGCCAATGGCGTACTACATGGATCACCCTGCGATGTTCTGGCTGTTCGCGTTGGTAACTAGCCGACAAAGGTAAACCTGGTATAACATCGTTCAAATGCGCGTTCGAATTCCTTGTATGCCTGCTGGCTCCATCGCTTTAAATGATCTCTGCATTTTTTTCACTTGTAGCTGCCTCGTGCTGGCAGCTACATACCCGACAGCAGTCTTTGCCGATGAACAACTGAGCCCTGAACCGGAAGAGATCACTGAAACCCCTAAAACCCTAAAAACCCTACAAACCCTAAAAACCCTAAAAACCCTAAAAACCCTAAAAACCCTTAATGTGAGCGATCCGATCCTGGCGCCGGCTCCAGAACAAGCCATTGACAGCACCGACCCGCAAACAGACTCGCTGCTCTACCAGCAACGGCAGCTCTACCAACACGCTGTCAGCGCTATCCGCCTGGGCAGCAGGAAAAAAGCTGAAAAGCTGATAGCAGAATTACAGGACTATCCCCTGCTACCGTATATTGAGCTTGAACAGCACAGGGCGAGGTTACGACGGGTCCAACCTGATACGATCCAACAATTCATTGATACCCACATCGACTCACCCATCGGTGAACAATTGAGAAATCAATTTCTGAACCAGCGCATGCAGCGAAATCAGCGCCAAGATTTCCTGTCTTTGTATAAGGAGAATTCGGCGACTAAGGAACAACGCTGCTACTATGCGGACGCTATATGGCAAAACGGTCAGGAGCAGAAAGCAAATGAATTCGCCCAATCGTTATGGTTAAACCAAACATCCATGCCAAAACAATGCGATCCCGTGTTTCATCGACTCCGTAAAGCAGGCGGAATAAGCCAACAACTTGCCTGGCAACGATTCGAACTGGCTGTCATCGCCAGCGAAAACCAGTTGGCCAGATACCTGGTGCGTTATCTCAAGCCGGATACGGCACGTAAAGCACAGCAGTTACATGAACTCTACCGAAATCCGGGACGACTAAATAACCAATCACACCACGACTTCCGGCAACCAAACCAACAAAAAATCCTCTCAGCAGCGCTAGACAAACTGGCCAGAACCCACCCTGAAAGTGCCTTTAAAGCACTCGAGCGGTATCGACAATTAGATCGGTTACCACAGGCGCTAATACCTGAATTGTATGCCCAGGTCGGCTTCTATCTAGCCCATAGCGGCAAAATGACTGAAACACTCGATCAGCTTCCCCTGGAGTTGAGAGACTATCCAAAACTCATTGAAGCGCGTGCCCGATTTTCGATCCAGCAACAGGACTGGAGTGAAACACTGATCTTATTAAACCTGCTCCCGGAAGAGGCCAGGCGCAAACCCGTGTGGCAGTATTGGCGTGCTGTCAGCCTTCTCAGCAACAATGAAGCGGCGGAGCAGGCTAGCGCCAGAACCACTTTGAATGCCTTGTCTGAGCGAAGAAATTATTACGGTTACCTGGCCGCGGCCAGACTTAACAAGCCACAAAAAATTCAGGCAGTAAGGAAACCCGTTAGTGCGGACTCTGTAGAGAACCTGTTGGCGACACCAGCAACTGGGAGAATAAGAGAACTTATTGCCTTGGGGGAGATTATCCAGGCACGTAGAGAATGGTTTCACCTGACTCGGGATTTCTCAACCCGGGAACATCAGATAACGGCCATTATAGCCCGAAACTGGCGCTGGCATGATATGGCCATAAGAGCCTATGCACAGGCCAGAGACTGGAATGAGATCGAAGGTCGCTTCCCGCTGGCTTATCCTGAACATTTTTCCTCTAATGCCTTATTATCCGGCATCCCATTGTCCCTGAGCCTGGCTGTGGCCAGGAAGGAAAGTGCCTTCTGGCCACAGGCACGATCGATTGTCGGCGCGCAAGGATTGATGCAGCTCATGCCTGAAACAGGTAAACTTGCCGCAAAAAATTTAGGCATCAAGATTGACAAAGGCCTCGACTTGACAGATCCAGTCATCAATATTCGGTTGGGTTCATGGTACCTGGGGCGCCTCTTCCGCCGATTTGACCATAACCGCATCATTGCACTGGCCGCCTACAATGCCGGGCCTACCAGAGTCTCACAATGGTTAAACAGAACGTTACCCGTGGATGTCTGGATTGAATCCATACCTTACAGAGAAACGCGCGATTATGTTCAAACGACGCTGGTCTATGCCAGCATTTACGCTGACAGGCTGGGGCAAAAACAACCGATGATAACACCCTCAGAACGCGCGCATTTTAGCCCTAGCCCTTCCTTGACACTTTCTGCTACCGCTGCACTCGAGGCAGATTCAAGCCAGGCTCAATGGTAGCCTGCCATGCTTATAGATATCGGTGCCAACCTGACCCATGAATCTTTTGCAGATGATTTAGACGACGTTATCAGTCGCGCCCACCAGGCCAGGGTGGAATCTCTGATCATCACAGGCGCATCATTGGACAGTAGTATCGATGCCCTACAATTAGCCGCCAACCACGATAACGTGTTCTCTACAGTTGGAATTCATCCTCATCACGCGGCTGAATGCTCCAGCGAAGTACTTCAGGA
>CAZGCW010000049.1:8082-20231 GCA_964524295.1 uncultured Pseudomonadales bacterium
AACTCAGGTCACTGGCGACCCATACCAATGTCGTAGCAATCGGTGAAACCGGTCTGGATTATTTTCGGAATTTTTGCCCCAGAGAGGAGCAATGCAGTGCCTTTGAAGCCCAATTACAATTGGCCATGGAATTGAAACTACCCCTGTTTCTGCACGAACGAGATGCTTATGCAGACTTTGCGCCTATTCTGAATTCCCATCGAGATCAGCTGAGCCAAGTTGTCGTACATTGTTTTACCGGCGATAGAACCGCCCTGCAGACCTATCTGGATATGGATTGCTATATTGGCATTACTGGCTGGATCTGCGACGAAAGACGCGGCAGCCACCTCCACGACTTGATCGAGTTAATTCCAGCTGACCGGTTATTACTGGAAACGGATGCACCCTATCTCATCCCCAGAACCCTTAAACCCAAACCCAAAAGTCGGCGCTGCGAACCCGCTCACCTGGCTGAAATAGGCAGCGTTGTCGCCAGATTGCTGAACACTTCTTTTGATCAACTCGCCAACCAGACCACCTTGAATGCCAAGGCTTGTTTCAATCTGCCATGAAAGTGACCCTCTATACAACCTCAGGTTGCCATCTCTGCGAGCTAGCGCTGGCCCAGATTCAAACCCTGCAGCACATCTACCCGATTACCCTCATCGAAGTCGAGATTGCTCACTCCGACGAGCTTATCGAACGTTATGGGGTGCGAATACCGGTCATCTCCACAAATCAAACCGAAAGTGAATTGGCATGGCCATTTTCCCTCGAGCAACTAACGTCCTTTCTAAAACTGTCTACAACCTGAAAAGCAGCTCCGCACGCCAATCCTATTTGGCCAGGATCAATCCCTTGTCAGCAACATCTGCAGACAGTTCCAACACCCAAACTCCTATTTCCTGTTAAAATAACCGAAACACAGGAGCCTCACCATGAACACCTCTATTTTGCTGGACGGCCTTTGCTTCAGCGAAGGCCCCCGGTGGCACGATAATCATCTATGGTTCTCTGACATGCATGCCCATGAAGTCATCAAGGTGGGTTTGAATGGAGACCACGAGGTGGTGGCAAGGGTCACTCAGCAACCGTCCGGTTTAGGCTGGCTACCCGATGAACGCATGGTTGTGGTCTCAATGCTAGATAGAAAACTACTCGTGGACAATGACGGTACGCTTTGCGACTACGCTGATCTTCATGCCCTGGCCAGCTATCACTGCAATGATATGGTCATTGATGGTGAAGGCCGATGCTATGTTGGCAATTTCGGCTTTGATCTCATTACCGGTGCCCGTCCGGAGCCTGCTGAGCTCATCATGGTGGCCCTGAATGGAGCCCGATCCATCGTGGCTGATAATTTACAGTTCCCCAATGGCACCGTGATTACCCCAGATGGCAAAACCCTGATTGTTGCCGAAAGCATGGCGGCTAGATTGACCGCATTCGACATAAACAAGGATGGGTCTTTATCAAACCGCCGGTTATGGGCAAAAATGGATAGTGCCATCCCGGACGGGATCTGCCTGGATGAGGATCTCGGTATATGGGTCGCGTCTCCTGTGAGTAACGAATGTATTCGACTGACCGAGGGTGGGAAGGTCACCGACCGCATCAAAGTCGAAAATCAGGCGTTTGCCTGTATGCTTGGGGGGGAAGACAGAAAGCGGCTGTTTATCTGTACTGCAGGCAGTTCAAAGCCTGATGAATGCAAATCCAATCGCGATGGTAAAATCGAATTCGTCGATGTCGCCATTGCCGGAGCAGGCAGACCGTGAACCAGCCTCCTACACCCAATTTGCGTATTGCCCTTATCAGCGGCGGAAATTCAAACGAAGCCAGCGTCTCTCGAACCAGCGCAGCGGCGGTTCTAACCGCGCTTACCACTCATTTCAGCCAGGTCCGTAATTTCGAACTGGATCATTCGCTGATCAGTCATTTGTCCGATTTCCAACCCGATGTGGTTTTCCCTGTTCTACATGGTCCACCGGGTGAAGACGGTACCATCCAGGGCTTTCTGGAGATAATGGAATTGGCTTATATTGGTTCAGGCGTGCAGGCTAGCGCGCTGGCCATGGATAAAATTGCCGCCAAAGGTCTTTTCCGGGAGGCCAACCTTCCGCTGGTAGACCATGTTACTGCGCACCTGTCCAACGGTATCAAGCAAACTATCGATCAGGTCATTGCGTTGCTGGGTGTTAACGTCGTGGTCAAACCAGCCCGTCAGGGCAGTGCCCTGGGTATAACGAGAGTCAATGATGCAGCCGGCCTACAAAGTGCGATCAGCACGGCTTTTGAGTTTGATGATCAGTTGTTAATTGAGGAACGAATCCATGGTCGGGAAATGACCGTGGGTATCCTTCAATATGGACAGCAGACTCAAGCATTCCCGGTGATCGAGATAACAACGCCTGAAAACAGTTGGTATGACTTCGAACATCGCTATACAGCCGGATTGTCAGAGCACTTAATGCCAGCAGATATACCCGTTGAAGTTGCTGAAACCCTACAAGATATCGCAATCAAAGCGCACCTCTGCCTTGGTTGCAGAGACCTTTCAAGAGCCGACTTTCTGCTCACTGATGACAACCGCTGCTTTCTACTAGAGGTCAACACCCTGCCAGGAATGACCCCGACCAGCTTATATCCGGATGGAGCCCGGGGCTTTGGGCTGGAATTCGATGAACTCATCAAGTCTTTGGTAGAACAGGCCGCCGCCAGACGATAAACGCGCCCCAACTGCTTTCAGGGGATGGTCTGAGATGGCAGGGGACGGATCGAAGGTCCATAGAAGAGGCGCCTGAATTGGCCCTCTCAATGGCTGTCATGCTTACCCGTCATGCTTACCCGTCATGGTAGCTAACTATAGATCGTAGCCTCGTTCATTATGCTGGTTTAAATCCAGCCCTTCAGTTTCTTCGTCCTGAGATACGCGTAACCCAAGCAAGTAATCTACCAATTTGAGTAAGAGATAGGAAACCAAGGCGGTATAAACAAGGCAGGAAACAACCCCTATCACCTGCACTTGTAACTGGGAACTCATGGTCATGCCTTCAGAATAGCCCTGGCCACTGAAAACGCCAAGACTGGCACTAACAAATACCGCGGCCAATATCGTTCCTAATGCCCCACCGACGCCATGGACTGGAAAAACATCCAATGAATCATCTATCTGCAATCGCTGCTTAAGGAAAACCGTCGCATTAAAGCAGACTATACCTGCCAGCATACCGATAACCAGCCCACCAGCAGGGCCAACAAAGCCAGAGGCTGGTGTGATGGTACCCAGACCGGCCACCATACCCGTTACAGCGCCTAACACACTGGGTCTGCCGAATCGATACCATTCACAACCTAGCCAAACCAGCGCTCCGGCCGCCGCCGACATATGTGTCGCCAGCATCGCCATCCCGGCATCGCCATTGGCAGCAAGTGCACTACCGGCATTGAAGCCAAACCAACCAACCCAGAGCATACCGGCTCCGGTAATGGTCATCGTCATATTATGAGGCGGCATGGGGGAACTAGGGAAGCCGCTTCTCTTTCCCATCACAATGGCCGCTACCAGGGCGGCGGTACCCGCGGTTATATGCACCACGACACCACCAGCAAAATCGAGTAAGCCAAGCTCTTGAAGCCAACCGCCTCCCCATACCCAATGGACAATAGGCGCATACACAAAAACAACCCAAAGCCCTGAGAACACCATCATCGATGAAAACCGCATCCGTTCAGCGAACCCGCCTACGATCAAGGCCGGTGTAATAATGGCAAAAGTCAGCTGAAACATGGCGAAAACACTTTCAGGTATCCCATTGCTGATAGCATCTTCGGTCACACCGGCCATAAATACCTTGCCCAGGCCACCAATTAAAGAATTACCCTCATCAAAGGCGAGGGAATAACCAAATATAAGCCAGATCACGGACACCAAGCAGGTTATAGCAAAGCACTGCATCAAGACTGAAAGGACATTCTTAACTCTGACCAGACCGGCATAAAACAGCGAGAGGCCGGGAATCGTCATGAAAAGAACCAGTGCAGTTGAGGTCAATATCCAGGCCGTGTTACCCGAATCAACACCATCACTTGCCATGGCAGTAGGGGAGAAAAACAGAGCAAACAGCCCAACCGAATACAAAAAAGTACGCATAAAACAACCCTTATCTGACCTATTACCTGCTCAATAATGCCGAATGCAGTGATAGTTAAATTCTACCTAGACCAACTGATTTCCACAACACAATTGCCCCAACTAGCACGCTGGACTGGTAAATCCGGTAAACATAGATGACAATGTCGAGCAATCCAGCTAGCCAGGCACAAATGCCAACAAATTAGCTCGAGACTATCGGCCTCAAATTAAAACAGACAGTGCCCTGAACGCCCTAATCATAGACTGCTAGAGTCCTAGAAACGAATTTGTTAACCAGAAACTAACTGGGAACCATCGCGATCAGACGGGGTCTATAGCCAGCAATTGAATGTTTTACAAAAAACCTGAATGTGAGTAATTTAATATGCAGCACCTTGAACCTATACTAGCCCTAAGAAAATGGCTGGCACACCAGATTATTGGTCAGGAGATCCTGGTGGACCGACTGCTGATAGCCTTGCTCTCAGATGGCCACCTCCTCGTTGAAGGTGCACCTGGACTGGCGAAAACAAAAGCGATAAAGACCCTGGCATCGGCCATCGAAGGTGAC
Organism: uncultured Pseudomonadales bacterium; assembly: GCA_964524295.1. Lineage (GTDB taxonomy): Bacteria > Pseudomonadota > Gammaproteobacteria > Pseudomonadales > Azotimanducaceae > UBA9926. Next base: position 12,771 of record CAZGCW010000049.1, read on the forward strand.
TTCCAGCGTATTCAGTTCACCCCCGACTTGCTCCCCTCAGATATAACGGGCACAGAAATCTATCGGGCCCAGGAAGGGACGTTCGTGTTCCAGGAAGGCCCTGTCTTTCATAATCTGATTCTTGCTGATGAAATTAACCGGGCCCCGGCAAAGGTCCAATCCGCCTTGCTCGAAGCCTTGGGGGAAAGACAAGTCAGTCATGGCCGGCAAACCATGGCTTTACCACCTTTGTTTTTAGTCATGGCAACCCAAAACCCGATTGAACAGGAGGGCACCTACCCTTTACCAGAAGCCCAACTCGATCGTTTCCTGATGCATGTCCAGATCGACTATCCGGACGCGGCATCTGAACAATCTATTCTCCGGTTGGTGCGAGATGAAGCCAAAGAAAAGTTCTCTGAATCAACCCAGTCGCTCGAGCCTGTCACCCAACAGAACATATTTGCAGCACGTCAGGAAGTGCTGGCATTACACATGGAACCCGTCGTCGAAAATTACATCGTGCAGCTAACCATGGCTACCCGTAAACCAGAACTATTTGGCGAGGACCTGGCGAACTGGCTCGATTACGGCGCTTCACCCAGGGGAACCATCTCTCTTGACCTGTGTGCTCGGGCCCATGCTTACCTCAACGGCAAGGATTTTGTCAGCCCGGATGATGTCCAGGCTGTAGCGGCGGATGTATTTCGGCATCGCATTGTGGTTAGTTTCGAAGCCGAGGCCATGGGCATTAATGCTGAAAAGGTCATGTTGGCGCTGCTAGACCGCGTGGCTACCGCCTGAACTGGCAACCATGGTCGCCTTCAATCACCAAAGTCTCGGCCAGGGCCCCTTCACGCAGTTACGGGACCTGATTGACTTGCGTCATGAAGCAGCCAAGGTCGATCTAACGTCCTTAGCGAAGACGTCCAATCCTTTATCCGGTCAACTTCGATCAAAGTCCCAAGGCAGAGGGATCGACTTCGCCGAAGTTCGAGTCTATCAACCCGGAGATGACGTTCGGACTATTGACTGGCGGGTAACCGCTAGAACCCAGGTCGCCCATACCAAACTATTTCAAGAAGAAAAAGAACGGCCTGTCCTGATTGTCGTTGATCAAGCTGCGCACATGTTTTTTGGTTCACGCATCCGTTTTAAATCCGTCGCCGCAGCGAGAATCGCTTCCTTATTGGCCTGGTCTAGCCTGGAACAAGGCGACCGTGTTGGCGGCATCGTATTCAGCGATGAGGCCCACCGGGAGATCAGACCGCGCCGAAGTCGACACTCTGTGCTGCGTTTAATTCATGAGATTGATCGGTTTAATCACCTACTGGAAGCAACTCAACCCGCGCGCACCACCGATGCGCTCGCCCAAGCCCTGATTAATGCCCGGCGAGTCTGTAAACACGGTAGTAGTATTATCATCGTCAGTGATTTTTCCAGCCTGGATGACCAGGCCCTGCTTTATCTTCAGCAACTGGCAAGGTACAACGATGTGACTGGTATACAGGTTTCTGATCCGCTGGAGCAGCAATTACCTCCCCCTGACCGGTATACCATCACTGATGGAAAACGAAAACTACCCATCGATACCGCGGCAGCGTCTATACGAGAGGCCTACCAACATCGATATGAGGATCGCCAAGCGGAATTAGCACAAATATTCGGACGCTTGAAGTGCCTGTTGATTTCAATGCAAACCACGGATGAAGTGGTCGCCGGCATTAATGCCAAGCGCCATCGGGGAAACCACTAACATGGCCCAAGCAATGCCCCCACAAATGCCGGCTCAGGCAGACCCTCTGGCGCAGCTACGAGATATTCATCTGCCTGCGGAAATCAGCCTATGGCCTGCCCCGGGTTGGTGGATACTTGGTATTCTGCTGGTGGGCATGGTTGCCTGGGGCAGTTTCAGAATTCTAAATTCCTGGCGTGAAAACCGTTACCGGTCGATTGCCCGCAAGGAACTTGACCTCATTTACAGTGAATACCAAAACAACGCTGACTCCCGGGTGTTCCTGCGCGATCTCCAGTCACTATTAAAGCGGGTGGCCTTAAAAGCTTATCAGCGCGATAAAGTCGCCTCCCTGAATGGTGAGCTCTGGGTTGCTTTCCTGGATCGAAGCAGCGGTTCCAATGAATTTCGCATGGGTGCCGGGCAGGCGCTCATTGACTCAATCTATACCAAGGAGTTTGATGCCGATATTGACCAGTTACTTAACCTGGGCCATTACTGGATTAAAAAGCACAAAAAACTGGATGAACTGCCAGGGGGGGCTCCATGATCGAGGTCATCTGGCCGTGGGCTTTCTGGATGTTACCCGTACCCTTGCTTTTCATGCTGCTTCGACCCGCTCAGCAGCAGGACCCTGCGCTACGCATACCCTTCTTCAACCAAATCGAACACATGATGGTGCTGTCTAAAAAAGCCCATCACGGCCGATGGATCCGAAGAATCATCGCCCTAATCATCTGGATCTGCCTGGTGATAGCCGCCAGCCAACCCAGGTGGGTAGGTGAGCCCATAGAACTCCCACAAAGTGGCCGCGATTTACTCCTGGCCGTCGATATCTCGGGCTCCATGGGAACTAAAGACATGCGCCTGGACCGGCAAATGGTTAGCCGTCTGGCAGCAGTAAAAAATGTGGTCGGTGATTTTGTAGCGCGTCGCAAAGGTGACCGTCTTGGTCTTATCCTATTCGGCTCACAGGCTTACCTGCAAACCCCCTTGACCTTCGACAGAGCGACTGTACGCGCTCTTCTCGAGGAAACCCCATTAGGCATTGCCGGTGGTAAAACCGCTATCGGTGATGCCATTGGTCTGGCAGTCAAACGTCTGCTGGACCGCCCGTCAGAAAACCGGGTTCTTATTCTGCTCACCGATGGGGTCAATAATATCGGGGAGGTTGCCCCACTACAGGCTGCTAAACTTGCAGCTGACGAGGGCATTAGAATCTACACCGTGGGTTTCGGCGCAGACGAAATGGAAGTCCCTGGGCTACTTTTTAACCGAACAGTCAATCCTTCAGCGGAACTGGATACAGAATCCCTGACTAAGATCGCTGGCCTCACTGACGGCATCTATCAACGAGCCAGATCCACCGCAGAACTAACCGATATTTATGCAGCCCTTGATGCACTTGAGCCCATAGAAATCGAACAGGAAACCTTCAGGCCTGAGAAATCACTGTATTTCTGGCCACTCAGCATCGCACTCCTGCTGTCCTTTGGCCTGGCAGGCCAACACCTGTTCAACTACTATATCAGCCGGCTTAAATGGCCTCGCCAACCGTCAGGCAGCCCATCTATTAACGCAGGAAGCTCAAGCTAATGAACGAACTGCTGGCAGATTTCCATTTTCTAAGGCCTTATTGGCTTATCGCTTTGCTACCAGCATTATTCTTCATCGCCGGACTTTGGCAAAGACGAGCCAAAGGAACGACATGGGAGAAAGTAATCGACCCAGGCCTGATATCCCATCTACTAAGGCAACCTGATACCAGCCCAAGTGCCAACCCACTATACCTACTCAGTCTGGGCTGGCTGCTAGCAACCCTGGCTCTGGCCGGACCCGTGTGGGAGAAAGCACCTCAGCCTATTCTTGAAAAAGAAGATGCCCTGATGATTATTCTCGATCTCACCTGGTCCATGCATGCCTCTGATGCAGCGCCGACAAGGCTGATAAGCGCTCGCCGCAAGCTGACCGACCTGCTACGAACTCGCAAAGAAGGCGTGACCGGGCTCATTGTTTTTGCCGGCGATGCTCATACCGTAGCGCCTCTCACGGACGATACCAATACCATCGTATCCATGCTGCCCTCATTAACGCCCGAGATCATGCCCGCACCAGGCAGCCGACTTGCTCCGGCAATTGAACTAAGCCATACCCTATTCGCTGCAGCCGGTGTTTCTTCAGGGCGAATCCTGGTTTTAACAGACGAAATTCGTGATCGCGCTGAGACAGCCAAGGTTGCCAACCTTATGAAAAATCAATTCCCCATCTCTATTCTGGCCATTGGCACACGTCTGGGCGCACCCATAACAACAGCGACTGCCACCGAGGAGGGCGGGTATTTGAAGGACCCATCAGGCAACCTCATCATTCCCGAAGTTAATCTCGATGAACTGCTTGAGTTTGCCCAACTCATCAATGCCCGCTTCTCGCAGCTCACGCTCAACGACGATGATCTTAACTATCTGCTCACTGGACCAACCGACCCGAGTGAGGCGATATTTAGAGAAGTAGAGCGAGACTTCGATCTATGGAAAGAAAGAGGCCCTTACCTGCTGCTATTTCTACTGCCCTTTGCGGCGGCTGCCTTCCGTCGCGGCTGGTTATGGATGCCCCTGTTGTTAATGATCACCCCTGTAGAAAGGGTTTATGCAGACTGGTGGCAGGATATCTGGCTGACCCAGGACCAACAGGGTAAACGGGCCTATGAGAACAACGATCATGCTCAAGCAGCTCAGCTGTTTTCGGACCCGGCTTGGAAAGCAACCGCCGCCTATCGTAATGAAGACTACGCAACGGCATCGGCGCTATATGAACATCATGAGCCCGAGCTAAACCGTTATAACCTTGGCAATGCATTAGCCAGGCAGGGGAAACTCAAACAAGCCATCGACTCCTATCAACAGGCCCTGGAGATCAACCCGGACAATGAAGATGCCGCCTATAATAAGCAACTGATTGAAAAACTACTGCAACAGCAACAAGAACAAGAGCAACAGTCAGAGCAGAGCCAGGACTCCGATAATCAACAGAAAAATGAAAACCAAGACGCATCTGAACAGGGAAACGAGTCAGCGCAAGACCAACAAGACCCGTCTGAGCAAAGCGCGGGTAATGAAGACGAGCAACAGGATGAAGCTGAGCAACAGGAGGATACTGACCCATCAGAACAGAAAAGCGAACAAGAGCAAGCCGCAGAACAGGAAATGCAACAAGCCCTGGCCGAAGAAAATGAACTTAACGCCGAGGAAAAACAAGCCATGCAGCAATGGCTGCGTCGAGTACCCGATGACCCCGGTGGCCTGCTAAGGAGAAAGTTTGAAAGACAGTTTGAAGACCGGGTCCGGGAAGGAAAAATTACCAGAAAAGACTATGAAAGGAATTGGTGATCTATTATGAAACCACTTAGCTGGATTTTAATTTATCTCATTCTGGCCGCCAGCCCAGTGCAGGCGACCATTACCGCGACCGTGGACAGAAACCAGATTTCTGAGTTTGATCTACTAAACCTAACTATCCGTAGCAGTGACGCCCAAGCCGGGCAGCCCGATTTTTCAGCGCTGGAGAAAGATTTCGATATCGTCAGTAGCCAAAACCTGAAAAACTCATCCTACAGCTTTATTAACGGCCAACAGACCAACCGCGCCTACATCGATTACATCCTCAAGCTAAGGCCTAAACGCACGGGTAACCTTGAAATACCTGGCCTGACCATCAACAACGAAACGACCCAACCGATCCCTATTCGCGTCATAGAACAGACCCATGCCATGCGCCAGAAAATGCAGGAGGTGCTCTTTTTTGAAACAGAACTAGATTCTGCTACCACCTATGTACAGGCGCAGATCATTTACTCAGTCCGACTATATTATTCAGAATCAATCTCCGGCGATTTCCCCGCCGCACCAGATCTGGAAGATGCCGTCGTCGAAATTCTGGAAGAAGAAAAACGTTATGAAACGATCCTTAACAATCGCCGCTTTTATGTGCTTGAGAAACGGTATGCCATTTTCCCGCAGAAAAGTGGACCTTTGCTATTACCCAAGGAAAGCTTCATAGGAACCCGGGGTCGAGGTGGATTATTTTCAGCAAGGCAAAGAGTCAGCGCTGTCTCCACAGGCCATACCATCCAGGTAAAGCCGGTTCCACCGGCTTTTACGGGTGAACATTGGCTACCTGGGAAAAACCTGATTGCGCAAAGTACACTCAACCTTCCTGACGCGGGTATCCGGGTTGGCGAACCGCTGAACCAAGTCATCAGTGTATCCATGGAGGGTGTCTCTGGCGTACTGTTACCCGACATCAAGCTCGAGGAGCTTGCCGGAGCGAAAATATACGTTGATCAACCTGTCGTTGAAGATACCGAATCGAGTAACGGCATCAGCGCGTTAAATCGTACCACCGTCGGCATTGTACCCACTCAAGCGGGCGCTTTGACTTTACCTGAAATCCGCATACCCTGGTGGAACATCGAGCTCGATCGACAGGAAACGGCCGTTATCTCAGGACAAACCATTGCCGTTAAACCCTTGGATACCCCGAAGCCCACTCCACCAACTAGACCGGAAGAAGTCGTACCGCCAGAGACCTCAGTTGCTACGGACATCGAGACCGGCCCGGGGACCTGGAAATGGCTCAGTGTGGCGCTGTTGGCTGCGTGGCTACTGACTTTACTAGGCTGGTATCTCAGCCGCAAAAATCAAGGTCAAACGCTCTCTACCCCATCCGACTCAAACCAGGCAAAACAGGCCAAGACCGATACCAGGTTATTATTCAGCGCTTGCCAGACCAACGATGCGGAGCTCGCCCACACACTGCTCCTGCGCTGGCTTCGCAGCGAATTTCCTGAACATCAGTCGGCAACGACACTGGCAGCAACTCAACCCGCCTTCGGCGCAGCATTTGTTCCTCTGGAAAAAGCAGTGTACTCGGGTAACACAGCAAGCTGGCAGGGCCAGGCATTAATGCAAGCGATAAAAGACCTGCCTCCAGGCAAGGACAAAGCCATGCCGGGCTCACACCCTTACCTGGAGAAAACGATTAATCCGGGGCTATAAACATCTCTATAGACTCTTCGAAACCACTTCGAAAACATCTTTTGACAGATCCCCAGAATCCAGTATTTTCTGCAGCTGGGCTTTAATCAACTGCTGCCGAACCTGATCCAGCTTGCGCCAGCGAGTCAGCGGCGTCAGTATCCGCGCGGCAATCTGAGGATTAAAACTATCCAGCTCGATCACACAATCTGCGAGGAAGCCATAACCAGAGCCATCGATCTGATGGAAATTCACCGTATTCTGGCTGGTAAAGGACGTAATCAACGAACGCATTCGGTTGGGGTTTTTCAGGTCAAAAGCGGGATGTTGCATCAGTGCTTTAACCCGCTGCAATGCGCCTGGCAGCGGACAAATGGCCTGGATAGCAAACCACTGGTCGATCACCAGCGCTTCATCCGTCCATCGATCATAGAATTCTGACAAGGCCTTAGACTTAACTGCCTGTGCCGCCGCGCTACCGGAATTCACCAATGCCCGAATGGCAGCACTGGTGTCCGTCATATTGGTTGCCGTATTGAACTGAGTTTCACACAGCACGACCTGATCTGTATCATCAGTCTTCATCAAGTAACTCAGGGCAACATTTCGTAACAGTCGACTTGCTATTGCAGCTGCGCTCGCCACATACTCGCCGGATCCCTGGTTCAAGTTGTAAACCCGAAGCAGAGCCGCCTTCTGGGAAGTAGCGATCAC
>CAZGCW010000050.1:0-19442 GCA_964524295.1 uncultured Pseudomonadales bacterium
CGCAGTGCGGCATCGGGTTGCCAGGCAGGAATCTTACCCGACCGCAATCGGGCATACAGCACAAAGTTCGCTAGTACGACAGCCAGTAAAGCATGTAAGCCGACGTACAGCGCAGTCACTGGAATCAATCCTGACATCTCATTAATAGCCATTACAAGATTCCCCACACAGCCAGGCCCAGTCCTGCCAGAGAAAGAACGAGTCCAATGTAACTGTACTGGTCTAGCCAGAACAGCCCGAAGGCTTGCGGAGATCCCTTTTCAGCAGTGGGTGACTCCCCGGGAGACAATGCGTGAGGCAGCCCACCAACCCACAAAATCAGCAGGCCATGAAACGCCATTCCCAAACCCAGTGCGACTATCCAGAATTCAGACATCGAATTCCCCTGTACTCTATTCATAGCCCAATCTTAGGGCTCGATAATAACTTCTTCTTTTGCCATAAAAAGCGCAACACTCTCGATGTCGACGAAATTGGTTGCATCGCCACCCTGATCTTCTCGCATCTGTCTTGAGGCTATTGCACGCTCGGCAGCCTCTATATCTGGCCACGAAATTTCTGTAATACCATCGTAAGCAGGATTTACTGCTTCGTAGGAATCAGCCAGCGAGTGAATCTGTACGTAACTTAGCGCCTCTTCCGTTAGCGCAGCAATCGGACCATGGGTGTGCCACCAATAACGCTGGAAAGCCCCCAGTTCCAGGTCCGGGTGCTTACGAAAAGGGTACACCCCTTTCACCCTGTCTGCAGTAATGTATTTTGCAGTCCTTACTACAACACGCTCCATACCCACAAGACAGGATTGAACCTCTGCCCCATCAGCAAGCAGGTCCCTGATACTCACAGAGCAAGCAGCTGTCGCTATAGATGAATCATCAAACCACAACTCTGCCAAACCGGAGAAGGCAGGTGGCTCCTGACCAAGCAGCGCTCTGGTCTGGACATAACCTTTAATCCGAGGGAACACAGATTGAATGGCATCCTCAGCATCATGATTCCTGAATCGAAAAGGATCTTCACCGGCGTTGATTAGAAAGCAGGTTTTATACATTTAATGCCCTCTAAGAAATATTTTACGGCTGTGGGCCATCATATAGCATTCAGGTTAGAACATTATTGAATTGCAGAACAGGCTATTTATACTTCCTGTTATGTATATGAACATAGGTAACATTAGAATTAGTTAACACAATCACGAGATGAGCAATGGAATCCATATTAGTTGCATGGTTATCTTTCCGTAAACCTCCCAGTCAAAGATCATCGACCGAAGTTATACGATCTTGCAGGTTAACCGGCATAGGGTGGATTTGGCATGCACGAAAACTGTGCAGGATGGCGTCGCTAGTGAGCTGTGTTGCATCAATATAGCTGGTGAGGCTAAATCAGGATGGTGCGACTGTTATGACGTATCCCCTGTCAGGTGATGCACCATTAAGCACGGTGTGGTAAACGTCATCGAGTTCCTCAAATGGCCTCTCTTGTATCGTTACCCACATGTCAACCTTGTCGAGAAATGCTTGAGTCGCATCTCCAATTCTCTGCTGATACACGCCAGACCCGAGTTCCTGGTTTCTTTTGATGATCTGGGTAGGTGCAAAGAATCCCTCGGGTTTAGGGCCTGGCATGGAATCAGCTGCCGGGCGTAAACCTGATTGATGGTGGGTAATTCCCACCCCGCAACTATTCACAAGATTGTCGGTAAGGTGATGGTGAACACGCTTCAGTACCTCGCCGTTTCCCGACATATCCACATAGGCGCTGGTTGCCAAAGGCAACTGCTCCACGCCGTCATAAGACAGCACCACATCATACAATCCAAGGTTCTTGCAGAAGGCGATGTTAGCGCTGGAAGTAAGGCCAATGACTGAGTTATAACCCCGGCGTTTCAGCATAAAGGCAAGGCCAAAGGCTGTTTTGCTGGACGCGCTGCCAAGAACCATCGTTTTTGCACCGAAGAAGTTGTTATCGGCAAAGTAGTCGTCAAGAACAAAGGAAGTGGTGAATAACGGCCGGTAAAGCATGTAGTGGTTGTCATGATTCGGGTTGAAACCATTGCCGGCAGTCATTAGTGAGTACTGATTGTAAACAATCGGTAATGCTGCCCGGTGGGCGCTCGCATCTATAAACCCGCGGGCGTTCACTTTCTCGGGCCTGACCACCAGTTCGGAGGACATGGGGTAATAACCGTAACAACGATCTCCTACTGCCAGGTCCGGATGCCCACTGGCAGTCACGGTGCCAATCCCCCAGACCGGTATTCGCCCCCAGCCTTCCCCCGCGGGGAAGAAATCCCAGTAACCGATCATATCACCGGCCACACCATAGGTGATGTTGTTAGCCGTGAGGGCAAAACGGTCAACTCGCAAAACCGCTTCTCCGGTAGAAATCGAGACAGCTTTCGTCTGCTCAACTTTTGTTTCAGCAAGAATTTTTCGATTAACAAGATAATTTGCTGGCATAGCCCGACTCCTAGGTGAGATAAATTTGCGTCCTGGCTTTCAAAACAAGTGAGTCAACGACTCCACCGCATTACCAGTGCCTGCCTTAGTTCGATGACTCTTTTGCAACGCCAAAAGGCGACTACCAGAATAATCGTTGGCGAATTCTAATGCCAATAAAATTATCTTGTGTGGATCAACTTTCTACCATCCTGGTTCTTAGCATTACGATAGGATCAAAACAAAAAAGGAATAGAAACCCGGTAAATACCGTCATAGCGATCGCAAGATAGAAAAAGTTACTTATTGGAAAGAAGCTCGTTACCGTAAGCACAATAATCACCAGTCAGATTCCGGGGGCGGTAGGAATAGCGGAATATTGAATCAGCTGAAAAAAACGACAACGAGGCCTCAAACATCGCGAAATGCAAATTCGCACTTCTGAGGTTTATTGTTTCAGCAAGGGCATGCCTCATGTGAAACGGGAGGTGACCTTGCTGGCATGCATGAAATTTGTGAGTTGACCCTTTCTGTGTAGAGTGGTTAGCTTATTTTTTTCTACGGAATTCTGGATATGAAACTAGGTACAGGAATAGGCGGTTGGCCGGGCGCTGCTGCTGATCAGGCGACGCGTGCGGAAGCCCTTGGATTTGATTTTGTAAATTGTGGCGAACTTAGTCACGACTCCATGTTGACCATGGCGCTCGCGGGTTATGCCACTTCGAACATCAATCTGCTGACGTCGGTAACAATTGCCTTCCCGCGCAGTCCGATGGTGCTTGCCATGGAGGCCTGGGATATTCAACAGATGACTGGAGGTAGATTTTCAATCGGCCTGGGCAGCCAGGTGAAAGGCCACAACGAGCGTCGGTTTGGTGGAAGCTGGTCACCGGCGGCACCCAGAATGAAAGAATATATCCGGATGATGAAAGCAATCTGGAATAGCTGGCAGAATGGTACGGAAGCAGACTTTCTTGGCAAGGAGTATCGGTACACGTTGATGACCCCGAATTTCAATCCCGGTCCGCTTGAGTGTGAACAGCCTAAAGTATATTTGGCAGTTGTAGGGCCAGCAATGGCTCGTGTTGCCGGTGAAGTAGCTGATGGTGTGTTACCCCACGGCGGCATAATGACAGACAGGTATATGCGTGAGGTGCTACTGCCAAACGTCAAAATTGGCCTGGAGAGATCAGGACGGTCCTGGGCTGATATCGATTTATCCTTGAGTGGCTATCTGATTCTTGGTGAGGATGATGATCAGATTTATAAGAATATTCAGAATCTTCGCCGCCCATTGTCATTCTATGGATCAACCCGAAGTTATCACCATGTTCTCAGGCTGCACGGTTTGGAGGAGCTTGGGCTGAAACTTCATGCCCTGTCACTTGAGGGGAAATGGCAGGAAATGCACGATGTCATTACCGATGATGATCTGCTGCAACTTGCAGAAACCTGTCGGTATGATGACTACGCGCAATTCATTCGCGATAAACGTGAATATGCGACTCAGATGGGTTTCTCGATGCCTACAAAAACGGATGCAGAGAAGTTGAGAGCGGGTGAAGTAATGGAGGAACTCAGGAAAGTTGAGAACAGTGGTGTGCCTAAAGGTCTGGAGTTTTGAGTTGTCCGTCCGCTTCTCTCAGTGGTTAGAGTCGTGGCCGTCGGAAGCCAACAAGCTAATGAGCGGTCCTGCAGTTCCGTTGATGCAATCTTGCCACGAGAATTCACGACTTCGGCATATACATGGCCGCCGACCAGGACCGCCCTTCCCAGATGGATATGCCGTCGTTCAAGGAGATGGGTCACTGCCGGATGAGGTGAAAACAAACTCTTTAGTTAGGCAAGTATGATGGTTGGAAAATCCTATGATTCAGTTTTTCTAGGTGTTGATCATCTAGTTTTCCTTACACGAGATATCAAAGCGTCTATTATAAACTGGGAGCGAATGCTCTCTCTTCATACTCGCGTTGAGCATACTGAACATGGTGTCGCCCAGGCATTTTTTACGTTACCTGATGGCGCCTTTATCGAACTTGTTGCACCGACTGATGATGATTCATCAGTGGCGCAATTGATAGAAGAAAAGGGTGAAGGCTTCTATGTGCTTGCGATGCGAGTTACAAATATGCTGGATGCCCAAGCATTTCTCAAGGCTAATGGAGCGATGCTGAGGGGAGAAGGGACCGACCGAGTGTTTGTTGTACCTGAAGCAATATCTGAACCCACGATTCAACTATGGCCTATCGATCGGCCTCACCGTTGGAGAGACGCTAAAACTAAGAGGGAAAAATATTGATCTATATGTGCACTGAGAGTGAACTTAGTCAAGGGAAGTTGGATCCAGAGAAGTTACAGCAAATTGGTGATGACTTTCGGAACCGAGGTTATGCTGTGGTCACCGGTCTTATCTCGGCAGAGAGTCAGAAACTGCTCATGGATTCAGTGGTGGAAGATGCCGAACAAGTTAGAGCTTCTTCAGAGATGACACCACATGAAAAACACACTGGCCAGGGGCATCTACAGTTAGGTTTGCGACGTTCCGCTCCCTATGTGCGACCAGATTTACTTGCTAATCCAATCATAGAGTCGATGGTTGCTGAAGTGTTGGGTACGGGGGCATGGCTTGGCTTTTATAATGGGAATGTCAACATGCCGGGTAGTACCTTTCAACCACTGCATTTCGATCGGCCTTTTTCCTGGCGTTCTGAGGAGCAGGCAGCGGAATATGGGGAGGATTGGCCTCCTCGAACGACAACTTTGTCTTGTTCGGTCGCGTTTCAGGATATCACGGTTGAAAATGGCGCGACGGAAATCTACCCAGGCTCACATCGAGAAACCGAAGTTGCGAAGTGGCCTTTAGGTGAACGTCTTAGCAACCATCCTGAACTGGTTGAAAGTTGGGCGCCTGCTTCTCGCATGGAGATCCCGGCAGGTGGCATCTGTTTCCGCGACCCCAGAATGTGGCACCGCGGTATGCCTAATTCGTCAGATGGAGTTAGGCCAATGATAGCTTTAACTTATCACGCAGCAGTCGGCCGCCACTGGCGAGGAGCTGTTGTGCATGATCTGTCCTCTGAAGACGTCGCTCGTTGTAACGCCGACCCCGTGTTACGACTGATGGATGACAGAAAGCTGGGGGACGGTCGACTGGTCTTTGAAGAAAGCGCGAGGGCCGTATTTGAAGATAATCCATCGCAGCATGGTATCAGCAGAAACGTCAGATTCGTTGCTAAGGTTGATCACACGCTTGATGCACACCTTTTAGGTGGCGCGAGAGTGATCAAGGAAGTATGAGAGTTCTTTATATTGGTGGAACGGGTGAGATCTCCTACGCCTGTGTGCTTGAGTCATTGAAGCAAGGGCATGAAGTAACGATCCTGAATCGAGGGTTTAATGAGGCGTTGTTACCTGCTGAGGTACTTCGATTGCAGGGTGATTTGCGTGATGTAGATGTATATGGAGCGCTTTCCTCAAAATCTTTCGATGTTGTGTGCCAGTTTCTTGCTTTCACACCTGAGGCGGTTGCAAGGGATGTTGAACAGTTCAAAGGTCTTTGTGGCCAGTACGTGTTCGTTTCAACAGCGTCCGCCTATAAAAAAATAAAAAATGGCTTGATTACGGAATCGACCCCGTTGGATAACCCCTACTGGGCTTACAGTAGAAGCAAGGCGAAATGTGAGCAGCGACTGATAGCGGCTAGTGATTTTACGAAAACCATTGTTCGACCGAGTCACACCTATCGGGAAAGAATCCCTAGTACGGTCGTTAGTGGCGAGCATCTGGTCTGGCGCTTATTACACCGTAAGCCCGTCATTGTTCATGATGAGGGGGAGTCTCTCTGGACGTTGACCCATGCGACTGATTTTGCTAGGGCTTTTGTTGGCCTTCTGGGTGAAGCAGGTGCGTTTAATGAAACATTTCATATCACCAGTGATCATGCCTACAGCTGGAATAGGATTCTTACATGCGTTGCGGATGCACTTAACTGTCCGATTGATATCTGCCAAGTACCAACAGATAAGTTAGTCGAACAGAGTCCACATTGGGAAGGCTCCCTACGTGGTGATAAGGCAAATTCTATGGTGTTCGATAACAGCAAAGTTAAAAAGCTCCTGCCCGACTGGGAGTGTACAACCGATCTTAGTCAAGGAATCACTGGTTCATTGGAACATTTGCTTCGAAAGGGCGTAATGGAGCCCGAATCCGCACTGGATCGCCAAATAAACCAAATCATCGAATTGAATAGATAGTTTGCCCGTATTGGACCGCTTTCCTTGAAGATAGCGCCCCAGCCAGACCATTCAAGCAGAAGGATCCAAACGGCTATCGGGGCTTTAGAGATCGCCGCCTTGAATAGGACGTCATCAGTGGTTCAATCTTTAACTGCATCTTTCAGTATGAAAAGATGGTCATGCTTGCGCTTTCGACCCTTATTTTCAGCTTTAAGTTCAACAATGATTAAGGCGTATCGCTGGAGACTGGGTAAGGCTGAGCTGAAAAGCTGTGATTGTGCGGGCATTTGTCAAGCATTCTTAGCTACCGTGAATCGCTTAAATATGGATGAGAAATAAGCAAAATATGCCAATAAAGATGCTGTTAATAAAATAATTTGATATAGGGTTGTTTTGGTGTTCTGTGTTTCTAAGTCATAGGTTGAATCCAAGGCAGCTTCCATAGCACCAACTAGAACCCCAATCGGGAAAATAATGACCACAAACCTAATTGTTATTGGTAGACCTAAGGTAACCAAACGTAATATGAAATCTTTGTTGTCTGCGTTTGCGTTATTTCGATAACAAAATAACAATCCTGTAATAGTGAGTAGAAGTATTATAAATGAGGATGTCGTATCCAAATATGAATATTCAGCCCCCACAGATAATATAGGATCTGTAAAAATCAGCGCGAGTATCGAGGATGCCAAAATATATTTCAGTTGCTCTTTCTGACTCACGTTATTGTTTTGAAGTTCCTCAATAAGAGGTTCGATTTTTCAGAGGTACATTTTATTTCCTTTTGTGTTTTTAGGTTTGATTGATGATAGAAACCAAGCCGGGCCAGGATCGTTAGATTCCACGAGTATTTCTGCGGACCGCTAGAAAGCGTTCTGTAAGAGACAGATAACGCAATGATTTCAATTGCAATAAGTAAACAATACACTAAACCTATGGTGAAGCAGAAATACAGCCAAATGGTGTATCGGGTATCAGGGCACCGAGGCCATACCCGATAAAACCCAAGATGATCGCTGGGATTGCCAGAATCATTGTTAGCGGGAATAGGTTTCCATCAACAAGGCGGCCAGCTGATTTAAAAGGCAGATCATCTTCGACTGCGATGGCCGGTAATATCAATCCGAGCCTGGCGGTAATCGTAGCGATAACAAATAGGCCGATAATGTTCCACGCTTGCCGTAAGTTTCGGTATTCTGCGATTTCAAATTCATTGGCTAAAGCAGCATAAACGACGATTTGGGATCCTAGGTACAGCGGTAGACCAAAGAGGAAACACCAGCCATAGTACTTCAGCTCCCTCTTTGTGAAATAGAGTCCTGATTTGTTGGGTAGTGATTGCTTAGATCCTTCGAAAAGATGATCATATGGAGTTTAACCCATGGGCAAAAACATGGCTAAGCTAACCCACCTTAGTTCAAGTTGTTCAATCGACGAACTCATTGAAGTTATTGAACGAGACGGCGCCGCTATTGTCGATGGCTTTGTTAGTCAAGCCTGGTTGAATGACTTCAATAAGGCGATTCAAACCTCGGTCGAGAACTATAAACCTTACGACTATGGCGAGCCTGAAGCTCAGGATTTTCTTGGCTATCAGACAGTTAGATTGAATGGGTTAATGAGTAAAGCACCGAGCTATATTGATCTAATTTCTGATGAGCGGTTACTTAGCATAATGGATCATTTTCTCGCCCCGAATTGCGGTCAATACCGTCTCAGTTCCAGTGAAATAATCGAGATCCACGGTGGTGAGACTGCTCAAGTACTGCATTGCGATGATGTTATCTGGCCCGCCCATTTTTGGGCGCCTGATCGATTGTTACAGTTCAATGTGATGGTTGCGGGGACTGACTTCACTGAGGCTAATGGGGCGACCCAGGTCGTGCCTGGAAGTCATCAATGGGACCATACCCAACGTGAGGTAAAGCCTAATGAAATTGCTCGGGCAACAATGAGCGCAGGTAGTGCTGTATTTATACCCGGTAAAACTTTACACGGTGGTGGCAGCAATACGGATGGAAGCAAACGCCGGGCAATTGTCGCATCTTATGTGCTTGGTTGGCTTCGTACCCAGGAGAACCATTTCCTTCATACTACACTTGAACAGGCGCATGCTTGGCCCGAGCGCGTGCGCCAACTTCTCGGATACGATCTTTATGCACACTATGACGAAAATATAGAAGCAGGTCCCCTAGGCTATTATGAATATGGTAGCCCCAGTGTGTTATTCGACACTAATACGGATAACTAACTGACAGACCGGACGTATTGAACGTTCACCTGGGATCTCAGTCGTCTTTGCGGAAAATCCGGGAGATTCCTCCTACAACGAAAGCGATCCCACCTACGGCACTGATTACCATTAAGATAACCATGTGTAGGAAAGCGTCGATTGATGCTTCGTACTCAGGCGAATGCTCGTAATCTTGCATACCTTGATCAAGGATTGTGTCGAAGTTAGCTTCAGTCATTTCGACGTGTTCACTGAGCGCTTCATCGACGGTCTGTTCGCAAAGGGCCTCAATGTATGCCGCTGTATTATCTGCCCCTGAGCTACATCGTTGAATCGACAGTAGTGATGAACTGACAAAGATCACGGCAGCAATCACCAACCAGTTTGTACTCATAAACATTACCTTGAGCGCCTGAAAACACAATCACCATGGAATGATGACCCTACGCTAGACAGGTTACATTATGAGCCTGGAAACGTGTCAAAGGAGGACTCATTTACCAGAGACGAGCAGGTCGTCTCATGGGATTTTGATTCGGAAGTGATTTACCCCTTGGCTGTTTACTCCGCGCCTTTTCTCTCAGGATTTCAGATACCCCTTTGTGGCCGTAAAATGGTGACCGGCAACACCCTGGAAATAACCCGCTTTGACAACAGGCTGCTCGCTTTGATGCGTTAGGGGCTATCAAGGTGTTATCGATACCATTAATATAAGAATGTTTCGTTACCTGTTACTCTCTTACTTCAACAGACTCATTCAGGAGGCCGCATGGCTGCTTATCTTATAGGAAACCTAAAAGTCACTAATGTAGAAGGATTTACCCAGTATCGAGACCTGGTAGGCAAGACGATAAGTGACCATGGAGGGGAGTACATCGTTGCAGATGTGAACTCAGTTGCTGTTGAAGGCGATGCGGAGCATCTGTCAGTGGTGTTGAAGTTTGCCGACATGAACGCCCTGCAAGGCTGGTATGACTCGTCAGAATACCAGGCAATTCTTGCCTTAAGGACTGATAACAGCGAGGGCATCATTACGTTCGCCCAGGATTAAAACGCCGGGACAGAATAAATCGGCAAGTGGTTAAAGGGGCATGATCAATCATAGCCGCCTGCGAGGTTGAGTCGCGGCCTGTCCTTATCATTCGCGTAGCACAGAGTGGTATAGGCTTAATTGCTTAGTTGGATCGAATTTCAGCCGCAGGCTGGTTTTTAATTGCGGTGGGGTTCGAGCAAAGCTATGGGGTCTGTCTTAAGGGTGTCACGACTAGTTTCCAGTTCGAATGATCTTGCTCCCCAGCGGGACCAATTTTACCTTCTGCTGAACGCAGCAGTGCCTGCGGGTCGTGAACGGTTCCTTCCTTAATCACCCATTGTAGGTTGCGGGCCGTCTTTATGTCCTCTAACGGGTTACCGCTCACCACGATTAGGTCAGCAAGCTTGCCGGTTTCTATAGAACCGAGCTTATCACTCATGCCCAGGGCAGTTGCGCCGTTTATCGTGGCTGCTTTGAGTACGACAAGCGGTGGCAACCCTGCATTGCTCAAAGCAAGAAGTTCTCTATGATAGGCAAACCCTGGCAGCAGGGAGGTGTAAACGGGTTCATCGGTACCGATAACTAGTAAGTTTGCGCCTCCGGCTTTGTAAAGCGCGTTGAGTTCTATTATCCGCTGATTAAATTCTGGCCAGTCAGATTCGGGCGGGGGTGGTCCACGCTTTTTAAGGAGCATTCGTGCATAAGGGGTAAAATACTTTGACTCATCAGTCCAGGTCATTTCAGACCGAGAGCTGCCGCGTAAATTAATACCACCATACATCTGTAAATTGGCGTCATAAAAAACCTGATGCTGAATCATTAAGTCGACTATTTCCCCTAGTTCGTCGGCTCTCGCGTCCTCTGGGCTGAGCGCGAGAGTGAGTTGGTGCTCAATGCGATCCATTCCCATTTGGATAGCATCACGCGTGCTGACGTCATACTCGACATTATAATTGGCCAGATGCCCCGTTGTGGTCATACCATTTTTTTGCGCCTGGTCGATGATAATTTGCGCTTCGGTTGGGGTTGCCTGCTTGATTTTGATGCTAACAACACCTTGACCAGCCCACCGATCAACTTCATCTCTAATTTCTTGCTCGGTAATATCATTTGGCCAGGCATTACATTCATCATCAGCGACTTTAACGCGGTATTCGCAGCGGAAGGCGCCGAAATAAGGGCCTGATGACAAAAGTCGAGGCCCCATAGCCAGGCCCGATTCTATTTTCTCTCGCTGACGAACAACCCGCTCAGGATAGAACTCACCGGCCGACCAGGTCGTCGTCACCCCATTGGCAAGAAAAACCAGGCCGTTGTACTGAACCTCTTCGACGCGTCCCTGGTCAAGAAAATCTAAATTGTAATGTGCGTGTAAGTCGATCAGGCCAGGCAGAATGGTTGCAGTGTCGGCTAACTCAATAACGGTTGACTGGTTTTGCAAGGTAGCGGTTATGGGGACATCGATTGCGATAATCGTGCCGTGTTTAATTAAGATACCCCTGTTGCGTCTGCGCCCGTCGTTGACACCGTCAAACAACCAACCGCCGTGAATAAAGAGCGATTCAAACACCACAGGATCATTGGGCTCCCTCACTAACACGGTGCTTGAACCAGCTCGTGTTGGAACCAGAGTGGAAATTAGGATTATCGCAGTCAGTAAAAATAATCGTTTCATTTCTGTTTATGTTTCCGGTGGCAAATCTACCTAGTGTTGATAAGCCATTTCTAATACTTTAACTGTCGCTTAGCAAACCGGGTTAGGTGAAGGCTTATGGGCTGAAGTCACCTTGTTTTTAAATATTCTCATTTTTCGGACGGGTTTAACGCGTCGCTTTTAATAGAATCTAGTGTTATACTTAACTATAACACTATTACAGATATGGTTTTGGCATTTGAATTTCCCCTCAAGGTAGAAAGTATGAAAAAAATAGGTCTAATCTTTTTGTTACTAACCAGCTGTATGGGTGTGAATGCAGATTCGAGTGTGTGTCATTTTTCGTCACAATATAATATTGAAGCAGATGAAAACCGAGTGATATTTGCGCTCCAGGATGGCAGTAGATATGAGTTCCGGCCTGGCAACTTGATTATCAATGATGAACAGGCCATTTTGAACCTGAGGCAACAAGACTCAGTCACAGGAATCTATGAGACAACCGGGCGATTGATTCCTGAGGTGGCTGTGGTTGCCGCTGCCGCGGTGGAACTGGCACTAAAAACGACCGCATTTATAACCACTGCTTTTTTTGGGGGTGACGAAGAAATCCATCTGGAATTGTCGCGACCCATTCAGTTGCTGGCAGATAAAGTTCGAGTAAATATTACGGCAGACCGGTTTAATGCGGAAGCCATGGATCAGTCATTCGAAGCTGCTTTCGACAAAGAGTTCGAGCTTATGGTGAGTGCGGCTGTTGATCGCTATACACAGGCCCTCAGTGGCGTTGTAACGGATTTTTTTTCGGGTGAAGCCGGCGGAATAAAGGCCCTGGCTGAACGCCTGGACAATATGGGTGAAGCGTTGGAATCTTATGTGGTAGAGCATACCCGTGAACTCGAAGCGCAAGCGGAACTATTGTGTCAGGATTTTGCTCAATTGGATCAATATGATGATCAGTTGCTGAGACTTGAAGGCTATCCCGTTGGTGGCTTGATTTACAAAAGCGATCAGGATGAGTCCGATGATGGCTTTTTTTAGGAGCCAGGTAATGATGTCGACGCAATCACCTGGTTAGATTCACTATCTGAATTATTGGCTTAGGCAGTTTTGCACAGCACAGGACTGTGCGTTATGTTGTTAATCTAGTCATCAATAGGGAGAGGTAAAACCGTGAAAGTTGAAAACAAAGTTCAGCCAAATGAACAACAGATGAAAGAATTTCTCGAGGGAGACACGGGAACACCGATCTATATGCTCAACTTGCTCAGTTTCAAGGATAAAGCCGAATATGAAGATGGTCGCGAGACTGATTTAAGCGGTCAAGAAGCCTATGCCATTTATGGCCAGGAAGTTCAGGGTCACTTAGCTAAGGTCGGCGGGAAAGCGGTCTTTGGCGGCCAGGTAAGTCGGTTGATGCTGGGTGAAGTGGAAGACCTCTGGGACATGGTTGCGATTGCAATGTATCCAAGCAAGAAGGCGATGCTGCAGATGATCTTAGATCCAGATTATATTGAGAGTGCCAAGCATCGAACGGCTGGGCTTGAAGGTCAACTCAACATTGAGACAAAGATTGGAGCGAACGCACTGTTCCAGTAACGCTGTTAGCCTTCTTTTATTTGATTAGGGGCTGTTTACCAATAAGAGTCATGGGCGAGCGGGTCAGTCAACGGCGTATGAGTCACTTTTAGTGTGTGTTGGTAAGGTTCGTAGTTAAGGACTTTCTAGTCAAAGCTGAGAGAGTGGGTTTAAGTGTGAAGTCAATAGGATACTCATTGAAAGAATAAGGACGTATGGGGATGACAGAGCAAGCAGCTTTTATAGCGCGGCAGGCGATTGAAGATGTTTTTGCTCGCTATGCGCATACGGCTGACGGGTACGATGCTGAGGGATGGGTTGATTGTTTCACTGAGGATGGTATTTTTGAGGTCGAAACCGACGGTAATCGCATACAGTTTGTGGGCCGGCAGGCATTACAGGGGTTTATCCATGCACATATTCGTTTGCTCCCAGGCACGCGGCATGTCATGACCAATCATCTTGTCGATATCGACGGTGATAATGCGACCCATCGCTGTACCTTGGCAGGGATGCTGAGCCGACCCGAGAAGGTGTATACATTCATCTCAGGGTGGTATGAGAGTACCCTGGAAAAAGTTGCTGGTCAGTGGAAGATTAAACATCGGATTGTGCATGTGGATAATGGGGCTAATTTGGTTAGCGGAGAACTTGCCGTCCATATCGGACCATTTATGGAATGGATGGCAGTAAATGGGTCCGCAGCATAGTCATTGAGATTCATTTTGTTTTCTGTAAAGCCAGTTCGAAGAAGCGAGATGTGCTAATGACAAAAATGGTTGAAAGATAGGATACGGGGAAAATGATTTCGATTGTTATCGTGTTACCGGAAGCAATGATTGGTTTAATTAAACTCGTCTCAGTTTGATGTTCATTGTGGAATTGAATTCAACATTAACGTGTCCCTATTGCTCGTTTATTAAAACAGAAGTTATGGCGACTGACCGCTGCCAGTTTTTTTATGAGTGTTCTAAATGCAAACAGATGTTAAAACCTAAAAAAGGGGATTGTTGCGTTTTTTGTTCCTATGGTGATGTCCCTTGTCCACCCATACAGGAAGGACAGAATTGTTGTGACTAGGAATACTGGCCTGGCATAAGCCAGTTAGGTTGTGCCGACCAGGTGGGGTTAACCCTGATGTCTCTCTAGTGAGTAGCGCAATGCAATTTCCGAGCTATAAATCCCGTGTTTGTCGATGGTTATTTTGTTAGTCTCAAAGCTTGATGAAAACCGCCCTTATATCAGTACGGTTATTTCGTTTTAACGGTTGGGCTGAAAAGTCGCCCAATCTTGTCTGAGTACTCATAGATCATTTTGGTTATGGTTAAATTGGCGGTTATGGTGGTGGTGTATTGCGCGGCGCGCCCACACCGAATTGGGCATGGGTTTGGTGCATCAAGTCGTCGAGCCGGACCTACTTGAAGGAGCGGTAAGGGAAAGAGCAAGAACTTTGGCTGAAGCCGCCCCATCGCAATATTATTGACCCGTTGAGCGCTAAACCGGGGTTTGGAAGGCAGGTTCGGTAGCCAACTGGAGATTGAGCTTTTTCATCAAAAAATTGCCGGACAAAGTTTGGATGCGCGGGAAGAGCCGCGAGCCTTTATGGAAACACGAACCCCGGAATTCCAGGGCCGATAGTACAACACAACAAGGGCGAGATTATGAGTGAAGTAAAATTACCTGGGCGACTTGGTAACCCGGAAATGATTTTTGAAGAGGATCCACGAGCAGATCCACGAATTGCCGCTGCCTTCGGACTGATGGCGCTAGCAGAAGGGATTGACCCCATCGGCCCAGATGCAAGTTATGAACAGGCGCTCGAATATGCTGCCGCTTTTGAGTTAGCGGGAGCGGTTGCCCATCCAGCAATGATGGAGATCATGCCCGCGTTTGATGACATTGAGTCTTCTGTTGAGACCATTGAAGGTGCGGACGGTAATCAAATCACGCTCTATATAGAGCGACCTAAAAATCAATCGGGCCGCATGCCTTGCATCGTCCATATGCACGGTGGCGGCATGGTATTAGCGACAGCTGCCGACCCTGTGTACATCCGATGGAGAAAAACGCTCGCAGACACGGGTATGGTCGTTGTCGGTGTGGAATTTCGAAATGGGGGTGGAAAGCTTGGTAATCATCCATTTCCGGCTGGATTGAATGACTGTGCGGCTGCAACACAATGGACTTATGCCAACAAAGATAGGCTCGGTATTTCTAGAATTGTTGTGTCAGGCGAATCGGGTGGTGGCAACCTGTGTATTGCCACCGCACTCAAAGCTCGAAGAGAAGGCTGGATACAACAAATCGATGGGGTATACGGCCTTTGTCCTTACATTTCAGGCAGCTATGCCAATCCGCCTGCGGACCTTGCATCGTTATACGAAAACGATGCGTACATGTTGGACTGCAGCATGATGGCGAGTCTTGTGCGGGTATATGACCCGAGCGGAGCGAATGCAACTAATCCGCTTGCTTGGCCGCTGCAGTCATCGACCGAAGACCTGGCAGGGTTGCCACCGCACATCATTTCTGTCAATGAACTGGACCCACTGCGTGACGAAGGGCTTGAGTACTATCGCAAGCTCGCCAAGGCTGGCGTTTCTGCTGTTGCCAGAACTGTGCATGGCACGCCCCATGGTGGTGACATAGGCTTTGTCGATGTGGCACCTGAGATTACTGCTGAAACGATTCGGTCGATCCACGGCTTTGCGACCTCGTTAGCCTAACGGTCCGTTCTGAAGTGAAAGAAAGTATGGGTTTGAAGGGAGACGCTGCGATCGTCGGCATAGCGGACTATGAAAATGAGCGGAAGTATACAGACCCGTGGGCATTTCAGATTGAACAGTTCGCAGATCTAACGCGTTAGCACTTGAGTACCGCGATGCAATCGCTGAGCTATAACGGTGGTGTTTCCGATGGTTATTTTGTTAGTCTAAAAGAATGAAAAAAATTGCCCTTATATCCGCATTGGTATTTAGTTTTAACGGTTGGGCTGAAAACCCGCCCAATATTGTCTTAGTACTCATGGATAATTTTGGTTATGGTGAAATTGGCGTTTATGGCGGTGGTGTATTGCGTGGCGCGCCCACGCCCAATATTGACAGCATTGCCGCTGAAGGGTTTCAGCTTACTAATTTCAATGTTGAGGCTGAGTGTACGCCATCGCGTTCTGCTTTAATGACTGGCCGTTATGGCATACGGACAAGACAACGTGAGGAGGGCCCACCCAGGGGTGTCTGGTATGGCCTCACTCAATGGGAAATCACCCTGGCAGAAATGCTCTCTGACCAAGGTTATGCGACCGGTATTTTTGGGAAGTGGCATCTAGGAGACACGGAAGGGCGCTATCCAACCGATCAAGGCTTTGATGAATGGAATGGAATTCCGAGATCATCAGATCGAGCGTTCTGGCCAGACAGCAATAGCTTCACGCCTGATAGCCACCCAGACGTAAAATTTGCGCATGTGATGTCGTCGTTTCGAGGACAAAAACCAAAGGAAGTCGAGGTGTTCGATCGAGCCAAAAGAGCCACCATCGACAGAGATATCACTGACCATGCCATAGATTTTATAAAGCGCAAGGCAAGAGCGGATCGACCATTTTTTGCTTATCTGCCCTATACACAAACCCATGAACCCGTCGATCCTCATCCTGATTTCTATGGCAAAACTGGAAATGGCAGTTTTGCTGACGTTCTGGCACAGACTGACGCCTATGTCGGTGAGGTATTAGCGACAATTGATGAGCTTGGGTTAAAAGCGAACACCATATTTATTTTTACATCAGATAATGGTCGTGAGGGTGTGCCGAGGTCGTTTGGATTCACAGGTCCCTGGCGAGGCAGTATGTTCTCTCCTTATGAAGGCTCGTTAAGGGTTCCTTTTCTGATTCGCTGGCCTGGCAATATACCGAAACTTAGCGTTTCAAATGAAATTGTCCACCAGATCGATTTGTTTCCAACCCTGGCTGGCTTGATCGCTGATATGCCCAAAGATCGAATTATAGATGGGGTTGATCAATCTGATTTTCTTCAGGGAAAAACCAATAAATCCGCCAGGGAGTCGTTGGTTATTTATATTGGTAATGAGCTATTTGGCGCAAAATGGCGGAACTGGAAAATTCTGCTTAAGGAAATGGATGACGATGGCTATGGCATTAAAAAAATGGCTTATCCGTCAGTCTATAATTTAATTGTAGATCCAAAAGAAGAAGTCCCCGAACTGAATTACCTCAATGATACCTGGGTTGATTTTCCTCTATACCAGGTAATAGAAGATCACCTGGCATCGATAGAGCAAGATCCGGGCGCGCCAAACCCCTAGCCTCCTATAATCAAACGCCATGCGATACTTGGTATCAATTAGACCGTGATAAACGCAGGGTCTTGTAATATTGAAATTAGACTCCATATTTTACTGGCGGGAAAAGGTGGCGTTGCCTTAGGCGAGTGTGTTGGTTGACCTGATTTGTAGGTTGACGATCGTGGTGTTTTTGCTATCTTCCGTTTCAGACATCGTGCATATATGAGCCCCTTTATTGAAGGGGCTGTGAATTAGGAGTCAATATCTTGTATCTAAACCGTGGTCTTGTTCCTGCTGTCGCCACGGCGTTGGCTTTATTTATGGCACCATCAGTCTGCTTAGCTGACATCAAGATAGATGGTGTTTTAGATGACACGGAATGGTCTTCTGCCCGAGAATGGACGAAATACTATGAATCAGTACCCTTTTCTTTAGCTGAGCCAAAACATGTTCAAAAAGTCTTAATTCATGAAGACGAGAAAGGCATGTATTTTGGTTTCATTAATGAGCAGCCAGCAGAATCCATACGCGCGAACAAGCACGAAAGAGACAATGAAAGGGCCAATGCCGATAAGGCGGGTATCGCCATCGATTTTGATGGTGATGGTCTCACTGCCTATGGATTTACCGTTTCTGCTGGCGGCTCCATCAGTGACAGCATCTATATCAATGAAAACCAGGACAATACAGACTGGGATGCGGATTGGGATTCGGCTACCCATATTGAAGGAGATGCCTGGTTTGCTGAAATGTTCATTCCCTGGAGTATTGCGCCAATGAAGGCCCAGGAGGGTGATGTCAGAAAGGTGAAATTGGCTTTTTGGAGAATGGTTGTCGCTGAAATGCGGGTCAATACCTCAATTAAGGGGAATCCAAGACAAGAAAAGTTCATGTCGCTTTTTGAGGACTATGAGTTTAAGAATTATAGCGTTTCAAAGTTAGATTTTTTCCCTTATATCAACGCCACAGAAGACAGGGTATTAGAAGATGTCACGACTAAGGCAGGTATGGAGGTGTTTTGGAAAATTGACTCGGGTAAACAACTCAACATCGCTTTAAACCCGGATTTTGGACAAGTGGAAAGTGATGAACTCGTGGTTAATTTTTCAGCGAGTGAAACCTTTTATTCAGATAAGCGACCATTCTTTTCAGAGAATCATTCTTTGTTTGAGGTCAAAGGCTACAACTTTTTTTACGTCATCAATACCCGGAGGATCGGCGCTGCACCAGATTACAATTGCGCTGAATATACGGGGGCTTTAAAAACCAGTTGTGAATCAAATCAGATTGGTGTGAACGATATAGACTATGCCATTCGATACACACAACAGAACGAGAACCTGGATTTCGGGTTCCTGGGGGCATCAGAAGCAGATGAGCAATTCAGCCAGGGTAAAGATTTTTATGCATTTAGGACCAGGAAAAATGGGAACAATTATTCTCTGGGTTATCTAGGCACCTATACCGAAAGACCGGTTCTGGATAGGCAGGCGACAGTGCATTCCGTTGATCTGACCTATCGACCGACGGAAAAGTTGCGGATAGATACGGTTTTAATTAATTCAAATGTTGAACAAGGCCTGGATGGAATCAGGAAGTCAGGAGAAGCCTTTAGATTCAGATTAACGGCCTCACCTCGAAAGGGACGCTGGCATGATATGGGTGCCTACTTTTTTGATGATCAAGTCGATATAACGGATATGGGTTATCAAATGACGGACAATTGGTTTTTCGTCGGTAATCAGAATGGGTTAAAGTTCTCAGATTATGATCAGTCTTCGGTTCTTCTTTCTAGCGAAATTGAAGCCGGTTGGGGAATTGAAGGCAATGCCGACCTGGAAAAAGCGGGTCATTCCATTTATATGACGTACAGAAGTAACTTTAAAAATACCTCTGGCTTTGAGATCACCAATTTTTATAGAAGTTCCAACAAAACCACCATCACCATAAGCTCCTAAATTTTTTG